>JANNJZ010000202.1:0-16223 GCA_031396065.1 Pyrinomonadaceae bacterium | reverse complement strand
GCGAGATTGGTGATCAGTATATGTTCGGCCCGGGGCTGCTGATCAATCCGGTTACGACTTACAAAGCGCGCAGTCGCCCTGTCTACCTCCCGCGTTCCGGCGCCGGACCGCGGCATTTAACTTTTTATCCTGGCGGCAGCTACGCCTATGTCATAAATGTACTGCAAGCGACGGTAACCGCTTTCGCTGTCAATCAGACCAAAGGCAACTTGAGGGAGTTGCAAACCCTGCCGACATTGCCAAGGGACCCTACGGCCGCAGATACGGGTGCCGACATCCACGTTTCTCCCGACGGTCGATTTCTTTACTGTTCGAACCGCGGTCACGACAGTATCGCTGCCTTCAAGATCGATCCCCGAAACGGTGGTCTAACCTTCATCGCTCACGAATCAACCGGGGGCCTGACTCCGCGAAATTTTGCGATTGATCCGACTGGAAAGTTTCTCCTGGTAGCGAATCAAAAATCGGACACCATTGTCACTTTCCGGCTTGATTCGAAGACCGGTCGGCTTAATACAACGGGTCATGTCGTGGAGGTGCCGTCACCTGTCTGTCTGAAATTTACAACTCCCTTGTCGTGAATTGTTCTTTTGCGGGTGGGTGAGAAAAACTCTCCACAGAGAAGTAGTTCTGTCTTATGTTGCTAAAAACGTATCTTGATTTCGTTACCATCGTAACGAACGGTGCGGTCCACCCGCGGCGTAAACGAGAAACCACGCGGCTTTGTCTTTGAGATTAAAACCACTGAAAACGTCCGTTCGCTGAGCATCCCGGCGAATGAGCCCTCGCGTTTCCCGATCTTCAGCGAGCGACTAAGGTCATCCCACTGCAATCTTATTCGCGTGAACTTTCCATGCTCGTAGTTGTAATTGAGTCCCTCGTCTTCATAGAGCGTAAACACCCCATCGGCGCCCGCGTAAACATAGAGCGTAATCGGATCGGCTGGTTTCTCTGCCGTATATTGCAACTCCGGGCCGATGGGAATAATTGAACCTGCTTTCACGAAGAGAGGCATAGATTCATACGGCGCCGCTGCTGAAATCGTTTGGCTGCCCGCATACATCTCGCCGGTCCACCAGTCGTACCAGCCGCCGGAACGCGGGAGGTAGACAGGGCGACTGCGCGCTTTGTAAGTCGTAACCGGATTGATCAGCAGCCCCGGGCCGAACATATACTGATCACCAATCTCGCGCGCCTTGGCGTCGTTACGAAAGTCCATCACCAGCGCCCGCATGATGCTGCCGCCGGTTTGGGTCACCTCCCCCGCGAGCGAATAGATATAGGGCAAAAGCCGGTAACGGAGGCGATCAAACTTAAGCATCGTTTGAAAGGCGGGATGCGACTCGCCTCCGAAGTACCACATCTCGCGATGGGGGAACTCGCCATGCACCCGCAACAGGGGAACAAACGTGGCAAACTGAAACCAGCGCGTGTTCAGTTCGTTCCACTCCTCGACATCTTCAGGCTTGGCGTTCGGGCGCGAGAAACGCGCCGGCACAGAGAATCCGCCGCTGTCCATGGTCCAATAAGGAAGTCCCGAAAGTGAAAAACTCAGGCCCGCCGGAATCTGCTTGCGCATCGTGGTCCAGGTAGATGTGATGTCGCCGGACCAGGTGGCCGAGGCGTACCGCTGCTGACCGGCAAAGCCCGAACGCGTGAGAATGAAGACGCGCTGGTCGGGAGCGGCCAAACGCTGTCCCTCATAAACCGCCTGGCTGTTAACCAGCGGATAAGCATTCAGCATGCGCGAGCCCGAGCCCAGCGCGGTTGGATGCATGTGCGTTTTGGTCCCTTCGAGTTCCGGCCCGTGAATCAGTTCCGGCTCAGTCGCATCCATCCACCAGGCATCGACGCCCTTGCGGAAAAGTTCCCGCTCCATTTGCGACCAGAAAAGCTTGCGGGCTTCCGGATTGAAAGCGTCGTAAAAGGTGTAGACAAAATTGATCCAGTCTTTTTCTCCCTCCGCCAAACCCTGTTCATAAAGAAAGCCGCGGGCGCGCAGGGCCTTCGCATTTTCGGTATTCGGATAAAACTTAGGCCAAACCGAAAGCATTAACCTGGCGTGGTACTTGTCGTGGATCGTTCGAATCCAACCTTCCGGATCGGGAAAGCGCTCGGGATCAAACTGGTGCGAACCCCACTGATCCGCTTTCCAGTAAAACCAATCCTGCACAATGTTATCGAGCGGAATGCCGCGTGAACGGAACCCGTCAAGAATGTCGAGGCTCTGCTGCTGGGTCTCGTAGCGCTGGCGGCATTGCCACAATCCATAAGCCCAGCGCGGCATCATTGGCGCCTGGCCGGTGACTCTCCGATAACCCGCAATCACCTGATCGATCTCGGGGCCATACATGAAGTAGTAGTCAATTCCGTCACCGACCTCGGACCAAAGCGAAGTATCGGCGCTGGCTGCCGGGGTCTTCCAGAGGAGTTGCATCGTCTCCTCTCCCTGGTCTCTGGTCCATTCAAGCTTCAACCGGTAGCGACGTTTGGCGCTGAGTTGGAGCTTCGCAATGTCTTTCCAGGCGAGCCAGCCCTGTCGCCAATGGTCAATGATCAGCTGATCGTCAATCCAAAGTTTGACGCCGCTGTTCGAATAGGTTTGAAAGAGATACTCGCCGCTCACCGGGGGCTCAACTGATCCCTCCCAGCGCACGCTGATATCGCCGGTGGCCGGCAGGTCCGGATGAATGCGCGTGTGCGGATGGTCTTTCCGATCAGGCGTCTCAATATCGATACGCGCATCGAGACGCGTGGCCACGCGCCTATCAAAGTTGGCACCAGCGTGGTAGGACCCGGTGAAACCGCCTGGCTTGCCGCTCGCATCAAGCAGACGGTCGGCGGGAATGAACTCGAAATCGCGCAGGTCGCCAAACCGAGTCCATGACGTGTTGTCCCAAAGAATTCCGTAGCCACGGCTGGAAACGAGGAAGGGCACCACCACGTGCGTATTGCGCTGCCAAAGATCCAGATCGAAGCCCTTGATATTCATTAACCCGAATTGATGCTGGCCCAGACCGTAGAGCGCTTCGTTCGGGTTCGACTGCCATACCTGGCGGACATGAAAAGTCTTCTCACCTTGCACTTCGGCGGGCGTGAGGGTTTTGCCGTTCTTCTTCTCCATCGCAACCGCTTGTCCGTTTCGATCGTAGAAGCCGAGTGCGCCGGTCGCCAGGTCAACTTTGACCTTGAGTTTTGCGGTTGTAACCAGAGCTTCGCGGGGGCTTCTGCTGAAGTTCCACGGCGTTGCTTCGCACCGCTTTGGCGCAGCCACGAGCGTCTCACGCGCGAAGAATGCGTGGTCCTTCGCCCAGGCGACGTGAATCACAGTATCTGTGCAGACCTTGACCTTCAGGATTGAGTCCCCGAGGCGAACGACGATCCCGTCACTCAGCTTCTCGGGTGTGGGCAACGGCTGCCGCTGGGCCAATGCCTGTTGGACACTGAGCAAAGTAACTGCACCGAACGCCAGCGCGCAGAAGATTGGTCGTGACTTACCTTGCATAACCCCTCTCTTCGGTACCGGGCAAGTGAAAAACTAATGTTTAGCCACAGAGAGACGCCCTGGGCCACGACCCTCAACGCGCCAAGCTCGCGGCTACGCCGGCCGATGTGCGGCAGCGGCTACGCCGTTCCGCCAACTGCTCTTCTGCTTTTTGGGGCGTAGCCCCGGAGATTTAAAAGCAACCAACACGGCGGGGCAGAGCCACCGCCTCACATCGGGCGGCGGAGCCGCGGGTAAGCTTGGATTTCGTCTCACGAATTAACTGTATGCAAGACCAATCATTCATAACGCAACTCATTCTCGACACTTTCTGCAAAGTTCACAATGAATGAGACTACTCAACGAAGGCGAGTGAGCATTTCCACCAACGCTTCGGGTGCAGACCATTGGGCGTTATGATCCGCGGTCAGCTGTAGAACGGGCCAGCCGCGTTCCCGCGCGCGTTGGGCGTGAGGCCAGAAGTCGTCGTCTTTGGCTTCTTTACCCGCGTTCACGGTGAGTATGTAGGTGGCGGAAAGCTTGAGAGCGGCTTTGTTTTTCAGCGTGACTGGGTCCGCAAAAGTCTTCAAAGGCTGCGGTACGTCGTGGGGCGGTGGCTGATCAGGCTTCACCCACGGCGGCACGATGTAGTCTCCTTTGATCATCGGTTTCAACCAGTCTCCTCGCGTTCCGTTGATGCTCATTACGCTCTCACCGTCGTTCGGCACAAAAGCATCGACATAGACCAGACGGCTAATGCGATCCGGCACCCGATCCGCGACGCCGCTGATGACCATCCCACCGTAACTGTGGCCCATGAGAATAATGTCGTGCAGATCTTCATACAATATCGAGTTGACGACGTCGTCAATGTGCGTGCTTAAGCCGACATCGGGTCTACTGAGGTGCACGCGCTCTCCCAGGCCGGTAAGTTGCGGTCGATACACGTTGAAGTTTTTCTCCCGGAGGAGCACCTCGACTTTGCGGAAAGCCCAGCTACCACCCCACGCGCCATGAACAATTACGATAGTCGGTTTCGTGATTGCGCCAGGCTTGGAGGTTTGAGCATCTGCGGAGTTAAGAGTGGTTGCTAGCGTGAAAAACAGGAAGGCAATTGGAAAAACTCGATATCGAAGTTTCATATTTGATCTCTCGACGGTTAGTGGGAACGGCGCGCATATTAGCACGGAATTTTATCTTTCAGGCGCATATGATTGGAGAAAGTCAGCCGCGCGTTGAGGACTAAAATTGGCAATCAGCAATCGAAGGACCCACCCGCTACCGAGACTGTGTGAAGAGTCCGGAGTTGGATCCGTTTAGAAAGCGCACTTGTGCGCCCCTTCGGCGAAACACCATCGCCGCATTAACTCTTTCCACCCCAGGTGTGCACAAGTGCACTCTCTAAACGGATCCAGACCAAGTTTTCCCACAGTCTCTATCGTGAGGTGGTACTGGCCTCATGCCCCAGCAATGCCTCATCAAACTCAAACAGCATCAGTACGTCACGAAGTTCTTGCGCCTGAGTCGCGAAGTCAATACCATGCGCGGCGGCAATTCTCTGGTCGCATGTTTGGCCTCAGGGCGAGGTGATTAAACGATGACGTGGTGCAGGAAAAGGCAGGCGCTGTGGTGGGTCATTCTGCTGTTGACCTTGGCAGCGTCGAACTCGATCAACGGTCAGTCGAGGTTCGTAACGACTCGGGGAAAAGATCTGGTCTCAACGGATGGTAAACCGCTGCCGCTGAAAGGCATCAATCTCGGCAACTGGTTGCTGCCTGAAGGTTACATGTTCAAATTCAAGACCGCGAATTCACCGCGGTTGATTGCCACGGTCATCAATGAGCTGGTTGGTGAAGACGAGGGGCGGCGATTTTGGAAAACGTACCAGGAGAATTACGTCACGCGGGAAGACATCCGATTCATAAAACAATCGGGCTTCAATTCTGTTCGCGTCCCCTTCAGCTATCGGCTGTTTGTATCAGACGCCGGGCCAACAAAGCTGGAAGGTGAGGGGTACCGCCTTTTGGACAATGTGGTAGCGTGGTCCAAGGCAGAAAAGCTCTATGTAATTCTTGACATGCACGCCGCGCCGGGCGGACAGACTGGAGATAACATTGATGACAGCTGGGGTTATCCGTTTTTATTTGAAAGCCCCGAGAGCCAGGATCTGACTGTAAAGATCTGGCGTAAGATTGCTGCGCGTTATCGAAATGAACCTACGGTCATCGGATACGATCTACTCAACGAGCCGATTGCGCACCATTTCGACGCCGCGGGGCTAAACCCAAAGCTGGAGCCGCTCTATCGCAAGATCGTAGCCGGCATTAGAGAGGTCGACAAGAACCACGTCATCTTCCTCGGTGGGGCACAATGGAACAACAACTTCAAAGTCTTTGGACCACCCTTTGACGATAAGCTGGTCTACACTTTTCACAAGTACTGGATGGAAGTGAACACAGGCGCGATTCAGGATTATCTTGATTTCCGAGACCAGCATAGTGTTCCTCTCTGGATGGGAGAGTCCGGTGAAAACACGGACGAGTGGATCGCTTCCTACAGGACGCTGCTGGAGCGGAACAATATTGGATGGTGTTTCTGGCCGTACAAGAAATTGGACGCAACTTCGTGCGTCGCCTCAATAAACAAACCGGTGGGTTGGGACGCGATTATTGCCTTCGCGGATGGCCCACGCACAACCTTTGAGGAAGTGAGGAAGCACCGGCCTGAGAAAGAAAAAGTGCAGAAGGCGCTGAGTGACTATTTGGAGCGAGTAAAGTTCGCCAATTGTCGGGTTAACCAGGGATATCTGAAAGCATTGGGATTAAGATGATCCGCTTTGCATCTCTGTGCGATCTCTGTGTTCTCTGTGTCTCTGTGGTGAGTTTTCGTCCATCCACCACAGAGACACAAAGGACACAGAGATCGCACACAGAAAGCCAGAGCAACGGTTTCCGCCAGACTCGTTCACGCCCCGAAACCCAGGTGAGCGAAAGATGAAGATCACAAAAGTATTGTCTGCAGTACTGGCTTTGGTAGCCTTCACCGGCTATAGCGCAAATTCCCAAACAAAACCCAGGCATGGGGGCACCTCAAAAATCAAAATCCCTGTTCACACTGACTGGCAATTTCGCGAGGTCGGGAAAGACACCTGGTACTCAGCGACCGTACCGGGCTCTGTACACACCGATCTGCTAAACAACAAACTGATTGACGATCCCTTCTATCGCGACAACGAACAAAAGCTCCAATGGATCGGGAAGACCGACTGGGAGTATCAGACCAATTTCAACGCCACGCCCAACATTCTTGCGCACGACAACATCGACTTAGTATTCGAAGGACTCGACACCTACGCCAACGTTTTCGTGAACGATGAATCACTGCTGAATGCTGACAACATGTTTCGCACCTGGCGGGTTGACTGTAAACGACTGCTCAGACCCGGCCTTAACACGTTGCGCATCCGCTTCCGTTCACCTATCAACGAAATCTCGCCGCTCATGACCAAGCTCGACTATCAGTTGCCCGCCGGCAACGATCAGGGCGAAAAAACTAGTCCGCATACGCGCAAGGCGCCGTATCAGTTTGGCTGGGATTGGGGGCCACGTTTCGTTACGAGCGGTGTCTGGCGGCCGGTGTCTCTCGAAGCCTGGAACAAAGCGCGGGTGGACGATTTGCACATCCTGCCAAGGCAAGTCACGGCCGCCGCCGCAAACCTGACCGCCGCAGTGGAAGTGGTTGCGAACAGCGAAACCAATGCAACCATTATCGTCGACAATCTCACTGACCGGAGCGTTGCCGCGAAACGCGAGGTGAAGCTGGCACCGGGTTCCAATCGCGTGGCCCTTGACTTCACTATTGCGCGCCCAGCGCTTTGGTGGCCAAACGGACTCGGCGCTCATCCACTCTACACTTTCAAAGCAAGGCTGTTGATTAACGGCCAGCCGCTTGATGCAATTACGACACGCACGGGGCTGAGATCATTGGAACTCAGGCAGCAGCCTGATGCGTCTGGCAAAAGCTTCACTTTTGTGATCAATGGCGTGCCCGTTTTCGCCAAAGGCGGCAACTGGATTCCGGCAGACAGTTTTCCCACCCGCATTAGCAAAGCTAAATACCGGCAACTGCTCGAATCGGTACGCGACACCAACATGAACATGCTGCGCGTCTGGGGCGGGGGCATTTATGAACGCAACGATTTCTACGAACTGTGCGACGAAATGGGCATTCTCGTTTGGCAGGATTTCATGTTTGGCTGCAGCTTGTACCCCGGCGATCAGGCGTTTCTTGACAACGTGCGGCAGGAAGCAATCGATAACGTAAAGCGGTTGCGCAATCATCCGAGCATCGTGATATGGGCCGGTAATAACGAAATCGAGTCTGGCTGGTTTCACTGGGGTTGGAAAGACCAGTTTCCCGCCAAGTTATGGGATGATTATTTGAAGCTCTTCTATGGCGTGCTGCCGGAAGTTTGTAGCTCCCTGGATCCTGCGCGGCCTTACTGGCCTAGTTCGCCCAGTTCCAACCTTGAAGACGATAACGAGTCTCAGAAGATGGGCGACGCCCACTATTGGCAGGTCTGGCACGCGTCCCTGCCGTTTAGCGAATATGAAAAGCAACGCCCGCGTTTCATGAGCGAATATGGTTTTCAGTCGTTCCCGCAGCTGGAGACGGTTAACACCTACACTGTCCCGACCGACCACGACATCAAATCGCCGGTGATGATGGCCCATCAACGGCATCCACGTGGTAACCAACTAATACGAGAGTACATGCTGCGGGAATATCCGGAGCCGAAGGACTTCGAATCGTTTCTCTATGTCAGTCAGGTCCTGCAAGCCGAGGGGATTAAGATCGGCGCCGAGCATTTGCGGCGAATCATGCCGCACAATATGGGTTCACTTTACTGGCAGATCAACGACTGTTGGCCGGTTGCTTCATGGTCCAGCATCGATTACACCGGACGATGGAAGGCGCTGCAATACTATGCGCGACGGTTTTACAGTGAAATTCTGGTCAGCCCGCAGGAGGAGAACGGCAACCTCGACGTCTTTGTCGTCTCTGATCGGGTACAGCTGGCCGTAGCTCAATTGAGTCTGACGCTGCTCGATTTCAATGGAAGTGTATTGTGGAGCCAACGGCAGGATATTGAGATAGCGTCGCTCAAAAGCAGATCGTATTTCACTCGACCAATCAAGACTTTGCTGGCAGGGAAGAACGGGCGGGAAGTATTTCTATTGACCGAAGTCTTTGTCGGCGGCAAACAGGTGTCCAGCAATCAGCACTTCTTCGAAGCCTACAAGGATCTCAATCTGCCCAAGCCGCAAATCGTCGCCGATGTTGTGCCGGTGCGAGGTGGATTTAAAGTCACCGTTTCCGCCGACAATTTTGCGCGGGCGGTTTACTTGTCGGCGCCTGGTCACACTGGCTTCTTTGCCGATAACTATGTCGATCTGATCCCGGGCCGGAAAGTAGAAGTCGAGTTTCGCACGGGAGGCAAGATTGCCCTCAGCGACTTTCGCGGCGCCCTCAAGATCCGCTCAATGGCGGATGCGTTTTAGCACGCCGGAAAGGGAACAATGGGGAACAGGGAAGGGGGAACGGGGGAAAAGGGGAACCGGGGAAGGACGCCGGGCCGGGCCATTTCCGCATCTTCGCTCTACCCTTTACCCATAACCCCATTTCCCTTTCCCCCTTTACTCTTTTCCCCAGTTCCCCCCTCTTATCGTGCAGCGTCAATATTCGCGGGCTTGATGTCGAGCGGGATAAACTGGCGATCAATCAAGTCCTTCATCGCGATTGGTCCTTCAAGTATTCCGGCCTTAACGGCCATGTCGTTGATCTGTTGCAAGTCTGCATCTGTCGGCGTCAGCATGCGGTAGCTTACGCGATCGGGCGGTTGGGTCAGCACGTAGCGAATCACTTTCTCATCTTGCCGAAAATAGGGTGCAACCACCTTGGCTGCTTCCAATCGATTGACCTCGGCCCACTCGCCGCTCTCGGCGATGCCGCGGACGAGATCGCGGACCACTTCCGGTCGCTCGCGAATCAGCTTTTCAGTCACCACCAACACGCATGAAATGAAGTGTGGCCAGATATCCTTGGCATGGTAGAGAACCCGACCACTGCCGTCGAGTTCCGCTTTGGCGGCGTGCGGTTCGCCCACGAAGTAGGCATCGATGGCATGGGCAGCCAGTGCCCCGGGCATGTCAGGTGGTGGCAACTCGACGAACTTCATTTCATCAAGGCCTAACCCCTGGTCGTCCATAAGCTTGCGTATCACGAGATACTGATTGCTGTACTTGCTCGGAATGGCAAACGTCTTGCCGCGCAGATCACGCAGGCTTTGGGCCGGCAAGTCTTTGCGCACGATCACAGTCGACCCGTCGCGATGTCCCAGATAAACGATCTTAACCGGTACGCCCTGTTCGCGTAGCTTCATCGCCAGAGGGGCAATCATGAAGGTGGCGTCCAGGCGACCGCCTTTGACCGATTCAACGACCGTAGGAAAATCAGTGAAGCGCAGCGACTCGAACCGATAGTCAGTGCTGGTTTTGGTAGCGAAATCAGTTACGGGACAGGTTAGGTGGCAAGTTACGGGCAAGTACCCGACTTTCAAATCCTGCCGAGGCTGTGCTGAGTTGCTGCCTGCCGTTTCATTCGTGGAGCGATACTGCCAGGGCTTAAACCTAACCACGGCAAGCACCGCGATGAAAGCGACGATACCAACCAGCCAGCGTGAAATAGGGGAGCGAAGCATTTGAAAATCCTCCAGAACTTGATAGGGCTTTTGGTCTTTGGTCTTTGGTCTTCGTGCTTTGTGCTTTGGTTTTGTACTTTGATCTTTTTTTACTTTGATCCTCGTGCTTGCTCTTAATACGTTCGTTTAGAGGTGGGCACCGCCCACCGTTGCGCCGTGGAAGAACCGAGTCGGGTAAATAATCAACGTTCGTTTATTGAGGTGACTGGTGTCACCCACGCCGTACCGGTGGGCGGTGCCCACCTCTAAGCGAACGAATGATCCCGGTGGGCGGTGTCCATCTCTAAACGAACGAATGACGCAACAACAACTTTACCTTTCCTGATCCTGTTCGAGACCGAATTCGGCCAAAATAGCATGCACGGTTTCTACGACTCTTGGGTGCGTCGGCTCGCGCGGGCGAGGGATAGCCACTGCCAACTCTCGGCAGATGCGAGCAGGTCGATCCGAAAGTACCAGAATGCGGTCCGCCAGCTGGGCAGCTTCCTCGATATCGTGCGTCACCAGCACAACTGTCCGTGGCAATTCTTCGAGCATCCGCGACAACTCTCGACGCATCCGCAGACGAGTTAGATAGTCGAGCGATGAAAACGGTTCGTCCAACAGCAGGATGTCCGTATCTCCAGCTAATGCCCGGGCCAGTTCGACGCGTTGGCGCATGCCTCCTGAAAGTTGATGCGGATAGTGTCCCGCAAATTCTTCCAGGTTGATCAAGCGCAGCATTTCTTCGAGTTGCCGCTGGCGTTCTGCCTCGCTGCTCAAATCGCGCAGGCCCAGCGCAATGTTTTGCGCTGCGGTTTGCCATGGGAAAAGGCTGTCGTGCTGGTAGACCATCCGCACCGTGCCTGAGCACAAGACCTGGCCAGCTGAAGGTTTGAGAAAGCCCGAAAATAGATTCAGCAGGGTTGTCTTACCACATCCCGAAGGACCGACGATTGCGACGAATTCGCCCCGCGATATCTCCAGTGAGAGACCACGGAAAACTTCGACGGAGCCGAAGCTAACGGAGGCTTCCTCCAACCGCAGCGGCTTATCTTTCATATCCCCATCGGACACTCTGAATCTTCGTGAGCCTCATTAAGACGCGATCGATCACCATGCCGATCACGCCGATAACGATCATGCCGGCCACCAGCAGATCCATCCGCAGGCCATTGCGGGCGTCCCAGATTGCGAAGCCTAGTCCGTCGCGCCCAGCGATCATCTCGGCTGCCACTACGACCAACCAGGCGAGACCGGCGGTGACCCGCAGCGAAGTGATTACCTGGGGCGCGATGGCCGGCAAAGTGACTTTCGTTAATAGTTCCATACCGTTGAAGGCATAGTCGTGTGCGACTCGGAAATAGACCGATGGGATGCTCGCGACGGCGGCCACGGTAGCGATGACGACCGGGAAGAAACAGGCCATGAAGATCAGAAAAATTGCCGGTAGATCCCCGATACCGAACCATAGGATAGCAAACGGTATCCAGGCAAGTGGCGATAGACTGCGAAAGAAGTTGATTGCCGGCAGCAGCGCAAAACGTGAACGGGCGTGATGACCCAGCCACAGTCCGACCGGGACACCCAGGACTACTGCGAGCATGAAGCCAGTGGTGACGCGAAAGAGCGAAGCCACCAGATCACCGAGCAACCGGCCGGTGCGAATCTCTTCGCCCAAACCCCTGGCTACCGCCACCGGAGAGGGGAACACTGATGTCGGAAATACCTGTAATAGCCACAGCAAAGTCCAGATGGCGATGCCTACGCATAGCACCAGTAATGGGAGCAGGCGGGCCAGAGGAGGGAGTGGCTTTTCAGTCATAGGAAAGCAAACCAACTTTTCTTAAGTCCGCAGGACCGATATTCAGTAGCCACGTCCGTAAGGGCGTGGAAAGAAACCCCCAACATCCTTAGGGCCGAAGGGCCGACACTTCATTGTCCAGGCGATTGTTCCGCACCTGCGGCGCTCATCGATCTTAGAGCCCTTGATCCACGCCCGCACGGACCGGGGTCCCCAGCGGGGCAGCCCCGCTGGGGTGGCAAACGTGGCTACTGAATACCGGCCCTGAGGGCCTAAGAACTGCCGACTTCAAGATGACGCGTCCTATCTCCGGGTCACTTGGCGAGTATCCGTTCCTGGTTGGCCAGAATCTGCTCCTGGTTGGCAATCACGGTGTCCAGCTTTTCCTGGTTCGAAAGGATCGACTGTTGGTTAGAGATTATCGTCGCCTGGTTCGACAGGGCTTCATCAAGTTTTTCCTGGTTAGACTTGATCTGTTCCTGGTTCTCCAGGATGGTCTTTTGGTTCGCGATGATTGTTTGCTGGTTAGTTAATACTTCGTCACTGGACATTTAGTTTCTCCTCCTGTTGTTTGAATGCAGCACGTGGCCGTCATAGTCGCAGGCTTTACATAAAAAGTCTCCGAATAAATAATCGCAGAGCGTCACAAACGTTTAGCCGCGATGGTAGCGCTTGTCGGCAATTACGAAGTCAACCTTTAGTTGGAGAGCGGTATCCGCCAATAGGTGCAGAGCCGATCAAGTCCGGATGTGCTATCTTGACGTTTCCTGGTCAGAATTAGTTGATCGTCATCCCGGTATTGTTGCCGTAATCCTCCTAAATTGAGAAACAAACCTCCGTACAATCATCAGACTGCAGCGGCGTTACTTTGGTGCCTTCTGTTCACTTCGTTTCTTTCGCTCTCAGCTTGTAAACAACCAGCCGCAACCGCTCCGGTCGCCGCCCCAGTCGAAGTCGCAAACCAGGCACCTTCGCCGTCCCCGAGTCCGACACCACCACGCCCGTCAGGTCCGATCGAGTTCACGGATGTGTCGGCGCAGTCGGGCATCCACTTCAAACATAACAGTGGCGCCTTTGGGAAAAAATATTTGCCGGAAACACTTGGCAACGGCGGTGCTTTCCTTGATTTCGACAACGACGGCTGGCAGGACATTCTGATCGTCAATTCAACTGCGTGGCCCGAACGCAAAACTCCCAAGTCTATTCTCGCGCTTTATCACAATAACCAGGATGGCACGTTCACCGATGTCACGCGTCAGGCAGGACTCGCGGTAGAGATGTACGGCATCGGGGTCGCGGTCGCCGACTATGATAACGATGGCAACGAAGACATCTATATTACCTGCGTGGGGCCAAATCACCTTTTTCGCAATCTGGGAAACGGCAAATTCACCGATGTTACGACGAAAGCGGGCGTCGGCGATCCGTCGTTCTCCACCAGTGCAGCATGGTTCGACTATGACAATGACGGCAAGCTCGACCTGTTTGTCGCAAACTACGTTGATTGGTCCGTTGAAAAGGATCAGCTCTGTTCGCTTGACGGGAAAAACAAATCCTACTGCACCCCGCAAACCTACCAGGGCCAAAGTCCGACGCTTTATCACAATAAGGGCAACGGCACTTTTGAAAACGTCACCCAACGCGCCGGACTAAACGACCCGACTTGCAAATCGCTCGGTGTCGCACTTCTTGATTACAACGCGGATGGCTGGTTGGATCTTTTCGTTGCCAACGACACGGAGCCGAACCGACTCTACAAGAACAATGGCAACGGAACGTTTACGGATGAGGCAGTCGGAGCAGGTGTGGCCTTTAGCGAAGCTGGTACCGCGCGCGCCGGGATGGGTGTCGATGCCGGCGACTATGACGGATCCGGACGGCAGGGCATCGTCGTGGGGAATTTCACCAACGAAAGCATGGCGCTTTACCGGAATGAAGGCAACGGCCTTTTCACCGATGAGGCGGCTATCGCCGGCATCGGCAAAATGTCTGCGCAATCACTTACGTTCGCGGTCTTTTTCTTCGACTACGATCTGGATGGCATGCTCGATGTCTTTGCGGCAAACGGTCACGTTTCGGATGACATCAGCGTGGTCCAGCCCAACGTCAAGTATGCACAGCCGCCGCATCTTTTCCATAACAAGGGGAAAAAGAAGTTTGAAGAGATGACCGGCAAGCTGGGCCGTGCCTTACAACGGGCCATTGTCGGTAGAGGCGCGGCTTATGGCGACTTCGATAACGATGGCGATCTCGATCTATTGATTACCTCGAATAACGGGCCCACCCGGCTGCTGCGAAACGAAAACGGAAACCAGAATGACCTTTTGCGAGTTAAGACTGTTGGCGTCCGCTCAAACCGCGATGGAATTGGAGCTAAGGTAACGGTAAAGACCGCCAAAGGCGCAAAGATGTCGAGCCTGGTAAAGACGGGATCGAGTTATTGTTCGCAAAGCGAACTGCCCTTGGTATTCGGTCTTGGGGCACCCGAAGAGGGCAGGACGTTGAGTTTGGAAATCATCTGGCCGGGCGGCCAGAAGGATACCATTCCGGATGTTAAGGCGAATCAGTCGATAACCGTGCAGGAGGGAAAGGGGATTATCCTGGCGGCGCCAATCGTGTTTGCCAAGGCAGCGCCCTCGGCCTCGCCATCACCTTCGTCGCCTCGGCCATAAGATTGCGGACAAGCTAAAGGAGATCTGATTAGGTGTCTTCGACGCGTAGCGTTCGGATGAATTTAGCCCGGCGTTTTAACGCCGTGATCAGGCCTCAAAGAAAGACGCCACTCTCCGGAAAGGCCTAGCCTTTCCGCACGGAAGGCGGCAAAGCCGCAAAAAACCTCTCAGCGCCAAGGGCGCGAAATGTAATAGCCTGGGCCATCGGCCCAGGGTGTGACTAATTAAGGCTTCTTAGCGCTCAAAGCGCGAAAATGAAGCGGGACCCAAACAGTCACTGGCATTTCTCGCCTAGACTGCTCATTTCGCACCTTCAGCGCTATCAAAATTAATGTACATTCATCCAGGGCGTTGCCCTGGGCTATTACATTTCGCACCTTTGGCGCTGGGAATCGGGCCTGCTGTTTATTGTTCCCCAATCTCATAGACGGAAGTATTGGGATGATAAATGCGCCAGTCGAACCAATAATCTTCGAGCACGGGAATCTTCTTTAACTGTTGTCCGGCGAGCGGACCTGCCGTAGCTTTCCCTTCGAAGTTCCACACACTTCCTGTTTCCGCATCCACCAATTGCCAGCCAGAACCTTCGGTCTTCTTAAAGAATTCGAATTTGCGTCCTGCAAGCGTTCTCTCATAAGCGCGTGCCGATCGATTGTCCTCGCCAATCACGACGATGATCGGCACACCGCCAATGTCGTCCATGATCGGACTCTGCTTTTGCAGAGATGCGAAGGGATAAGCTGTCGATCCATTCTTCAGGCTGATACCAATTACCAGAGTTCTCGGTTCCAAACGATGGTCATTATCAACTCCCTTAACCACCGGCACGCGAATCATTCGTTCTTCCCAGTTGGCCGGCGCGTATTCCTTCGCGGCCTGGATTCGTTCGTCAGGGCGTAAAACTCGGCCATCGGGTTTCTCGCGTTTCCATAAACCGAAGGAAAGTTCGTCGTGAAAGACGCTTTTGAGCTGGTGGCCTTTCAAGGGTCCGAGGATCGCCTTTCCCGTTACCTGTTGCCACCAGGAGCCGGTCTCTTCATCACGCATGATGAAGTTTTGATTGTTGATGCCCGCCAGATGAAAATGGAGCACGCGTCCGTTTACAGTTGTTTCCCACACCAGACCGGTGTGACAGAGCGTTCAATAAGTGGCAACCAGGGGAACGCCACCCACCGTGTCCTCGACCAGATGGTGGTATGCCATCAAGCGAACAGGATAAGCAACGGCCTCTCCCTGGCTTTCCACCGCCAGCACCATATCTGAGTCGCTCACAAAAGTTGCTTCGCTTATTTTCGTGTAGGCGGGGGCGGGTAATGGGTTGAACATCCACTCGAAGTGGTTCTGCCGAGCAAACCATGTGGCACCGAATATGGGGATGAGGGCTACAACCAGCACCGCTTTGCGCCACCAGCGTGAATTAGACCAAAGCCAAACAACCAGCGCGATAGATATCAGGGCCGCGATTAGTGTCAACGAAGGAGACCAGCGGCGGAATCCGAAAGCCAGGGCCAATCCGCGCTCAGA
>JANNJZ010000197.1:0-12914 GCA_031396065.1 Pyrinomonadaceae bacterium | reverse complement strand
ACCGGTGGGCGGTGCCCACCTCTAAACGAACGATGTTTATTAGGTAAACGAACGTATGTTAATAAGCGAACGAACGGATAATCATTGGTAAACGAACGTCTGATTATTCGTAAACGAACGTATGTTTATTAGCAAACGAACGGATGATCATTATTAAACCAACGCATGATCATTCGTAAACGAACGTGGGATTATTAGTAAACCAACGCATGGTCTCTAGAACCTGGTTATACAATGCTTATCCCGTTCATCATCTCCGTTGTGATTCTTCTGGTCCTACTGTTCATTTTCATTCATGAATTGCGACGGTCGGCGGGGCCGCTCAAATGGGACAAGGCTCCGGTATGGCAGAAACGAATCCGAGTTGCTTTGGCGTTGGTGCCCCTGCTCCTGTTCAGCCTCGCCTTCCGGGCGGTCTTCATTGATCCGAGTCGCCTGGTTGTCCGTTCCCAAACGATAAAGATCGATAACTGGCCGGCGGAGCTCAGCGGCTTACGCATCGCGGTCATGTCGGACCTTCACGTTGGCAGTCCCTTCATCAACGATCGGAAACTAAAAGACATTGTCGCCAGGACAAATGCGGGTAACCCGGATTTGATTGTCTTACTGGGTGACTACATGACCGAAGATAGTGGATTCTTTCATCGGGTTGAACCCGAAGTGACCGCCGCGACATTAAAGGATCTGCGGGCTCCGCTCGGTGTCTATGCAGTCCTTGGCAATCACGATTGGTGGTACAACGGAGCGAAGGTTCGGACTGCTTTCGAACAAAACGGAATACGCGTGTTGGAAGGTGAAGTTGCGGAGTTACAGCTGCGCGGTAAATCTTTCTGGGTTGCAGGTCTGGCTGATCTTTGGACGCGGCCACAGCATATTGCTGAGACCCTCGCTAAAGCACCTCAGGGTGCAACCATAGTTGCAATGACGCACAACCCGGATATTTTCCCGCGCCTCCCTCAGAGCGTTTCGCTGCTGCTGGCCGGACACACGCATGGTGGCCAAGTCAACATTCCATTGATAGGCACCCCGGTGGTCCCTTCCGATTTCGGTCCAAAGTACACTGCCGGTCATGTGTTTGAAAACTCTCATCATCTGTTCGTGACTACCGGCATCGGCACGAGCATCCTTCCCATCCGCTTTCGCGTCACACCCGAGATTGTTTTGCTGACAATAGTTCGTTGACTACGTTGCGCGTGGCCGCGGCATCATTTCATTTGATCCTCCCGTTTAGAGAGCACACTTGTGTGCCTGTCCCGCGCCAGGTGAACCGATCATTGAGCTTCCGGCAAGGGGCACACAAGTGTGCTTTCTAAACAATCCTGGTAGAGAAGCGTGTACCTTGCGGAGTGCGGTAACCTGTGACCGCTTTGGTCATCGGCGACACGACCCATCACACGACTAAGCTTGTAGGCAAAGCAGACCTGTGAAATCATGCGCGCCGATGAGGAGTGAACCAATCTTGACCTGCCTTTTGAGATTTCGGAGGATTCTGGCCGGAACGTGCAGCTTGTTATTGGCGGTTGTTTTGCCGGCCACGCTGCCTTCGCAGGCACATCTCCGGCCCAATTCACTACCAGCCGATAACATCGCAACCATCCAACCCACTGAATCGCTCGAGCCCGGTAAGCCGGTAGAACGAACCCTCAAAGGTGGTGAGACTCATTCCTATCAACTGCAGTTGACCCTTGATCAGTTCGCCCGACTGGTCGTCGATCAACGAGGTATCGACGTTGCCTTGGCGCTCTTCGACGTTAACGGCAGCAAGATCTGGGAGGTCAATAACAGACCGGGCGAACGTGGCCCAGAGACCGCTTCGGTGGTGGCCAGGCAGCCTGGCGTCTATCGAGTCGAAGTTCGCTCGGTTCGTAAAACAGATCTGCTCGGGAGTTATCAGATAAGACTTGAAAGGCTGCAGTCAGCCAGCGAACAGGATCGGGCGATTAACACAGCCGAGCAACTGATGACCGAAGGGAAGGCGCTGCAGACACAGCAGACGAAAGACTCGTTGGGCCAGGCAATCGCGAAATTCCGGGAGGCGCTGGGGCTTCTTGAAGTGGCCGCCGATCTGCAAATAAAGGCAGCCGTGCTCAATAAGATCGCCAGGAGCTACTACTTCCTGGGCGAATATCAGAAGGCCATCGACTACCACAATCAAGCATTGCCGTTTACCCGCACTACAGGTGACCAGCAAGCGGAAGCCTCCACGCTGGTTGATCTGGGCCAGGCCTACAGGCTAAAGCCCGAGCACGATAGGGCACTGGACTATCTGAACCAGGCGCTACAAGTCTGGCAGCTTATCCAGGACCGCCGGGGAGAGTGGGAAACGCTTTCGATATTAGGGCGGGTCCACTACTTGAGGGGCGAAGGTCATAAGGCGCTTTCCTGCCTCGATCAGGCGCTGCAACTCTCGCGAGTCCTGGCAGATCCGAGTCAGGAGCTTAATACGCTGAGCGGCATCGGTGGCGCCTACTACAACATCGGCGAAAATGAAAAGGCCGCTGAAACCTGGAAACAAGGGCTGGTTCTGGCGCAGTCAGGCGGTCAACAAGGCATGGAGATGCTCCTGTTGGGCAAACTCGGCTCCGCCTACAATGCGTTAGGTGATAATCAGTCGGCGCTCGATCACCTAAACCAGGCGATTCGGTTGGCACGAACTAGAGGCGATCGAGTGGACGAAGCCGGAAGCCTGCAAACGATCGGCCGAGTTTACCGCTCGATGGGAGAGCCTAAGAAATCGATTGAGTTTCTCGAACAGTCCCTGGTCGTCTTGAAAGATGCCAATGATCCTCCGCTCAGCGTGGCCCGGGCCCACTACAACCTCGGCAAGGCTTACACCGACATCGGCGAGTATCAGAAGGCGCATGACTCTCTAAACCGCGCGTTGCCCGTATGGAAGGCCAGAGGCGATCAGATTAACGTAGCCTCAACGGTCCTTGAGCTGGCGCGACTCGAACGCAATCGTGGCAACCTGACCACGGCACTGGCCCATAGCAACGCTGCGCTTAAGATTGTTGAGGGGCTGCGGACAAAGGCAGGTGGCGAAGACTTGCGTGCATCCTACCTGGCCCTGGTGCAGAAGTACTTTGAGCTGAATGTTGATGTCCTGGCCAGATTGCACCAGCTGGATCCGAGTCGAAACTACGCTGCGACCGCCTTGCAGACCAGCGAGGCTGCACGTGCTCGGGCGCTGTTGGAAGCGCTGACCGAGGCCGGCGTCGATTTTCGACAAGGGGTAGCTCCCGATTTGCTGAAGCGCGAGCGATCAATCACGGAAAAGCTGAGCTCGAGCGCAGCTGAGCAGGTGCGGTTGGCCGGGCTGGGCTCCTCTGCAGAACCGCTCAAGGCAAACAAAAGGACGATTGCAGATCTGAGCGCGCAGTACGCGAGGGTCGAAGCGGAGATTCGCGCAGCCAGCCCTCGTTATGCTGAGCTGACACCGGCACAACCGCTTAGCCTGGCCGAAATCCGCGCCCAGGTTATTGATTACGACACCGTGCTGCTGGAATATTACCTCGGTGAGGAGCGCAGCTATCTCTGGGCAGTCACTTCCACTTCCATCGATACCTACGAGCTGCCAAGGCGCGAAGTCATCGAGAGATCCGCCCGCCAGGTTTATGAGTTGCTCACCGCACGAAACCGTCGAATCAAGTTCGAGACGGTTGATGAGCGTCGCGCCCGCATTGCCAGGGCTGAAGCGGATTACCCGGCTGCGGCTGGTGTCTTAAGCCGGTTGGTGCTGGCGCCCGCTGCGGCGCAACTGCGGAAGCAGCGGTTGTTGATTGTTAGCGACGGTGCGTTGCAGTACATACCGTTTGCCTCATTGCCGTCTCCTACCCTCGTGGGCGGTTCATCTTCTCAACCACTAACTGTCAATCATGAGGTTGTTAGTTTGCCTTCGGCGTCAACTCTGGCGGTCCTCAGGCGCGACATCGCCAAGCGTAAACCGGCATCAAAGACGATTACTGTGTTCGCTGATCCTGTCTTCGTAGATAGTGACCCGCGCGTCAAGGACTCAGAGGCTCGGAACAAGGCGCTAACGCCTCATACGGCTGTCGCGAGTGCGCGGGGTGTTAACGTCGAAGGCGATGTGGAAAGATCCGCCCGCGAGTCCGGCTGGGAGGGCGGAGCGTTAAGCATGGTGAGATTGCCCTTTACGCGAAGGGAGGCAGATGCCATTAAGACCCTGGTGCCGGCAGCTTATCGCAAGGAGGAGGTGGATTTCGCCGCCAATCTCGCGAATGCCACCAGCGACGACCTTTCGCAATACCGCATCGTGCATTTCGCCACTCACGGATTCTTGAACAGCCGACATCCTGAGTTGTCCGGCATCGTGCTTTCGTTAGTGGATGAGAAAGGCCGGGATCAAAATGGCTTCCTGCGCGCGCACGAGATCTATGACCTTCGAATTCCGGCCGAATTGGTGGTGCTGAGCGGCTGTCGGACGGGATTGGGAAAAGAGATTAGAGGCGAAGGCCTGATTGGCTTGACCCGCGCATTCATGCACGCAGGCGCGGCGCGGGTGCTGGTGAGTCTATGGGACGTCAACGACGAGGCTACCGCGGAGTTGATGACGCGCTTTTACAGCCGGCTGCTCGGGAGTGACAAACTTTCGCCGGCGGCGGCGCTGCGTGCGGCACAGGTATCAATGGCTAACGACAAGCGCTGGTCGTCGCCGTATTTCTGGGCCGGGTTCACGCTGCAAGGAGAGCCGCGCTGAATCAGCGGGATATGGTCGGCCTCAGAAAGAATTCTTTTGCCACAAACAACTAGAAGTTTTGACTCGCGAGGAGCATCCCTATTACAGTACCTGAAATGTTTACAGCTCTCGACTTCTTCGCAGGCAGTGGTCTCGTACGCTTGGGCTTGGAGCCCGAGTTCCAAACTCTATGGGCGAATGATAACAACCCTAAAAAGCAGGCAGTCTACTTGGCAAACAGCGCTACTGAGGAATTCCACCTTGGGCCTATTCAAGAGATCCAAGGAGCAGATCTTCCCGCTGCTGACCTAGCTTGGGCTTCGTTTCCCTGCCAAGACCTCTCGCTCGCTGGCGATCTTAACGGCATGGAAATTGGAACGAGGTCTGGCCTCTTTTGGGAATGGACAAGGGTAATCGAGGAGATCATAGAGTGCGGAAATCGTCCTCCTATTCTAGTTGCGGAGAATGTTGTTGGTTTCGTCGTAGCAGATCGGGGCAAGCACTTTAGAGAAGCGTACCTAGCGCTGCGCAGCCTTGGCTACCGGGTCGGTGCTGTCGTGGTGGACGCTCAGGACTTCGTTCCGCAGAGTCGCCCACGAGCCTTCGTGGTTGCGGTCGCCGAAGATATTCCGCTCGAAGGATTATGCCAAGTAGTTCCTACGGAGCCGTTCCATCCTACCGGCTTGGTGAGAACATCTTATTTGGTGAATGATCCTGAATGGGTTTGGTGGTCGCTTCCCATGCCCTCAGGCAAGTCGCCGTCATTCGCTGACGTATGTGAGCGGGACGCGCCATGCGATCCTCCGGCATCGACTCGGGATATGTGCGCGATGCTTTCTCCTTTACACAAGCGAAAACTACGAGCCGCTATTGCGGTTGGCGGTTTCTTTGCCGGGACAGCCTACAAGCGTACGCGGCCGGACGAAAAAGGGAATAAGGTTCAACGGTTGGAAGTCCGCTTCGACGGCGTCGCCGGATGTTTGCGGACGCCTAACGGTGGCAGTAGTCGCCAAAGCGTCATCCTCGTCAATGATGGGAAAGTGCGGTCCCGACTTATGACTGTGAGAGAGTGTGCGCGGCTCATGGGAGCACCAGATACGTATGAACTCCCCGGGTCATACAATGATGGCTACAGGGCAATGGGTGATGCTGTTGCGGTTCCAGTAACTCGCTGGCTTACTCGTCACCTTCTCGCACCACTGGCTGCCAGAAGCAGGAGCACTCGTGCCAAAGAAATCTCACAAAGCGCAGCCTGACTTGACTGTCACTGATCCGCCTTCCAACCTCGACTTCGAGAAGTCTTTGATGTTTTTCCATGCGTATATGTATGGACCTCTTCAAGGGAAACTGAGGCTCTACGGGGCACGACAGATTCCACCGGGTTCGGTTGCAATGTCGTCTGATTGGGAAGTATTCGCGTCGATGCTTGTCAACGACATGGGCAGGAAATTCGGACCTGGTATCGATTTGTCGAATCATGAAGTCAAGTCAGCCAAGCGAGGTGCGAGTTACGAGTATCAATATCATAAGCACGGTGGACAGGAAAAACTTGCTAGAGATATGGAAGTCGGCCATCTCTTTTTCGATTATTACGATAACTTGAGAGAGGTCGATCTTCGGTACGCCCATGGATCCATAATGAAGCCCTTCTTTGAAAAGTGGCTGCTCGAATACCCAGATCCGTATCCTCAACGATACCGGAAGAACATTCCGTATGGCTGGGTGAAACAAAATGGAAAACTGCTGATGACGATCAAGGACGGAGAAGTGGTAGTGCCGCAATTGGTGTTCGAGGCCGCTCCTGATGGCTGACAACCTGACAAAAAAGCAAAGGAGCGCCTGCATGCGTGCGGTGCGGGGCCAAGACACGACTCCTGAAATGCGGGTCAGGAGGGTGGCTCACTCCATGGGCTATCGTTATGCACTTCATCGCAAGAATCTTCCAGGAAAACCAGACCTTGTTTTTGTTTCCCGCCGGAAGATTATCTTTGTTCACGGTTGTTTTTGGCACTTGCACAGATGTCGCCATGGACGAGTCTCTCCCGCGAGCAACATGGATTATTGGCGCGCCAAGCGGGAGCGAAATAAACAGCGCGACAAGGAGCACCTTGGATCCCTTCGCGTAACCGACTGGAAGGTGCTCGTGGTTTGGGAGTGTTGGACCAGAGATTTGGAGGGGCTGGGCAAGCGTTTAGTGGACTTCCTCGACTGAGCAAGTTTTGAGAGTTATGGACGACTGGCGGGGAAACACACTGTGAAGTCAGAACGTGGGATAACAAGATGGGTAGCGCTTACGCACTCTTCACTGGCGGCGCTTTGCGCCCTCGATGTCTCGCGTCAAATCCGCTACCAAACGCTCGGCGACATAACGAGGCTGGCCCACATAGCGCCAACTGGAACCGCGCCGCGATGCAGGCCAGACCACGTAACCGTTTGCGTTAGCGGCGCGAACAATGGCAATCACCCGCGAATCGCCCGCGCGCCGCGAGGCTGGCCGTACCGAAATCTTCAGGGCGGCGTCAGCTTGATCGGCGTCGGAAAGCTGAACGCGCGATTCGCCCGCCAGACGGGTTTGCAGTTGAGTTAGAAGTTCGCCGCCCGAAGCATCATCGCCGATTAGCTGAGGGTGGATTCTACGCACTTCATTCAAGGGCTTGCCCATTACGTCACGATTCCAGACTCCCCGCGTAGCGACTTCACCAGGCTCAGCGCTCTCTCCACTACCAGGCAACAGGCTCCGCTCGACCAACGTTTCATCCTGGACCGGCGTAGTGGCCTCGCGTGGTGCCATTACCGGCGCAACTTCCTTCTCGATTGGCGGTGCGCTCTTAACCGGTGGTTGAAGCCCACGCGGCGGTTCAGTCTCTTGCGGCTTAACTGGTTCGGGCGTGACGGGGGCGGGGGTTGGTAGAGTTGCGACCGGTGTGGGCTTAATGCTAACCACCTGGTTCCGGTTCTGACGGTTGGTCCAAGCCCACCAACCCGCGCCGCATACCAGCGCCACAGCCGTAAAAGCCGCGAGTGGTTTCCACCAGCCTGACGGACCAGCTGTAAGCACATTGGAGTCGCCCACTACCGACTGCCACATACGGCGGGCCGCCAGAGAGGTTGCGCGTGCGGGTGCAGTCTCCTTGAAGGTCACAGCGACCTGAGCGCCATCCGTTAAGCCACCTTCATCGCGCAGCAAGTTAATCGTGAACTCTATTTTTTGCCCGCCTTCAAGGGTGATCATCAGACGCTGGTTGTCTGCACCGTTGAAACTCAATAGGTGAGTTGCCAGCAGCAGCGAGCCGTGCTGATCGGCGCTGTAGACCTCGATGACTTCGGCTCCCTCGTCCACTACAAACTCGGCCGCGGCAGATTGCTCGGGGTTAATCTCGGCGCGTTGCCTTCCGTCTACGAGCACCCGCAGGAAGCCGACCGAGCCGGCTTTCCTCCGCATTGCCTCTTGGGCCAGGAGGTCGTTGATAGTACGCAACTCGTCCTCGGAGAGGTGCGACGGCGTTCGTGAAGTGTCGTCTGGGTCGTCAAAGCTGTTTGGGGTGAAGAAGTGCGGCAGCTCCAATCGTTCGTCAGGCGCAGCGAGGCGATTGGCCGCGACGAGACGCGCGAAACAATCGGGATGCAGCGTAGCGTGTATTCGGTTCACTTCGACCTCATGTTCTTCGTCCGGAAGACGACCTGCAAATGTGAGTTTTTCAATGGTGTCGTTCGTGGGGTTGAAGCGCTCGGGCACGACACAGGGCGTGGACCAGGGCGTAAACCGGCGCAGGCACTCAATCACTAGTTCGTGATGTTGTGGCCCATCCCCGTTTGCCCGCCAGCGCTGTTCACCCCGCGCCCCTTTGGTTACTTCCAGCAATTCTCCGAAACGCTCCTTCAGTTCTTTCAGCAGCACACCCTTCCGTGAGCGATAGTAATAATCATCGTGTACGCGATCGGGGTCCTGGATGACCAGATTGTAGAGCTCCATCGTTTCCGGGGTGGTGTAGTTGTAAAGCAGGCGGCTGAACCCCAGCGTGACATAGAACGAGTTTCTTTTGGTGGTGATGCGTACCAGGTGCTTGATGAAGTAGACCACGAGGTCTGCCGTGCGGGCCGGGGTCATACCGGCGTGAGCTTCAGAGCCGTGAGCGGCAGCCTCTTTCCACCGTTCGTATTCTTCCGACTCTACATAAACCAGCCGCTGAAGCAGGTGTGGCTGCCCCAGTGAAACCTTACTCCTTGCCTTGCGAGCGTCCGCGCGTCCCGTCAATCGATAGTAGAGCCGCTTACCCTGGGCCGTAGCCGCGAGTTGCAACTTGTTCAGCGCGCGCGTGGTGATCTCAGTCGCCGTTTTCCGTTCACGGTGCAGAAAGTAGGCTAACTCAAAGGCCCGGTTCGCTAGTTCATCCGTAGAGATCGTGGTCATTGGTCGCGACTCTGTTGAGCATTGAGCGCAGCTGATGGCCTGCTGCTGGGTACGTAAGAGCGGGTAGTATCTGCGCCGCGGTCCAAAGCCGCACGCTTTTGCCACTGCCCGGGAATGCCCTAACTTCCGAAGCAGGTGTTTCGAGTACCGACTTTAGTCGGGCTTTTCCGGTTGCCCAAGAACCCGACTAAAGTCGGTACTCCAAACACCTGTCCCATTGGATCACACCTCTTGGGTATCTGAATCATCACTCATCCAGACCCCACGTGACCGTGGCATTTTCGGAATTCTGGAAATGACACGGCTGCCCATTTCTTGTTGGCGCAAGATGCGCACTCTAACAGATACGAACGCTCGGGCACACAGTCGAGCGCCAAGACCACCACGAAGAGTTGCAGCAAAGAAGGAGACAAAAGAAATGACAAGATTGAAATTCAGGTCCTTGAAATTGATGGTTGTGATTGCCGTCATGGCGATTGCTCTTATTCCGTCCATGGGTAACTCAACGGCGAAAAACCACGGTTGGCCCATGGTCATTACGGTCCCTGACGCGGATCTCGCGAGTGAAGCACGAGTCATAGCCAAGTTCGCCGACGACCTGGCCGCTTACGATAAACAATCGGTGGAGCTGGGCAGGAGAGCAAGGATCGTTAATGCCGATCTCGAACCGTTACAGAGTAAATCGGACGATCTTAAGGGACGTCTGTCAGAGGTGCAAAACTCCGTGCGTGAAATAGTCAGAAAGCTTAAGGCGGCAAACGAATGGGACGATCTGAATACACCCCCGGCGAGGATCACAGATCGAGGGCTGCGGTCAATCTATCAGGAATCCAGCTTTAAGCAGCTTCTGGAAGAATCTTCCAACGGTCTCACCGGCCACGCAAGCGAGATCAGCGCGCCGCTGGAGAATCTCCGCAAAAGGCTAACCAGCCGCTATGACACTCTTGGTGATGTGCAGTTTGTTCGGGCGAGATATGAAGCGCCGGCCCCGTTTGGCTTCGTTAGTCTGAGATGCTCCATAAACACACTTAAAGTAAAAATCGCGATCAAGCTCCCCTCAGTAAATCCCAGCAGTCAGTTGGCCCGTGAAACCTGGGCAGCTTGCCATCCAGGCCAGGCGTACCCATTTTGAGTACTTAGACAATGATGGTGCTGGCCAGCTGGCCCATTCGAGTGGTGATAGCGTAATCGGGCAGGATCGTTGACGAGCCGGGGTAAAGCTTAGCGGAACCCCAGGAACGACGGACCGATGACCGCTAACCCTCGGAAACGGGCGACAGAGGAGTCACGATAACTGCTGTCGCCCGCGCGGGCTGGCATTTCGGCGGCCCCAGGTCTCAGCCTACGAGACTAAGGATGAAAGGTGACTGTTCACGAGCACCGTGAAAACGTCATTCGGGCTTGCGGTAAATTAAGGTTCCTTGCGGCGCTGGCATACCAGAGGAATGGAAATGAAAACGATCAAACATTTTCTGATGTTGGCCCTGTTAGTCATGAGCCTCCTGGCTGCTGGCGTCAGGGCCTCAGCCGGTCAGGTCGAAATAACGGAGATAAGAAACATGGGTGTCTCAGCTTTGAAGGAAACGCACTCAATAGTTCAGCTTTCCTGGACCGCACAGGGAGCGCCTGAACTGAAACATGTAAGTTTTGATTTGTACCTCGAGGTTACTTACGCCGATGGCTTCGTCGAGAGGTCTCAGGCTAAGGCTGCAGGCAGCGCACGCACCGGGCGGTTCGAGATCCCGACGCTTCATCGGGCCGGAAACCAACCCGCAGCCGAGATGAAGAGTTTCAAGGCCAGCATTACGGCCAACTATTCAGAGACCACAACGAAACAGGTGTCACTCTGAAAATCGGTTTACATCGCATGGCGGACCTGCGAGGCGGCCACGATGGCGGCGGTCTAACAGTTAGGCGACCCGGGTCCGGGTCCGTCGAAGGAAACGCCCGAAGGAAACAGTAAGGAGAAGCGCAATGACCAAGTACCGCGCTCGGTTCTGTAAAGGAATCCGAGGCCCAGCTCCAAACTGACTATGGGATGCCGATGAAGAGTCGAGACCTACAACAAAGAGCGACACGCAGCGTGCGAGTTTGGTTAGCGCTACTCGCGTGCCTGCTTCTGGGCGCGACCCCGTTCGACCGCAATGTACTTGCGGAGGAAAATCTTCATGTAGTTGTAGACTTCGACGCAGCTCAGCCTATCCTGCCGGACATGCCGATCAGCTTCCGGTTAAGTCGAGAGCTGGCTGATGGTGAGGGTCGGATCGCGGTAATTATCGGACAGACCGATGTCACCAGCTTGTTCGTCGTGGACGGCGTGCGGCTTACCTATGTTCCTAATCTCATGCCGCTGCCATTGGGAAAGCCAAACGTAGTTATGTATCGGGTCAGCGAGGGTGGGGAGTGGCGGGAACTTGGCAGTTTCACCTTGCAAGTAGTCAAAGAAAGGCCCGTAGCAAGTGCGACGCTCGCATCGCCGTCACCTCGACCGTTGCGAACTGAAGAATCGAACGGCACTCCGGTGGTGATCGCAACTAGCGGCTCGCAGAGTGCGCAGGTTGTTAACGACGCAGCGACGCAGGTCCAACCCGATGGGATAGCGGGCGCGCCGGCGACCAATGGGGTGAGCCAAAGTGTCCCCGCAAGTGCATCGAACGCAGCGCCGCCACCACAGAGCTCGACGAACGAAAAGAAGATGAAGTTTACGCCATCGGTGACCATTGCGGTCAAATCGCAGATGGCCCAATTCAACTTTCCTGAGAACACGCGGCCCACCGAACGCGCCACCTTCACCGATGGGACAGTGCAAATGTCGTTGCGCAGCGAAGGATCCACCGGTCCTTTGTCGTCACAGACGCAGTTCGATTTTGCGGGCTCGAGCTTTCAGCAGGAGGCTCTCCGCTTTGGCACGCTCGGACCCACCGCCCCGCAGCTTGACCTGTCCAGTTATCTCGCGCAATTCCAGTTGGGTCCCGTCAAGGTGGCCGTCGGTCATACCAGCTTTGGGGCGGCGCGGCACCTCATCAACAGTTTCTCCAGTCGCGGCATAACCGTGACTGTACCGATAACCAAGCGGTTTGATTTCAGCGTGGGGGCTTTGAATGGCACGAACGTGGTTGGCTACAGCAACTTCTTTGGTTTGGGTAAGAGCAAGCATCAACTGCAAAGCGCCACCTTGGGAGTTGAACTGTTAACTAAAAGGCCGGGTGGCTTGCGGCTGGAGTTCTCCGGGGTAAGGGCCTATATCCAGGCGCTGAACAGCTTTTCGCAAGGCAGTGTCACCGACGTCGAACGGAGTAAAGGCGGCAGCGTCCGATTGATCGCCACTGATAAATCAGGCCGGTTCAAGTTTGAGGGTGGCTTTACGCGCAGCCAGTATCGTAACCCGGCGGACCCGTTGCTGTATCAGGACACAAACACGGTTCCTGTGCCTTTCCTGACGCGCAACGCGCGCTATGTCGATGTCAGCGTCGATGTGCTCCGCGGCTACTCGTTGACGAAGACCAAACAGATTAGTCTCAACTTCGCAGTCAGGCATGAACAGGTTGATCCGCTCTACAAAAGTTTGGGAGCGTCAGCCCAGGCCGACAAATACCAAAACGACTTTCAAGTTTCCGGCACCATCGGTGAAATCAGTTTCCAGGGTGGTCATGGGCGATTCAACGATAACCTCGGACACATCGCGTCAATTCTCCAATCGCTCACGCGTTCGAAGCAGTATTCAGTGGCGCTGCCGACAGCCTCGCTTTGGGGCGGCACGTCCGAGACCAGTTCCAAGTTGCTCCCGCGCCTGTCCTACAGTCGTTC
>JANNJZ010000168.1:0-10348 GCA_031396065.1 Pyrinomonadaceae bacterium | reverse complement strand
CGGCAACTCCAGCACGGCAGGCGCTCCCGCCATCTGCTCTTTCCAGTAATCGAGTTGTCGCTCCAACACCTCGCCCTGCAGCCACTCTCGCTGCCAGTGCGCAAAGTCCGCATACTGAATCTCCAGCTCCGGCAACGGCGAAGGTTCGCCCGAGATGTAAGCGCCATAAAGCATCTTGAATTCTCTGATCAGCACTCCCATCGACCAGCCGTCGCTCGCGATGTGATGCACTGTCAGTAGGAGCGCGTGCTCCGCTTCATCCAGTCGCAGTAACCGGATACGCAGCAGCGGGCCGAGCGTCAGATCGAAAGGCTTTTGTGCCTCCTCGGCGGCCAACAGTTGGAGATGTTGCTCGCGCTCCTCGCCAGTAGCGAGTGCGCTCAGGTCAGTCACACAAAGAGCAGAGGGAGCGGGTGCTGCAATGAACTGGAGCGGGCGACCGCCGATGGTGGCAAACCGGGTACGCAGGATCTCGTGACGCCGGATAATTTCATTGAAGGATGCTTCGAGTGCCGCAACATCGAGCGGGCCCTTCAAGCGTACGGCGACTCCGATGTTATAGGACGAATTATCCGGCTCCATCTGATCCAGGAACCAGAGTCGCTGTTGGGAAAAAGAGAGCGGGATCTCTCGATCGCGAGCGACGGGAAGAATTGGCGGCGACGACACTCCTTCGGCAGCTCTCAAGCTTGTCTCGACGGTCGCGGCCAACTCGATCAGCGTAGGATGCTCAAAGAGACGGCGGACTGGAAATTCTATCTGAAAGATCGAGCGCAGACGTGAGATCACCTGAGTCGCCAGCAGAGAGTGGCCGCCAATTTCAAAGAAGCTGTCGTGTGCGCTGACCTGATCGACATGAAGGACTTCCATCCAGATGCCTGCGATCACTTCTTCAGTGGCCGTTCGAGGAGCGACAAAATGCTGACGGCCTGCACCATTGCCCGTTTCTGGCGCGGGCAGCGCACGATGATCAATCTTGCCGTTCGGCGTCAGCGGCACGCAATCAAGCATTAGGAATGCTGTGGGGACCATGTACTGCGGAAGGCGTTCCGCCAACCAGCGGCGGAGCTCCTCGACTGAAGCCGGGGGATACTGCGCGGGAACATAATAGGCGACCAAACGCCCATCGCCGGTCTCGTCCTCCCGCACCAAAGCGATAGACTGTTGCACTAAAGGATGACTGGAAAGCGTGGCTTCGATCTCGCCGAGTTCGATGCGGAACCCGCGAATCTTCACTTGATGATCGCGGCGACCCAAAAATTCAATGGCGCCATTCGGAAGGTAACGGGCCAGATCGCCGCTCCGGTAAAGACGACCACCCGGTTCCGCCGAGAATGGGTTGGCGAGAAATTTTTCTGCCGTCAGTTCCGGGCTGTTGTGATAGCCGCGCGTCACATTCAGGCCAGCGATGTATGCCTCTCCGGTGGCCCAGATGGAGACAGGTTGCAAGTCAGCATCAAGCAGGTAGACCTGAGTATTAGCGATTGGGTGACCGAGCGGTACTGTAGCGCTGCGTCGATCCGCCGCCAGTTCCTCCACCACATAGGTTAGAACTCCGACCGTGGTTTCTGTCGGACCATAGTGATTAAGGATCCTACAGTCTGGAGCCAACGTCCGCAGTTTCTCCACCAACCCCCAATCGGATGCCTCTCCTCCGAGAATCAGTCGCTGACGCGGCAATATTTTTTCCGGCTTGGAGGAGATGAGCAAGGCTGCCAGATGAGAGGGAACAATCTTGAGACAGTCAATAGGATGACGGCTGAGATATTCGGCCAAAGCTTCAGGATCAGAAAACCGCTCCGGCAAAATAACGTTCAGGCATCCGCCCGAGCAGAGGGCGGGGAAAATCGCGGTGTTTCCTAAATCCGCGGCGAAGGTTGAGGCGGTTGCGAAGATCGCGGGGTCTGGCAGGTCCAGTTTGTCCAGAATTCCGTGCAGGTAATTGAGCAACTGTCCATGCTCAACAACGACTCCTTTCGGGCTTCCGGTGGAACCCGATGTGTAAATCACATAGACCGGATTTTTAGTTATGGTTATCGCCGAGGGATTCTCATCGCTCTCCTCTGCTATTGCATTCCAATCCGCATCGAGACGAAGGACGCGTCCCTCGTATGACGGCAATCCGGCAACCAAGCGCTCTTGCGTCAGCAGCACCCGCGGCCGGGCGTCATTCAAGATGAGTTTCAGACGCTCGGATGGATAGGCCGGATCCAATGGCACATAAGCGCCGCCCGCCTTGAGAATACCGAGCAGCCCTACAATCATCTCGATGGAGCGTTCGACACAGAGACCAACGAGGACTTCCGGTCCGACACCCAACCCCCGCAGGTGATGGGCCAGTTGGTTGGCCCTGCGATTCACCTCGCCGTAAGTCAGCTCCTGTTCCTCACAGACCAGGGCCACTGCCTGAGGATTTTGCTCCACCTGCGCCTCGAAAATCTGGTGGACGCATTTGTCTGTTGGATAGAGAAGCACCGTCTCATTGAACTCTTCCAGTAGTCTACATCTTGTGGCGTCGCTCAGAATTTTCAAGTCGCCGATCGCTGCGTCCGGGCGACAGGCGACATCAGCCAGGATGGTTTGAAATTGTTCTGCCAGGCGATCGATCTCTTCAAAAGCAAACATGCCTGCGTCGTAATGCAATTCCGCGATCAGCGCAGCCTCTCTCTCGAAGCAGGAAAGCTTTAGCTCGAACCGATCATGACAGACGTATTGCTTGTGAATTGAAAAGGAGAGATCTGCGGCGTGACAATACTCGGCCCGATCGTGCCACTCTAAACAGGCCGGGATGAAACGGGCTGGATCGTAACCGGCGGCGGGTCCAATATGATCCCAGGCGAAACAGTCCTGCCATGTAGAAAACTCATGCGTGGACTGATCCACTTGTTTCAACAATTCCTCAAAGCGGAGGCTCTCTTCAAGATGACCAGAAACGGGTAGGAATTTAGCGAACAAGCCGAGGGCGTTTTCAAGTTCCACATAGTTTCGCCCATTAAAGTACACGCCAATAACCATCTCCGGCTGCAGCGTCAGACGCCACAAAAGCACCTGCCAGCAAGCCGTCAGGAGCGTCTGAAGCGAAGTTTCACATCGCGCGGCGAGAGCACTGAGTTGTAAGAAAAGCCGAGCTTCAATCTCGACGGGGACGGTGCGGGGCTCAAAGTCCGTTCGCTGTTGAGTCTGTTTTTTTGCTGGCAGTGCCAGGGCGGACCAAGCGGACGTGTCCTGCTTGAGCCAGTAGTCTCTGCCGGCTTTCGTGTCATCTCCCTCGAACAAATCATTTTGCCATTCAGAGAGATCTGCGTATTGGAACAACACGGCCGGAAGTTCCTCACCATTCAGATTAGCTTCGTAAGCTGAGCTGATTTCATGCAGCAGAATTCTGAGAGCCGCCGTATCCGCACAAAGAGAAGGCAGGCTGACGATCAACAAGCGGCGGTCCGCCGATATGAGGAGCAGGGAAAAGTAAACCAGCGGGCCCTGTTCGAAATCGATGGGGATGTGGCGCGCTTCGTTGAATAGCCTCTCGATGACACGCTCTTGCTCCTCAGCATCGAGAGCGCTCAGGTCATACACGTCAGGCGTCAAAACATCGCTGGGAGTAACCACCTGAATGGGGGTGGTCATCCCGGGCAAGCGTTGAAAGACGGTGCGTAGAACCTCGAGTCGAGCGACGACGCTCTGAAGCGCGGCATTGAGAACTTCCGGATTGAGATGTCCTTCAATCAGAATCGCACAACACGCTCGATACGCGTCGTTGCCGTCAGCCTGCTGCAACGACCACAAGTGTTTCTGCTGAGGCGACAGGCGAACGCCCTCAATAATCTCCTCTTGCATATGAGACCGGTTTTCCTGGATTCAGATATTCTGGTTGATGAAGAGTTCCGACATACCGACGAGAATTTTGCGTAGGCCGCCAAATGGGCCACGCCCATGCGCTGTCATCATATTGTCCAACAGCAGGACGTCGCCTTCTTTCCACGCAAAGCGGATCGCTTCCTCCTGGTAGACGTGGCGAATCGCGTCAAGCATGGAAACTTCAATAGGTGAGCCGTCGGCGTGATAGGCATTTCGGGGCAGGTCCTGCTCCGAAAACTCCGCGAGGAACGACTGGCGGACGACTTCTGACAAGCTCGAAATGTGGAAGAGATGCGCTTGATTAAACCAGACCATTTCGCCGGTCACCGGGTGGGACGCCACAGCCTGGCAAGGCTGGCGGGTACGCAGACGATCGTTCCCCTTCCACTCGACTTCGATCCCGTTGCTGCGACAGTAATCTTCGACCGTTGCTTTGCTGGTTGTTTGAAAGACCTGATGCCAGTGGAGGTCCAAACCTTCGCCGTAATTTCTGACATACATCACCTTCCTCTGCATGAATCTCTCCCGGATAGCGGGGTCAATGCGATTGAAGATTCGACGGCTGTCGGCAATCGGGGTCTCCCCTCCCTGCTCGGCGGCTTTCAAGCAAAAGAAGAAAATTTTCATAGGCCAGCTGCGCGAGTATGACAATTCATTGTGAAGAGGAATGTGCTGATCGGCGGGATATTCGGTTGAAGTATAAACCCGACCGCTCACCTCGCTGCGCGGCGTCGAGCGATAAGAGTATTCCAGCAGCTCACCAGAAACTGCTTCCATAAATCGCTCAAACTCCGAGACGGTCCTTACCCCAAAGTTACGAAACAGGATTGCGCCCTCCTGTGATAAATGCGACTCAATGATGTCCCGATTGCTGTTGGCCCATCCGACCGGATCCATTTCATCCAACGTCGGTTCAATGACCAGCGGTAGGGAATGATCGGAGTTGAGGTGTGACGTAATGAGCAGGTTGGCCTTCGAAACTCTCATGATTTTTCGCTTGAGAGGTCCGATGCTTTTTAACTTTGGCTTGCTCGATTCCAGGACTTCCATTATGTAACCATCTCTTTCAACTCGGTGAACTCTACTGCGGGGACGATGAGGTCAGTACGACCTCGCGCTAGAGACTGTGTGAAAACGCCGGGCTCTCAGCGCCAAGGGCGCGAAATGTGACAGCCCAGGGCAACGCCCTGGGTTAACGCATACAAATCCGGGAAGCGCTGAAGGCGCGGAAATAACGACACTCGTCTGAAAATATTGAGAATTCGTTAAGTCCACTTTCATTTCGCGCCTTCAGCGCTGGGAACCTTCAGGCGGAGTTCACCTGGGCCGATGGCCCAGGCTGTTACATTTCGCGCCTTCGGCGCTGACTACTCGCCTTTTCACACACCCAAATTAGGACACTACCTTCACCTGGGCGCGATTCATCGCCCTTAGCTTGATATTCTGTAACCGCTGCTGAGAAGCATTGACGAACTCCTGCTCTCGGACTGTCTGTTGCTGGACGTCCGCCTCTGCCATTAGTTCCGCCAGTCTTTTGATCTTCGTGTCCGGCTCACTTGAAATGTGATCGAGGAGTGTCTCGAAGTTGCGGGCCATCTGCTTGATAGTAGGTGCGTCGAATAAGTCGGTGCGGTATTCGAAGGCGCCCTTGAGACCTTCAGAACCTTCCAACATCTCGAGCCTCAGATCATGTCGTACCCATTCCTTTTCAAGATCCAATTGACTCAGCACCAGTCCCGTCAGTCTAAGGTCTTCCACTCGAGCGTTCTGCAGAACAAACCACACCTGGAACAGCGAGTTATGCCCCAAACTTCGCTCTACCTGAAGCTCCTCAACCAGCTTCTCGAAAGGCACATCCTGATGAGTATAAGCGCCGAGTGCGACCTCTCTGACTCGGCCCAGTAATTCTCTGAAATTGGGATCTCCGCGCAAGCTTGTTCGCAGCACCAACGTGTTGACGAAGAAGCCGATCAGTCCCTCGACTTCCGCCGTCGTCCGGTTCGCAATCGGCGTCCCCACGACAATGTCATCCTGCAGGCTATAGCGCCACAATAGTGTCTTGAACGCCGCCAGCAAGGTCATGAACAGCGTCACGCCTGCCTTGCGGCTCAGCTGCTTTAGTTTCGCTAATACTTCCCCACTCATCCGCATCTCTTCGCGGGCGCCGCGGAAGCTCTGCACCAGCGGTCGGGGAAAAGCTGTCGGCAATTCCAGCAGCGCCGGAGCACCCGCCAATTGTTCCTTCCAATACGCGAGCTGCCGCTCCAGCACTTCTCCCTGCAACCACTCTCGCTGCCAGTGCGCAAAGTCAGAATATTGAAGCTCAAGCTCCGGTAACGATGAGTTCTGTCCCGTCGAGTAAGCCTCGTAGAGCGTTTCGAATTCTCTGATTAGCACTCCCACCGACCAACCGTCGCTTGCGATGTGGTGCACTGTCAGGAGCAGGGCATGCTCCTCTTCAGCCAGCCGCAGCAACCGGATGCGCAGCAGCGGGCCGCGCGCCAGATCGAAGGGGATTTGTGTTTCCTCCGCGGCCAGCAGCTGGAGATGCCGTTCGCGCTCATCGCCCGCGGCGAGCGCGCTCAGGTCGTTAACACGCAGCTCCAGCAGAGCAGCATCATCGATAAACTGCACCGGGCGACCGATCACGCTCGCAAACCTGCTGCGCAGGATTTCGTGACGGCGAATGATTTCATTGAACGAAGCTTCGAGGGCGGCGATGTCCAGCGGACCTTTCAAGCGCACGGCCGCCCCGAGGTTATAAAATGGGTTACCCGGCTCAATCTGATCCAGGAGCCAGAGTCGCTGTTGCGCAAAGGAGAGCGGCATCTCGGCGCCGCGCGACACTGCGCGGATGGTTGGGGCAACCACTCCTTCGGCGGACTTCAAGGTAGCCTCGACGGTTTGCGCCAGATCTGCCAGCGTCGAATGCTCGAAGAGGAGGCGGACGGGAAACTCTATCTGAAAGATGGCGCGGAGACGCGAGCTGACCTGAGTTGCCAGCAGAGAGTGGCCGCCAACCTCAAAAAAGTTATCGTGGATACTGATCTGATCGTGGGGGAGCAGCTCCAACCAGATTCCAGCAATGACCTCTTCGATGGCCGATCTGGGAGCTACAAAGGGTTGAGCGCGTTGGGCCATGGCCGACTCTGGCGCCGGCAGCGCGCGCCGATCAATCTTGCCACTCGGTGTCAGCGGCAATGTCTCCAACGACACAAAAGCTGTAGGCACCATGTAGTCCGGTAACGTCTCCAGCAGGCGCCGCCGCAACTCGCCAACTGACGCAGCTTCCTCCTGAACCTCGTTTACCACGTAGGCAACCAGCCGCTTGGTTCCTTGCTCATCCGCGCACGCAACTACCACTGCTTCGCGCACATCCGTAAAAGCAGAGAGCGCCGCCTCGATTTCTCCCAGTTCAATGCGGAAGCCTCGCACCTTTACCTGATTGTCGACCCGTCCGATAAACTCCACTACCCCATCAGTTCGAAATCTCGCCACGTCGCCCGTCCGGTACAGCCGCATGCCTTCGTGTCTGCTGTACGGGTCAGGCACGAACCGCTCGGCCGTCAACTCGCCACGCCCGTAGTATCCCCTCGCCACTCCCACGCCACCGATGTAGAGCTCTCCGCTCACTCCCACCGGCACCGCCTTCATCCCCGGGTCCAGTATGTAAATCGCGGTGTTCGCTATCGGTCTCCCGATTGGCACCGACCCGCTCTTGCTCTCTTGACCGCACCGCCACCAGGTAACGTCCACGGCCGCTTCGGTCGGCCCATAAAGGTTGTATAACTCCGCCCAGGTCACTCGCTCGAAAAACCGCTCCTGCAAATTCACCCCCAGCGCTTCTCCGCTGCAGATCACTCGCCGCAGACTGCCGCACCGCTCCAGGTCCGGCTCCTGCACAAATGCCTGAAGCATCGATGGCACGAAGTGAAGGGTCGTCACCTGCTGCTGCGCGATCAGTTTCACCAGGTATCCGTTGTCCTGATGCCCACCCGGCTGCGCGATGATCATCCGCGCGCCGCTCAGCAGCGGCCAGAACAACTCCCAGACTGAAACGTCGAAGCTCATTGGTGTTTTCTGTAATACACGGTCAGAGGCGTTCAGCCCGTAGGCCTGTTGCATCCACAGCAATCGGTTGCTGATTGCGGCATGCGTCGTCATCGCCCCCTTTGGCTGTCCCGTAGATCCTGACGTGTAAATCATGTAGGCGAGGTTATCGACGGTCGCACCGCAGGCTGGCGCGGTCGTCTGAGAGATGTGGGTCACCGATTCCCAATCACTATCCAAACAGACCACGGTAGCGGAGTGCGCCGGCAACGACGGAAGCAGTCTCTGCTGCGTCAGCAGGACAGGCACTTGCGCGTCGGCGATCATGAACGAGAGGCGCTCGGCCGGGTAGGTCGGATCCAAAGGTACATAGGCGCCTCCGGCTTTGAGGATGCCGAGCAGACCGACCATCATCTCGATGGAGCGCTCCACGCAGATTCCTACGAGCACTTCGGGGCCGACGCCCAACGATTGCAAGTAGTGCGCGAGTTGATTCGCCCGTTCGTCGAGCTCACGGTAACTCAACTGTTCGGCTTCGAAAGCGATGACTACCGCCTCGGGTGTGCGCGTGACCTGCTCTTCGAACAACTTATGAAGAAGCTTCTCACCTGGATATGCGACCTCGGTATCGTTCCACCCTACCAACATCTGCTCGCATTCTTTCGCTGTCAGCAGCGCCAGCTCCGAGAGGTGTTGCTCCGGGTTATCCACAACGCTTTCCAACAGCGTCTCGAAGTGCCCGATCATGCGCTCAATGGTCGCCGCCGCAAACAAGTCTGTGTTGTACCCCAAAACAGATTCCAGTCGCCCGTCCTCGGTTTCAGATACTGTCAGCGTCAAATCAAACCTCTCGGTCTGGTTCTGCACGATGACTTCGCCCAGTTGCAGGTTTGGCGTAATTTGCACGCCTGTCTGCGGCGCGTTCTGCAATACCAGCATCACCTGGAACAGTGGTGAGTGGCTCATGTCGCGTTCGGGCTGCAACTCTTCGACCAGCTTCTCGAAAGGCACGTCCTGATGTGCGTATGCTCCCAGTGACACTTCTCTCACCCGGCGCAGCAGCTCCACGAAGCGGGGGTCGCCGGAAAGGTCGCTGCGCAGCACGAGCGTGTTGACAAAGAAACCGATGAGTGACTCGGTCTCTGCGCGGTTGCGATTGGCGATGGGTGAGCCGACGACGATGTCGTGCTGCCCGCTGTAGCACGACAGTAAGGTCTGCCAGGCAGCGAGCAAAGTCATGAACAAGGTAACGTCTTCGCGCCAGCTCAATTGCTGAAGTCTTGCGGATAAACTCTGGGAAAATACGATTGATTGGTGTGCGCCGCGAAAGCTCTGGGCGGAGGGGCGTGGATAGTCGGTCGGCAACTCAAGGACGGCCGGTGCACCCGACATCTGTTGCCTCCAGTAGGAGAGTTGTCTCTCAAGAACTTCGCCCTGGAGCCAACCGCGTTGCCAGTGAGCATAGTCGGGATATTGGATTAAGAGATCCGGCAGCGGCGATGACTGGCCCGCCGAGAAGGCTTCGTACAAGGTGGTCAGTTCACGGATCAATACGCCCAATGACCAGCCATCGGCGGTAATGTGGTGCACCGTCGCCAGCAGCAAAAACTCTTCCGCCGCCAGCCGCAGGACGCTCACTCGCAGCAGCGGTCCTGTCAATAAATCGAAGGGACGTTGTGATTCCTCATTCGTGAGTCTCCGTGCCTCTGCCTCTCGCTCGGCGTCCGGCAGTTCGCTCAGATCAATGACCGCCAGGCTGAAGGTTTGGGCCTCGTCGATAAGCTGCCACGGCTTGCCATCAACCACTTCGAACCGGGTTCGCAACGACTCGTGCCGCCTGATGATTTCTGCAATACTCTTTTCCAAAATAGCGAGGTCGAGCGAACCCCGCATACGCACTCCAGCACCCATGTTGTAGGCACTGCTGCCAGGCTCCAATTGGTCCAGGAACCATAGCCGCTGCTGCGCGTAGGAAAGCACCAGCTCTCCTTCTCGACTGACCTTCACCATCTCAGGTGCTTGCACACCCTGCCCAGCACTCAGACTCTCCTCGATGGCCCTGGCTAATCCTTCCACGGTCGGGTGCTCAAACAATGATCGCACCGCTACCTCCGCGCCGAACGCTTCCCGCACCCGCGACATCACCTGTGTCGCCAGCAACGAGTGTCCGCCCAGCTCGAAGAAGTTGTCATGCACTCCCACCTGCTCCACTCGCAGCACCACGGACCAGATCCCCGCCAGCACCTCTTCCGCCGGCGTCCGCGCCGCCACATACTCTCCGCCCAACTCCGGCCGCGTCTGCTCCGGCGCCGGCAACGCCCGCCGGTTCACCTTCCCGTTTGGAGTCAGCGGCATCGCCTCTACCATCACGAACACACTCGGCACCATGTAACTCGGCAGCCGGCTCCGCAAATACTGCTGTAACTCACTCGTTCCTAAT
>JANNJZ010000154.1:0-8455 GCA_031396065.1 Pyrinomonadaceae bacterium | reverse complement strand
ACCAGACCACAACCCGAAATGGCCCCGGACCCTGAAAGGGTCTCAGAATCGTCTGGCACCCTTCCAGGGTGCTGACAAACTGCTCGATTCCTTCCGGTGGTCTGCGATACGCTGCGACCACCGGCTACTATCTGACAGACTTTCAGGCTGGGACGTTGTCTCGATTGAACTCTCAACCCGCGTTTTGGCTCATGCAGTGAAATAATCATACGTTCGTTTAGAGGTGGGCACCGCCCACCGGTGCGACGTAGATGAGACCATTCAACTAAACAATCTCACGTTGATTATCTCTCGGACTCGTTTCTTCGACGGCGCACCGGTGAGCGGTGCCCACCTCTAAACGAATGTAATCGAACTTATTTGGCATTACTTATGCGCCCGCCTCTTGCATCATCGTGCGCAAAGACGCCTCAGGATCCTTTGACGCCACCAACGCTTCACCAATCAGGAAGCCATGGTACCCAGCCTCCCGCAACCGTTTCAGATCAGCCCCGCTCCTCAACCCGCTTTCACTTACCAGGACTGCCTCAACCGGAGCTTCCTGCCGCAATTCAAGTGAAACATCTATTGAAACTTCAAACGTATGCAGGTTCCGATTGTTGACTCCAATCAAAGACGCTCCCGAGGCAGCGGCTCGCACCATCTCTTCACTAGTGTGCACCTCAATCAGGGCATCCATCCCCAATTCGGTTTCCGCAATAGTTCGCAAACGCAGTAATGTTTCATCATCCAGCAGCGCCACAATCAGGAGCAATGCATCCGCGCCCGCTGCCGCCGCTTCGTAGACCTGATAGTCGTCAAAAATAAAATCCTTGCGCAATACCGGAAGCGCGACTGCGCGACGTACCTCCCGCAGATCAGCGAGCGAACCCCGAAAGTAGTCCTCCTCCGTTAAGACTGAGACGGCGACTGCGCCGCCACGGCTGTAAGCGCTGGCGGTTTCTTCGACAGACGCACCCAGCCCGAGATCGCCTTTCGACGGCGAGGCTCGTTTGATCTCTGCAATCACATTGATCTGCGACTGGTTGCGAAGCGCAGCAGCCAGGGCGTGTCGCGAAGCACGGGCGCGGACCTCATATGCGCTGGCCCTTAAGTTATAAAACGAGGCTCCAGCCTGCGCGGCTTTCAAGCGAGCGCGCTTCTTTTCCAGCACCGCAGCCATGAAATCGATTCCAGTTGTCATGCGTCCATCCCGGTTGTCGTAGCCTTTACTAATTCCGCGAGCTTTCCAGCCGCGGCCCCGGTTTCGATGCTGGCTGCAGCCAGTTTCGCACCTTCCTGCAAATCGTTGGCAACGCCGCCTATCAAGAGTCCGGCAGCGGCGTTGGCGATGATCAGATCACGCGCCGCATCATCCCGCCCGCCGGAAAGTACCTCACGAATAATTTGAGCGCTGGCATCAGCACCATCAACGGCCAGGTGTTCGAGTGATGCAGGTCGCAGTCCGAAATCCTCAGGGCCGACTTCAAATGTTCTAACCCTTCCCTCATCTGCTTCCGCCACCAGCGTCTTGCCCGCCAGGGTTACCTCATCCAGACCGTCCCGTCCATGTACCACCCAGGCGCGCTTCGTGCCCAGGGCCGCCAGCGTTTGGGCAATCGGCTCGACAAGTTCGGCCTTGCAAACTCCCACAAGTTGATAGGGCGCGCCCGCCGGATTCGTTAACGGACCCAGCAAGTTGAAAACGGTGCGCACGCCCAATTCACGTCTAATCGCTGCCACTCGCGCGGTGGTGCCATGATAGAGCGGCGCAAACATGAAACAAACTCCGAGGTCATTAAGGCACCCTTCGGAGACTTCCGGGAGTGCACCTACACCAACCCCAAGCGCAGCCAACACGTCTGAACTTCCGGAGCGGCTAGTGATAGCCCGGTTGCCATGTTTTGCAACTGGCAAGCCTGCGCCTGCGATCACGAATGCCGCCGCGGTGGATACGTTGAAAGTCTTCGCGTAGCTGGACCCTGTTCCGGCAGTATCCAAAAAGCGTTCATGCCGTGGCTGGAGTGGCACCGCCCGCGAGCGCATGGCCGCCGCGATACCCGTAAGTTCATCGACGGTTTCCCCTTTCATCGCCAAGGCTACCAACGCCGCTGCTATTTGTCCGTCAGTGGCGGCGCCATCGAGCAGACTCTCCAAAAACGCCGAGGCGTCGGGACGCGATAGATCCTCGCCGCGCGTCAACCGCGCCAGGAAGACACCAAGGCCCGCCGGCGGCGAAATAGGTTTCTGAGTATCTGATGGTTTACTCATACCGTTTTGCTTTGTTCACAACGCGAGGAAGTTGGCTAGCAACTTCCGGCCGTCCTCGGTCAGGATCGACTCGGGATGAAACTGGACCCCTTCAATCTTCTGCTCGCGATGACGTAGACCCATGATCACACCATCGCTAGTCTCGGCGGAAACCTCCAGGCATGAAGGAAGACTCTGACGTTCAACCACGAGCGAATGATAACGACCGGCACGAAACGGCGAATCGAGGCCCTGAAAAATCGAATTGCCATCATGAAAAACCTGAGAAGCTTTACCATGAATAACCTGCTGCGCGCGTACGACCCGTCCGCCGAAAACCTGGCCAATCGCCTGGTGACCCAAACAAACCCCAAGGATCGGGACCCGCCCGGCGAAATGCTCGATCAGGCGAAGCGAGATACCCGCATCGGTTGGGCAGCCCGGTCCCGGTGAGATGAGAATGCTCCGGGGCAGCTCTGCTTCAACTTCAGCGATAGCGATTTCATCGTTGCGCCGCACGACCACGTCCTCACCAAGCTCGCCCAGATACTGCACGAGGTTGTAAGTAAACGAATCGTAGTTGTCGATAACCAGGATCATGTTTTTCTTGCCGCGGATTAACGCCGATGCTCGCGGATCAAATCAACACAATTACAAGAGTGGGCTGACGTCCTTCAGATCCGCGATTATCGGCGTTTATCCGCGGCCAATTCTTCTTCAGCAATTTCGATCGCCCGAAACAACGCTCCCGCCTTGTGAACCGTTTCCTCGTATTCGAGCTCGGGTACCGAGTCGGCGACAATACCGGCGCCCGCCTGTACCGACGCCTCTCCATCACGAAGTACGATGGTGCGAATCGCAATGCAGGAATCGAGGTTGTCAGCGTAGTCGGCGTAAAGCACGGCTCCCGCATAGACACCTCGCTCTTCTGGTTCCAGCTTACGAATAATTTCCATCGCCTTCACTTTGGGCGCTCCCGTCACCGTCCCGGCAGGAAAGCAGGCTGCCAACGCGTCGAAGCGATCGCTACCATCACGCAAGCGCGCTCGTAGACTCGAAACCAGATGTTGCACTTTGGAGTAACGCTCCACCGACATCAGCTCCTCAACTCGCACTGAACCATATTGCGCCACTCGCCCAAGATCGTTGCGACCCAGGTCCACCAGCATCATGTGTTCAGCTACTTCCTTCTCATCCGTGCGCATTTCCTCAGCCAGCAGATTGTCTTCCGCTTCCGACGCACCCCGCCGGCGCGTCCCGGCAATGGGGCGGTAGTCGACTTGCTCGCCACGGCAGCGCACCAGCATCTCTGGGGACGCCCCGATGATCGACTCGTCGCCGAGTTTTAGAAAATACATGTACGGAGAAGGATTGCTTTTGCGCAGGGCCCGGTAGATTGAGAACGGATCGGCAGTCACTTCTTTTTTGAATCGCTGCGAAATCACGGCCTGATAACAATCACCCGCCAGGATACTCTCCTTGACGAAACGTACAGCCGACTCGAAGCCCGCCCTGGTCCAGTTTGAATTAACCGTGGGGTAGGCTGAACCCATAGGGGGCGGAGTGGTATTGGGTGTGGGCGTAACGCGGGCGGGCGGCTCACCAATGCCGGGTCGCAGCTCACAATGTTCAGCCAGAAGTTTCTCCAAACGGTCTGTCTCGCGCACTGCGTTATCGTAAAGTTCTTTCAAACCGGCCGGGCCTGCTTCTTCGGTAAAAGCAACCGAGACAATGTGTATCTGCTGTTGCCCGCGATCGAAGACAACCAATGAGCGGTAAAACATCAACAGCGCGTCATCAGCCTCGTTCCGATTTTCCGTTTGTCTGTGGAAAGCCGGCTCAAACCAGTTGGCCGCCTGATAGCCCAGGTAACCAACAGCACCGCCCGCAAAAGGCGCCAGGTCGCTGCGGTTCGCTAGCTTCCGCCCACGAAAATGACGCTGCAGATACTCCGCTGCGGGTTCATGACGCGCTTCCGACGCTCCGTTTCTCTCAATGAACGTCTGATTGCCGCGACCCCTAAGGATCATGTAAGGGTCTGCGCCAATGAACGAATACTTCGCTACGCCTTCGCCGCCTTCAACCGACTCGAGCAGAAATGCATAACGCGCTGACCGGGCCATACTATTGAACGCCTGGACCGGACTTAGTGAGTTTTCCGGAACTACTCTCACTACCGCGATAACATTGCCGCGCGTAGCGTCGCGCTCAAACTCCTCGAAAGTGGCTGGTTGAAAATTTTGATTAGTCGAGTTCATGATAATGGCTGGCGAGGCTCTGCCTCAGACCGACGAGACGTGCGGTTGTATTTGGCCGCGGATTCACGCGGATAAACACGGATCGGAAATACAACCCACAAATCTTCTGATCTGATCTGCGTTTATCCGCGTCCATCTGCGGCTAATTCTCTGATGCTAACCTAAAAAACTTGACTCATTCACATCAAGTCTTACCCGACAAGTAATCTAGTGTCCTGACTCTAAAGTTGGTATCCAAATGCTGCGCCTACAAATGTTGCCCTCTCTGACCGGACCATTTGTATACGAACTTTAGAGTCGGGACACTAGCTCCAGCTCTCTCTTAAGCCATCCTGTAAATCTGTGCATCGTGTCTGGAACACTCTCTTGTAAGCAAACAAAACCCGCTGCCGGAATAAGCTTCCTGGCAGCGGGTTTCTTTGAAACGATTTGTGCGCCTTCGTTACTCCAGTTCGCGCTCCTCGTTGAAAGCAACGCCCGCCACCCGGGTTCTGACGCACCAGTACCAGAAGGTGTAAGTAGTGGCTTCGCTGCTTTGATAATTGCTGAGCTTCATGATTGCGCGGAGGTTATACCCGACGCGATCGTTGCTTGTCAATGAGTTGCCTTCCGCCCGGGAATGCTGGCTCACCTGGGACCGCAGGCGGCTCGCCTGCAGAAGCGGCGCCAGCCGCTCTTAGTTGAACTGGATTACTTGTCGGGTGAAACTGGATGTGAATGAGTCAATTTTTTGGGTCCGCAGTAAAACAGAGAGTTAGCCGAGGTGCGGTGAATAGCCTTTGCGGCTCTGCCGCCTTCCGTGCGGAAAGGCTCGGCCTTTCCGATAGCGGTTTCATTCTTCGAGGCTGCGCCTCTGATCTCGCCCGGAGGCATAGCCTTAAGATAAATAGAGGTGCCGGTGAGGCGAAGCCTCACCGGCAGGCGGCCAAGCCGCAGAACCAAGGTTAAAGACATCCCAGGTCTTCCCCGGCACTTGCCTTGCTGCGGAAGTTTTCAGAGCCATATTAACCGTTAACGAAAGTGGTCCGTGTCCGTAAAGAGATATGTGACAGCAATGCTTGTATCGTAAGCCTACATTTACGTAAGGATGGTCTAAGTGAAAAAGAGTTTTGAGCAAAGTAGATCTGTGTGGATGGACACGGCTGAAGTGCCGCTCGAAGCGACCCTCGCTGAAAAAATCAGCGCGGATGTCTGCATCGTGGGGGCGGGGATAGCGGGAATGTCGACCGCTTATCTCCTCGCGCGAGAGGGCAAATCTGTAGTCGTCCTCGATGATGGGCCAATCGGCGGTGGGATGACAGCAAGAACCACGGCGCATCTGTCCTACGCTCTCGACGATCGCTATTTCGAGCTAGAACGTCTTCACGGTGAAGAAGGTGCGCGGCTCGCAGCCGAGAGCCACGACGCGGCTATCAATGCGATTGAAGCGATCGTCGACCAGGAAGGCATCAAGTGTGAATTCGAAAGGCTCGATGGTTATTTGTTCGTACCGCCTCGCGAATCCAGGCAGGTTCTCGACGACGAATTGGCCGCAGTTCACCGAGCAGGCTTGACCGATATCGAAAAGGTGGAGCGCGTTCCGTGGGACTCCTACGATACTGGTCCAGCCTTACGCTTTCCGCGTCAGGCGCAGTTTCATCCGCTCAAGTATTTGGCCGGGCTGGCCGCCGCCATCAAAGAAAAAGGCGGACGAATCTACACCCAAACTCATGCTACTGAGATCGAAGGCGGCAAAAAGGCCCGGATCGAAACCAAAGGTGGCGGCGTAGTTAATGCAGAGTCGGTGGTGGTAGCCACCAACACTCCGGTTAACGACTTAATAGCAATTCACACCAAACAAGCGGCTTATCAAACTTACGTGATTGGCGCTCGCGTGCCCAAGGGTTCAGTGCCACGTGGACTTTACTGGGACACGCCCGACCCCTATCACTACATCCGAATTGAAACTATCGGACGAGGAGCATCGGCTTATGACGTTTTGATCGTGGGCGGCGAAGATCATAAAACTGGCCAGCAAGACGATGCTAATAAGCGTTTTGGCGCACTCGAGCGTTGGACCCGCCATCGTTTTCCGATGGTTGAAAGTATCGAGTATCGCTGGTCTGGCGAAGTGATGGAACCGGTGGACGGTCTCGCTTTCATTGGCCGAAATCCTTTGGACGCGAAAAACGTTTATATCGCGACCGGTGATTCGGGCAACGGCATGACCCATGGGACCATCGCCGGAATACTGCTGACGGATCTGATCATGGGACGCCAAAATCCGTGGGAGAAGATTTACGACCCATCGCGCGTCACCGTTCGCTCCTTGCCGGAGTTTGCTAAAGAAATATTCAACGTGGCGATGCAGTACACGGATCTGGTAGTTGCCGGCGACGTGGAATCGGTAGAGGAAATCAAGCTTGGCGCCGGCGCGATTATTTCGCGAGGACTGAGTAAGGTTGCAGCTTATCGCGATCCGGCGGGCGTTGTGCACGAGCTTTCAGCCGTGTGTAAACACCTGGGCTGTATTGTTAAGTGGAACACTGGAGAGAATACCTGGGACTGCCCCTGTCACGGCTCGCGTTATGACGCGCTGGGAAAAGTGATTCAGGGACCAGCAAATAGCGATTTGGAAGCGGTGCGAAGCGAAAACGGTGGGCACCAAACAGCAGACACCAAACCGAAGACAGCCGGAAAATCGTAGGATTGAGTGGAGGCGAATACCTGGGACCACAGGCGGCTACCTGGGACCGCAGGCGGCTCGCCTGCACTGAGCGGCGTCAGCCGCGACAGTCCCCTATCGGCCATCAGATAATCGAAACCAAATCCTGCGCGGCTGTCGCCGCTTATTGCAGGCGAGCCGCCTGCGTTCCCAGCTTGCGGGCAAGTCGCCGCAACAGTCCATCATAATTTCACTCATCACTCATCACTCATCACTCATCACTTCGCATTCACGCCGCTGCCATATCGGCATCGCTGATATCAAAATTCGCCGAAACCTTTTGCACATCGTCGTGGTCTTCGAGCACTTCCATTAGCTTGAGCATCTGTTTGGCTTCAGCACCCTCAAGTTTCTTGTACTCTTTAGCCACCATCTCAACCTCAGCTACCTGAGGCTCGACGCCGGCTTTCTTAACCGCCTCAAGCACAGCATCGAAATCAGCCGGCGAAGTGATGATTTCAAAATTGCCCTCGTCGTCACGCAGATCCTCGGCGCCAGCGTCAGTGACAATTTCAAACAACTCTTCCTCGGATTTCGACCCCTTCTCGACCACGATGTAACCCTTTTTCTCAAACATCCAGGCGACCGCGCCGGCCGCAGCCAGGTTACCGCCGTTCTTGGAGAAGGCGTGGCGGATTTCGGCCACTGTGCGATTGCGGTTGTCGGTCATCGATTCAATCAACAACGCCACGCCACCCGGGCCATATCCTTCGTAAGTGATCTCTTCGTAGTTCACGCCCTCTTCTTCACCGGTACCCTTACGAACCGCACGTTCAATTGTTTCGTTGGGCATGTTACCCGCCTTGGCGTCGAGGATAGCCTTGCGCAAGCGCGCGTTGCCGTCCACGTCCCCGCCGCCGGTGCGCGCCGCCACAGTTATTTCCTTGATGAACTTAGTAAACAATTTGCCGCGCTTGGCATCGAGCGCGCCTTTTTTGTGCTTGATACTATGCCATTTCGAGTGTCCTGACATTTTATAAAATTGGTCCTTCTGAGAGAAATATGACTATGTTTCGTAGGCCACAAAATATATCACAACCTCATCGATAGTGCGGTGAGCGAATAGCAGTGCCCGGCTTAGGTATGTCCTCTGTGCACCCTCTGTGTTCTCTGTGCCTCTGTGGTGGACAAACGCAGAAAAGAATTCACCACAGAGGCACAGAGAACACAGAGGGTGCACAGAGGACATACCTAAGCCGGGCACTGCTATTCGCTCACCGCACTATCGATGAGGTTGTGATATATTTTGTGGCCTACGAAACAT
>JANNJZ010000153.1:0-2229 GCA_031396065.1 Pyrinomonadaceae bacterium | reverse complement strand
CGCGCCTTCAGCGCTTCCGGATTGTTATGACCCTACCCAGGGCGTTGCCCTGGGCTATCACATTTTGCGCCCTTGGCGCTGAGAACCAGGAGTTTTCACACCGCCTCTACCGCAAGGTGGTACTGACCTCATTGCCTCAGAAGCATCTCTTTAGCAACACACTAACGGAGCACTACCCTAAGCTGGTTAGTGTCAGTGCGCGTATTTCAGTGGATCGTTCGCTTGGTTGCGGTAGCCGTCTCTTAACCCATCTAGCCAACTTTCGATCTGATGAGCTGCTGGCTGAAGTTAAAAATAAAGAGCGGATTGAGAATCAGATATCGGCGCCAGAGTCGGCTTGGTTCGTTCACCAAACGGAAGGCCCACTCGAGCCCGTAGTCCTGAAGAATCTTCGGAGCTTGCGGCAGGGTTCCCGCGTGAAAGTCAAAAGCTGCGCCCACTGCAATCATCGCGGCCTCAATCTTTCCCAGGTGGGCCCCCACCCATTTTTCCTGACGCGGACAACCTCGTCCTACCAGGACGATGCCCGCCCCTGACTGATTAATTATGCGGATGTCATGCTCATCCTCTTCCGGCGAAGCGTCTCTAAAACGGTCCGCCTGTATTCCCGCGATGACCAGACCAGGAAATCGCGTCTGCAGATTTTGGCTAAGCCGATTCAGCACCGTTTGCGTGCTGCCATATAGAAAGATCGGCAACCGGCTTGCCGCCGCCTGCTCGCAAACCTTCAGCATGAGTGTCGGGCCGTAAACGCGATCCTTCAACTCGCGGGCGCCCAGCAGATTCAGCGCCCAGCGCACTGGCTGGCCATCGGGCGCAATCAGGTCAAGTCGATTAAGCAGTTCGGCAAACTCGCGGTCACGATATGCTTCCATTACGCCGTGCACTGCGAGAGCCGTGGCGCCAAAACTTCGACGCTCACGGGCCGCTCTAATAATCGCTTCGACAGCGTCTCCATAGTCAACGCGACTGACGTTGACCCCAAGCACCTTTAGGAAAGGAGTCGCTGCAGATTGAGTTAAGTATTTACCCATCGTTCCCTATTTGCCTGATAGATTTCCGCCAGGATGTCCGGCAATGAGTAGTTAATCTGCCACCGCGGATAGTCCTGCTTAAACTTCCTGAGGTTGCTGATGTACCAGATGTGGTCGCCTATTCGATTCTCAGCCGAATAAGTCAGGTTCATTCGGTTGCCGGTTAACTCTTCACACATCTGCACCGCCTCAAGCATTGAGCAGTTACTTTCGCGCCCACCGCCGGCGTTATAGACCGCGCCGGCCCGGGGGTTTTCGATAAACTCTGCAAACATGCGGACCAGATCGTTGCTGTGGATGTTGTCTCGCACCTGCTTGCCTCGATAGCCAAGCACGGTATACGGATGATTCGTTACCGCGCATTTCATCAGGTAGGCAAGAAAGCCGTGAAGGGCCGTGCCGGAATGATTTGGACCCGTTAGACACCCACCGCGGAAACAGACAGTCGGCATACCGAAGTAGCGACCATATTCCTGCGTCAAAATGTCAGCGGCTACCTTGGAAGCGCCAAACAAGCTGTGCTTTGTGTGGTCGATGCTCATGGTCTCGTCGATACCGTCGCGATATTCATGACTCTCTTCGATTTCCCATCGCTTCTCGCGCTCGATCAGTGGAAGCCGATTGGGGGTATCGCCGTAGACTTTGTTGGTCGAAGTGAAAATAAACGGAGCGTCAGGAAAGTGGTTCCGGGTTAGTTCAAGCAGATTCAGAGTGCCATTGGCGTTGACGGTGAAATCTGTGCGCATGTCTCGCACTGACCAGTCGTGAGAAGGCTGGGCCGCTGTATGAATCACCGCCTTGATCTCGTGGGCCACTGGCTTGACCGCCGACTCGAGGCCTTCGGCGTCTCGGATGTCAATATTGTGGTGGGAGTAACGGCTGTCGAGATCGGCAATGAGCCCCTTGAGATTCCATTTGGACGAAGCCTCAGGGCCGAAGAAAGTGGCCCGCATGTCGTTATCAACGCCGACGATGTGATAGCCCCTGGCAGCAAAGAATCTGGCCGCTTCGGACCCGATCAATCCAGCACTCCCGGTAATTAGAATTCTTTTCATCTTGTCCTCCAATCAGACCGAGCCATGACGGCGTCTGCCGACACGACCCTCAAGCGTTTTGCGGCTCTGCCGCCTTCCGTGCGGTAAGGCTCCGCCTTACCGGAGAGCTTAAATATTCTCTTTGAGGCTTCGCCTCTTAG
>JANNJZ010000145.1:0-2271 GCA_031396065.1 Pyrinomonadaceae bacterium | reverse complement strand
AAAAGGTGATGGCTGGTCCGACTTCTTTAACCAGCGACAGACTCTAAAGCTCCGTTGAGGCCTTAACGGATCTTAACCCCTGCCGAGAAACGCAGATTGTCTTCTCGCCGGTTGCTAAAAAATACGGGTAGATAGTCAACTTGTATTGGCCGAATCTCGATTCTGTTGCCGGCTCTAATATCCAAGCCGGCGCCAAGGGCCATTGCAAAGGCCGTTTCAGTGGTATCCGGACAAGTGAAATCTTTGTTGCGGAAGTCTGCGGTGGAGCGCACAGCTCCGAAAAGCGCATGCGCATAGGGAATAAACGGCGATGAGTTACGCAGGTTAAAGCGTGGTCCACCGAGCACAGTATATCGGGTTAACCTCGCATTGAATGTACGCCCGCTCAGTCGATCCTGAAAATCGACATCCGCGAAGGTGACTGCGAAATTTCCGACCAGGCCGATGTTGCGATGAACATTCGCAACAACTTCAGCGGTCACTCCATGGTGTGGCTCTCGTTTTGAGACAAAGTCCACGCGCGACGTTGCGCCCGTGCTGGAAACTGCTAGTCCGCGGGCGTCCAGTCGATCGGCGCCGTTATTGGCACGTTCGTGAGCGTAACCGATGAAAAACTCCCAGTTTGAGTAATCGCTCTGGGCGAAGCCGGCCGGGGCCGCAACCAATAAGATGGCGAACAAGAGAAATAACTTGCGCATGGGCGGTAGTCCTCCTTGATGATTTCCCATCACCTGGGTCCCTGGCGAGGCAGACCCGCCGGGTGGAAATATAAACCTGCTATGTGGTGATAAGAAAAATAGGAATCCGCACCTGTTTCCAATTTTTCCCGTTGATTACCCGTTTTATCGAAAGGGGCACTCTTTTATCATGGACGATTCTAAGCAAGCAACAACAAAACTATTAGACAGGATTTTATTAAACCTGGCTGGACTTTTTACCGCCTCCCTGACATTGGCATGCCTGCTTTTCGTCTCCTCGGGCCGTCAAGCCCTGGCGCAGCAAATCACAAAAAGCACCCCCTCGAATGTACCTTCGAAGCTGCCATCAAAGATTCCGTACGGTAAACCGTCAACTCTGCCGTCAAATCCGACTAACCCTTCTAACGATGTGCAGCAGCTTCTCCTGGCCGGTCAGGCTGCTTTGGACAATGGACGCTTTGATGAGGCTATAGCCACCTACAATCGCGTAATTACTTTGTCGTCGAACAATGCGCGAAACGCAGCAGTAGCTAATCTGAAAATCGGCAACGCGTACATGGTCCAACGAAAGTTTGAGAATGCAGCTATCGGCTATCAGCGTGCTGCAACTCTCAACCCTGACGCCGCCGAAGCCTATAACAATTTAGGTGAAGCGCTGGGAGAGCTGAAACAGTATCCGCGCGCGATAGAAGCCTTCAACAAGGCGTTCAATCTCGATCCAAAACTACTCAAAGCCAAATACAACCAGGCCGTGACCTATGATCGGATGGGCAACTTTCGCTACTCGGAATTTGTTTTTAGGAACCTGATCAAAGGCAGCCCTGACTACTCACTCGCCTACGATGGTCTCGCCGTCACGCTTTCAAAAGCCGGAAGAGCAAAGGAAGCTATTACATTTCATGAGAAGGCAATTGCCCTCAACCCCCGCGAGCCTTCTTATTACTTCAACAGCGCAATTAGCTATCTCATGCTGAGAAACACCGCTAAGGCCCTCGAGCAACAAGAAAAGCTAAAAGCGATCGACCCCGCCATAGCAGACCGCCTGGCGAGCGTGATCGTAAAACGACAGATGTAACGAGAGTTTTGCGGAGTCTTCAATTCCTTACGCGAGTTTTCCGCACTTCCCTCTAACTCCGCTCGCGCCACCTCGCGCAAAGGTCACTCGCAGCGTCGGCCCAGGTCTGAAATTTGAACCGACGGCCTGGACCGCGTCGGTATGGAACAGCACTCCGCGCTCGCGACAGATTTTACCGATTTCGGCAATGTACTGAACGGTGCCGATTTCGTTATTGCCGTACATGATGCTGACGAGGATGGTCTTGTCGGTGATGGAGTCGCGCAGCAGGTTGAGATCAATCAAGCCGTCGGTCTGCACGGGCAGATAGGTGACGCGGGAGCCGTGCTTTTCGAGTCGCTTGCAAGTGTCGAGCACGGCCTTATGCTCCGTGGCGGCGGTGATGATGTGATTGCCCTTCTGGGCATACATTTCAGCCACACCCTTTAGGGCCAGGTTATTGGATTCCGTGGCGCCGCTAGTGAAGACGATCTCCTTGGCGGTGGCGCCGATGAGATC
>JANNJZ010000104.1:0-2039 GCA_031396065.1 Pyrinomonadaceae bacterium | reverse complement strand
CGAGTCTGGACAACACTATTCTGGGCAACATAACAATCGAGGGCGCGAAGCTCATCGTTGACGTTAATTCGCAGAAGAGATCCGAAGCGATCCGCACGGAGATCGCCAGGCGGCTTGGTGACGATGCCGTGTTGCAGGACTCAGTCAGCGAATCCGTCGAAGAGAAGTTTGCCCAAATGAAAGACGGCGTTGGATCGCCAGAGCAACAGCGGCAGCGCGAAGAGCAGGAAGCCCTTTCGGCGCTTCCCGAAGTGCAGGCCCTCATGAAGGAGATGGCGAAGAAACGCTGGGAAGAGTGGCTGGATGAACCGGTTCCAGTACTGATGGGGAAAACACCAAGACGAGCCGCGAAGTCCGTCGCCGGGCGGGAACGATTGGAGGCTTTGTTGATTGACTTCGAAAGAAGGGCCGCCGGAACGGACAAACCTGCCTTTGCTCCGGATGTTACTGAATTGAGAAGGCAACTGGGGATGTTACTTGGCGTTGAGAATCAGAAGGCGGCGCGCAAGCGGAATAGGAGCGTTTCCGTAAAGGAAGACCTGGGACTCGACGGGGCGGCGCTCTATCAGATCAAGATCACGTTGAAAGGGTCCGACCCACCAATCTGGCGTCGCGTTGTGGTTCGCTCAGATATGCCGCTCCGTCGCTTTCATGGCGTAATCCAAAGAGTCATGGGTTGGACCGATAGCCATCTACACCAGTTCATTGTCGGCAACACGTACTACGGCACGCCCGACCCGGAAATGATGGGCTTCGGCAGGCAGACTCTCAGCGAGAAACGCTACACCATCGCTGACCTGGCTCCGGCGGCGAAGAGAAGTTTGGTTTATGAGTACGACTTCGGCGACGGCTGGCAACACAAGATCGTCCTGGAGAAGATTCTACCGCCCGATCCGCAATTCCGACACCCCATCTGTCTCGCCGGCGCGAATGCCTGCCCCCCTGAAGATTGCGGGGGCATCAGCGGCTACAATGATCTGATCGAGATCCTCGCTGATCCACAAAATCCCGAGCACGAGAGGATGAAGGAGTGGCTTGGATACGATCTGGACCCGGCACGGTTCAATATCGACATTGCGAACGGCGTTCTGAACCGGCTTAAAGCTTGAGCTTTTGAAGACCAGGACGAGTAATGGGATGAAAAAAGAGACGAGACAAAAGGCCCTGCCACCGCGCGCGAAACGAATGGATCGTTCTGCACGCCTTCAATGTGCTCGCACTTGGGTGAAGACCTACAAAGGCAAAAACATCGCCGCAGGCTACCGGAAGTATTTTGCCGTAGATTGGGTATGTGCATTTAGAGAGCTCGAAATTCTCGGTGTAAAAATAGACGCTGCTTACAAGGGTCAAATATTGAAATCCGTGGAAGGCCATATCGCGGCCCGCCAGCGCAGAAAGTCTAGACGGGTAGAGACACCTGAGTTCTCCTTAGATCAAGACGAAGACTTTGCTTATATCGCGGGTTACACGGAGGCGGGCTTTGCTTATGGCATTACATGGGACGAGTGGGGCCAACTCAACCAAAAGAACCCGCTCGATAGGGAGGGCGATTCAAGGACCAATTTCAATGATGAAACTGCGGAACTCCCCTTTTAGTCGACAATGCCTATCGAAACGAAGAATGGCATCGAACTGACGGCTTATGATCCCGAGTTCGCCAAACAAGTAGAGACTGCTGAACGCGTAATGCGCGAGGATCGGGATGCCTTGCGGAAACTGGCCCAATAATCGTGATGGCAGCGATTGTTTGGCTTCTGGAGGAAACGGTCATCGCGATCCACCATCGGCAAATAGCTGAACATGGGGGAAGTGGGGGTTCGAGAGATGAGGGTTCCACTTTCGTCTGCTGTAGCGCGGCCACAAAATCTTTTGAGCTATGGTCAGCCGCCCCCTGATTTGGCAGCCTTGGCCGCTGCTTATGCCTATGGAATTGCGCGCGACCATCCGTTCGTCGATGGCAACAAGCGCACCGCACTCGTAGCTACCCGCACTTTTCTCTTATCTGAATGGCGTCGATCTTAATGCTAGTCAAGATGAGA
>JANNJZ010000077.1:0-7973 GCA_031396065.1 Pyrinomonadaceae bacterium | reverse complement strand
GGAGGTATCGGAAACTTCGCCACCACGATCGGCACCACGGATCCGACGAAGGTGATCAGAGTGAAGCTGAAGTTTGGGGTAGTCAGAAGCGGACGCTTTATCCTGCTGATCGTGCCCATGGCTAAAACATCAGCGGCGCCGTGACACACGGCGTTCGCGCTCAATAAATCACGTTCGTTTATTAGTAAGTATTGCGTTCGTTTAGAGGTGGGCACCGCCCACCGGTGCGCCGTGGACGACACGAGTCGGATACATAATCAACCTTTGGTTATTTCAGTGAATGGTCTCATCAACGTCGCGCCGGTGGGCGGTGCCCACCTCTAAACGAACGTTGATTATTTCATTGCCGGTGCGCCGTGGACGACACGATTCCGAACCCCAAAGTCCTGGCGACGCAGTTACGCGCACTACCCCGTGAAGCTCTATGCCAATTACCTCACTGGCACACCTACTGCAGTCATCTCAAAACGAGCGCGGCAAAACGCTTCTGTATATGGCAGGCTGCGACCTTCTAACTGATCGTCTCGCTTTGGTATTCGCGCTCAAGACATCGCTCTTTTGCTCCGCTGACTTAATACCCAGGACATATCACCTTTAGACACCACGCTCCGTTTCTCGTTTTGATGTTGCCTCTAATCGGGCTGCTCCGGGAGGACAAACGCCCTTTCAGTGCCCCTCATAGTGGTCCATTTCGCCACCTCCCTTAATCCGAAACGTCCTGACTCGAGGATCGTAGCTTGGCCAGAATAATTCAGAACTGATTTTTGCTTCGCACGCCCGCGAGATCTAGCCGCCCTAACTATCGTCACCTTACTCTTCAAAGGAAACCTATCCATGCGTTCCGCCATCCGGTCCTTAACCCGCTCGTCGCGGCCGAAAAATCAGCGTCCTAATCATTTCATCGCACGTCATTTGACACTTTGGCTAGTGCTATTGATTTCGGGGGCGGTTGTCCTCTTGTCTTTCATCGCCGGCGCGCGGGCCGAGAGCAGGAAGAGTGCGGCAAGACCGGGTACGATGCGGATGATGAAGTCTGTGGAGCGTCAAGCTAACTCTGTCGACGGGGCGAGCGCCCAGTTGAAATCCACCGCGATCCTCACACTGCAGAATGCGCCTGATATTCCCCAGTGTCATGAGATTCTAAACCAGGCGATACTCGATCTGGTCAACACGGCCTCAGAAGACCCGGCTCAGACTTTCGAGAACAACCGCCTGGCCCAGCCCCACTCGATCATGGTGCCTGCGCCACTCAACTGCGCCAGCAAATTATGGATGGCGGTCAGACGAAGCAGCCGCCCAACCGAGTTTGGGGAGTTTGCGGATTCTGCGACGAACCTCGAATCGCTCGCTTTGCGGCAAAACCCGATTGAGACGTCCTTTAATCCAGCCGCTCTCAATGCTTCGGTAGCCACAAACACCAATCCTGCCGGCGGCGTCGAGGAGTATCAGGGCACCAGCAGCATCGCCATCGACCCTAACAATCCGCTCCACCTCATCGGCTCCTCCAATTCGTTCTATAGAGATCCCACTTCAACATGTCAGTCTCCGACAGGTGGCACCGCAAACACCTACGGCACTTTAGCGCTCTTCGGCTCGATCGATGGCGGCGCCACCTGGACGTACAACTGCGCACCATGGCCGGCGACGATAACCGGAGGAGTGACTGGCGCGACCTTTTGGTTCGGCAGTTACCCGACGCTGGCGTGGGACAACCAAGGGCAAGCTTATGCCTCCTATTTGCTCATCTCTCAGAGTGCTTCGGCCTACGGCGCGGCCATCGTGGTCGCCCGCTCGTCGGATAACGGAGCGAGTTGGCAGAGCCTGGGCACCGTCGTTAACGGCATCGCCTCCACGACGCAGGGCAACGACAAAGAGATGATGGCTATCGACAACACGTCTGGCCAGGCCTTTTCACGTGCGGGTCGCATCTATGTGACCTGGCAGGCGGCGAACGCCCAGAAGATCGCATTTTCAGACAACGGCACTGCCTGGACCACAGTCAACTTTCCATCCAATACCGGTGCCAGCGGCGGCAACCTGGTCATCGGAGCGGACGGCACCGTTTACGTAATCTGGAGCCGCTACAACGTCGAGACCATCGTTTTTTCCAAGTCGACGGACGGCGGCGCCACCTGGACCGCGCCTCAGGTGATCGCGACGCTGGCTCTGCAATCGTACGGTACGAACAACAAGCCACCTGCACAGGACAAGCGAGGCGTCAACGGCTTCGGAGCCATCGACGTTGATAGAAATCCTGCCTCTGCTTTCTTTGGTAACCTGTACGTTGCCTTCTCCGACTTCCCCACCGGAACGACTACGGGAGCGGATCTCGATACCTACCTGATCAGATCCACGAATGGCGGAGCCGCATGGTCATCGCGGGTCAAGGTCAACGACGACAATTTCGGCGCCACGCAGATGCTTCCCTGGCTGGCGGTCGATCAATCAGATGGCACGGTGAACGTTTCCTGGTACGACACGCGGCTCGACCCTCTCAATCGCAAGACGCAGGCGGTTTACGCGCGCTCCACCGATGGCGGAGTATTGTTTGAACCAAATGTCCTCGTTTCCGACGGCGGCTCGGCGTGGAGGAATAACGTCAACTACTCCGATGAAAACAGTGCTGACAATACTGCGTACAATAGCAACCAGTTCGGTGACTATTCCGGCTTGGCGGCGTTGAACCGTCAGGCCCATCCCATATGGACCGACTCGCGGATGTTTTTCCCCGTCGCCGACACGCAGTCGCCATCGCGGAAAGAAGATACTGCAACCGCGACGATCACTAACTGTTCGGCGCCCTCGGCGATCGCCAGCCCCGGCGTCAACCCTTCGACAGCACCGAACGTTGCGATTTCATGGAGTGCGCCGGCCGGGTGGGGCACCAACACAGCCAACGGAACCTACTCGATTTTCCGCGACACCAGCTCCGTGTTCCCTTCCGGTTCGCCTTTAGCTTCGGCCCTAACCTCTACCAGCTACGTTGACACCACCGGCAATAGCGGCACGACTTATTACTATTTTGTGCGCGCGAAGAACAACTGCCCCGGCACGGCACTGACGCCGATGAGCACCGATTCTCCTGCCTCTGCCGCAGTTGTGTTTGGAGCCACGGGGACGCCGACGGGAATCCTTCAGGGAACCGTCACGGCCGGCAGCAGCCCCTTGGCCGGTGTAATCGTTACAGCCGGAACATTCTCGGCCACCACCAACGCCAGCGGGTATTATCTGCTTACAGCCATTAACGCCTCCACCTACTCAGTGTCGGCCAGTCCCGCCGGCTATAGCCCTGTGTCGGTTAACGGAGTCGTCGTTTCGGGCGGCGGCACCACCGTACAGAATCTCGCCCTTTCGCCTATTTCGTCTGGTTCCTCCTGCTTCACCGATACGACCTACTTCGATCTGTCCACCGGCGGGGGGTCGAACCTCGACATCAGCAGCGCGCCCGGCGACGTGAAACTCAGGAACCTCGGCATTGAAGCGACAGATCAGGTCAGCGCTCCCGCAGCCCTGTCGACCACTAACAACCTGAGCGCGACCACGTGGACCGGACAGACGTACCGCGCCGGTGTTACCGGGAATCTGACTAAGCTCACCGTTGGTCTCGGTCTAGCCTCTGGTACGTCGGGCACCATCACGGTAGAGATTCGCAACCTCAACGGAATAAATCCGGGCACAACTGTACTCGCAACCGGCACGCTCGGCCCGGTAACAAACGTGGGCACTGCAGTGCTTTACACGACCACCTTTGCATCTCCGGCCGCCTTAGTCAGCGGAACCAGTTACTCCATTGTTCTCAGAACCAGTGTAGGCAGTACGGTCTTTGGGGTCCGCGGCAGCACGGCAGGAGGCAGTTCACTCCCGAACGGTCAGGTCTTCACCACCACCAACAGCGGCACTACATGGACGCCCGTTGCGGCGGACCTCTGGTTCACGACCTATGTGACACCACCCACCACCTTCGTGGCGTCCGGCAATTTAATCTCAGCGGTGAAGGATGCAAATTCGGTTGTCGGCCTGGTCCCGCGTTGGTTAACTCTATCGTGGACCATGACGAACCCGGCAAACACGACGGTCCAATTCCAGGCGGCGGCCAGCAACAATGTTAATGGCCCGTTCGACTTCGTCGGTCCGGACGGGACAGCCTCAACTTTCTTTTCCACCACCGGTGCGTCCCTCTCTCAGTTCAACGGCTTCCGCTATCTGAAGTACAAAGCTTTGCTGAGTACCACGGACAATATCGTTACGCCGGCGCTCAACGATGTCACCGTCTGCTTTAACACCGACACACCATTGATCGCGGCAGCCGCCCCACTCTCCAGACAACAAGCCGCTGGCGCTGCCAATGCGCAAATAGCAACTGTCAGCGATCCGGGCCAGGCCGCGAATACGCTGACGGTGAGTTCGACAGCGCTGACCGGAACCGGCGTCATTATCAACAACATCATCATCGACTCCGCGGGTAAGGTCACGGCCGATGTAGCGGCGAGTTGTACGGCTACGAACTCGACCTTTACGCTCACGGTAACAAACAGCGGATGCACGACCGCCACAGCTACGTTCACAGTTAACGTCACGGCGATAGACACGCCGGCAATTACGCCTGGCGGCCCGACGACTTTCTGCGAGGGCGGCAGCATCACGCTGACATCGAGCAGCGCCAGTGGCAATCAATGGTATTTGGATGGCAATCCGATCGGCGGCGCGACGAATCAAGCGTACGTCGCTAACGCGTCGGGTAGTTACACGACGACAGTGACGGCCAGTGGTTGTCCCCCCGAGCCTTCAGCTGCGACGACGGTGACGGTGAACTCAACCCCGGCGACGCCGACAATTACACCCGACGGCCCGACCACGTTCTGCGCTGGCAGCAGCGTCACCTTGACGTCGAGCAGCGCCAGCGGTAATCAGTGGTACATGGACGGCAATCCAGTGGGCGGCGCAGCGAATCAGACATATGTCGCCACTGCCTCAGGAAACTACACCAACATTGTGACGGCCAATGGCTGTCCCAGCGGGCCATCATCCGCGACTTCGGTCACGGTAAATCCAACCCCGGCGACGCCGACGATCACACCCGGCGGTCCAACCACATTCTGCGAAACCGGCAGCGTGGCTTTGACGTCGAGTAGTGCTACTGGCAATCAGTGGTATCTGGACGGCAACCCGATCGGTGGCGCCACGAATCAGGCATACAGCGCGATCGCGTCGGGTAACTACACCAACATTGTGACGGCCAGCGGTTGCCCCAGCGCACCTGCAGCCGCGACTACAGTGACAGTAACCCCGACCCCGCCGAGACCCACGGTCACCCCCGGTGGCCCAACGACTTTCTGCGAAAGCGGCAGCGTTACTCTAGCGTCGAGCAGCGCTGGCGGGAATCAATGGTATCTGAACGGAAATCCGATCGGCGGCGCAACGAATCAGACTTATGTGGCCAGTGCGTCAGGAAACTACACCAACATTGTTACGGCCAATGGTTGCCCCAGCTCACCTTCGACGGCTACGACGGTCGCGGTAAATCCGACGCCGGCGACGCCAACAAACACACCCGGCGGTCCAACGACGTTCTCTCCCGGCGGCAGCGTGACGCTAACCTCGAGCAGCGCAACCGGTAATCAGTGGTATTTGAATGGGAATCCGATCGGCGGTGCCACGGGTCAAACGTACAGCGCGAGTGCATCTGGTAACTACACCCAAACAGTCACAGCCAGTGGTTGTCCCAGCGCACCTGCAGCCGCTACGACGGTGACGGTGAACCCGACTCCGGGAACACCTACGGTCACACCCGGCGGACCGACCACCTTCTGCGCCGGCGGCAGCGTGACATTGACATCAAGCAACGCTCCCGGAAATCAGTGGTATCTGAACGGCAACCCAATAGGCGGTGCCACCAGTCAGCAGTACATCGCGACCGCGGCAGGAGATTACACTAATACGGTGACGACCAACGGCTCGCCCAGCGCGCCTTCAACAGCTACGTCAGTAACGGTGAATCCGATCCCGGCAACACCGACAATCACACCGGCGGGCACGACCACACTCTGCGCCAACGGCATTGTCTCGTTAACGTCGAGCAGCACGATTGGTAATCAGTGGTATCTCAACGGGAATCCGATCGGCGGCGCAACTGCCCAACAGTACAACGCTGCTGCCGCCGGTGACTACAGTGTCACAGTTACCACCCTCGGTTGCAGCAGCAGCCCGTCAGCTGCCACGACGGTGACTGCGAATTCGGCGCCGGCTCTGTCTTATCAATCCACGCAGCCAGTAGTTTTCGGCGGTACGCTGAACATCGCGCCGACCGCGGCCAGCGACGATGGCTCGGTGACTTATCAAGTCCTGGCCGGACACGGCCTGGCAACCGCACCATCAGTTAACGGCACCGGCGAGATCTCAATCACTAACGCGCAGCCAGCCGGCGCGCACAGCATAACTGTCCGGGCCACCGATAACTGTGGCGCCACTACCGATGTCTCGTTCACTTTGCACGTTCAATCGCCAGGAAACGTAGCCGGAACGAACACAATGTCCGGGGACTTCGCGCCGGGTAGTTCAATCACCTATACCGTGACGCTCTCCAATAGCACTACTTCCCCGCAATCAGACAATCCCGGCAACGAGTTCACGGACGTCCTTCCTGTTGAACTGGTGCTCATATCGGCGAGCGCAACCAGCGGCACCGCCACAGCCAACCTGGGAACGAACACGGTTAGCTGGAACGGTACTCTGGCGGGGAGCGGTTCGGTCACGATTACGATGACAGCCACTCTTAACAACGTGGCGGACGGTATCATCGTGTCGAACCAGGGAACGATTAATTACGATGCAGATGGCAACGGCACGAATGAAGCGAGTCGCCTAACTGACGATCCGTCAGTCGGTGGCGCAAGCGATCCGACCAACTTTGCGGTCGATTCCAAAGCTGACCTGACCATCAGCAAAAGCCACAGCGGCAATTTTTATCCTGCCCAGGTGGGAGCGACCTACATCATCACGATAAACAATATCGGCACCGGTGCGACTGACGGAACGGTAACGGTGACGGACACGGTACCTACTGGCTTCACTCCAACTGGACCCGTGGGAGCAGTCAACGGCTGGACCTGCACAATCAATGGACAAACACTGACCTGCACGCGCAGTGATACGTTAGCCGGTGGTGGGGCCAGTTATCCATCGATCATTCTGACGGTGAACGTAGCGAACCCGGCGCCATTGAATGTGACCAACACGGCCACGGTGTCAGGCGGTGGTGAAGTCAATACGAGCAACAACACGACGAGCGATGCGACGGCCATCAACTGCTCGCCAGACTTCGCCTTGAATAACGGTGGACCACTCGTGATCAGCCGGTTCAGGCAGAATGGACCGGCAGGACCACAGGACGAGTTCGTGGAGATCTTCAATCCGGGCGCGACGGCCCACACAGTAGCGTCAGGCACCTGTAAGGGCGGCGGCTACGGCGTCTACGCCTCGGCAGGCAATGGCACAACTTCCAATACTGCGTCGTTGGTTTGCAACATACCAAACGGCACCGTGATTCCGGCAGGTGGTTACTACCTGTGTACCGGAGTGACCTACAGCCTGAACAACCTGGGACGCAACGGTGGCCCTGAGGGCGCGACGTCGGTGGGTGATGCACTGATCGGGTGTAATGGACAGTGCACCAATAACATTCCAAACGATGCGGGGCTGGCACTCATCAACGAGTCGGAGCCCACGGTCAATTTCCCGGGCGGCTTCGGGCTGGTGGAGTTTGGCCAGGTGTTCTACGACAAGGTGGGCTTTGGGCCATATGGACTGAGCGCGCCGGCGCCGGCTGGGTATCCGTCGTTAGCCTCTACTTACTGCGAAGGTGGGATAAGTGGATGTCTGAAGCCGGTGGGAGATGCGAGTACGGGAGCGGCCTGAGCGAATCCGAGCGGATTGTTCCCAGTGGTCTCAGCGCCACCGGCATGTTACGGACTGGC
>JANNJZ010000064.1:0-6305 GCA_031396065.1 Pyrinomonadaceae bacterium | reverse complement strand
ACCGAGACTGTGTGAAAACTCCAGGTTCTCAGCGCCAAGGGCGCGAAATGTGATAGCCCAGGGCAACGCCCTGGGTAAGGCCATAAGAATCCGGAAGCGCTGAAGGCGCTAAATAACAAGTCCCGACTGAAAATCCTCGGGATTCCATTAAGTTCACCCTCATTTCGCGCCTTCAGCGCTGGGAATCTTTATGCGAGTCTACCTGGGCCGATGGCCCAGGCTGTCACATTTCGCGCCTTTGGCGCTACGAACCCACAGTTTTCACCCAGTCTCTACCGTGAGGTGGTACTGACCTCATTTCCTCCAATGATTTTCTCAGCAACACACTAACGGAGCACCACCAGAGTTAAGGGACGTTTAGAAGTACTGAACCTGAGTTAAGAGCCATGACCTAAGAATTCCGGATTCCGAATTTTCGAGCAACGGAAGCTGTTAAGACCGACGACGGATGACCGATGACCGCGACGGTCGTCTGTCGGTGGCCCGTCGTTCATCACACCACATCTGCAAACTGCTGTTCCATCCTGCGGAAGTAGTAAAGGCCGCCGACTAAGAGCAGGATCACGACGGCAACCGAAACCCAAAGCAGCGCGCCGGGTGGTTGTGCTTTACCCAGCAGCGCCCAACGGAAACCTTCGACCACTCCGGCCATCGGGTTAAGCCCATAGAGTGCCCGCCAGCGTTCGGGAACCATTGAACTGGGATATGCGACGGGAGTGGCAAACAGCCAGAACTGGATCAGGAAGTTGATCGTGTAACGCACGTCGCGGTATTGCACATTGAGAGCTGATAGCCACAGACCCACACCGAGGGCGGTCATGATGGCGAGAAGTAGAAACGCCGGCAGGGTCACAATCGCCCAAGTTGGCACGATGCCGTAATACAGCATCATCAAAAGCAGGATGACAAAAGCAATGGCGAAATCAACCAGGCCGCCCAGCACTGCGGATATCGGAACCACCAGGCGGGGAAAGTAGACCTTGGTGATCAGGTTCTGATTGCTAACCAGGCTGTTGCTCGACTCAGTGACCGCGTGCGCGAAGAGTTGCCAGGGCAGCAAGGCACAAAATGTGAAGACGGGATAGGGGATGCCGTCTGAAGGTATCTTCCCCAGCCGGCCAAAGAACAAGCTGAACACGAGCATCAGGAAGACTGGTTGAATTACGGCCCACGCAGCGCCGAGCGCGGTCTGCTTGTAGCGCACTTTCACGTCGCGCCAGATCAGGAAGTAGAGCAGTTCGCGGTAGTCCCACAGCTCACGAAATCCGATCGACGTCCAACTGCTGGGCGGGTCGATGGAGAACGTGGGCAGCGGGCCGATTTCGGATTGCGGATTGCGGATGGCGGACATGTCTATGCGAGCGAAGAGCAAAGGGCAAAGGGGCAGAAGAGCCTTTCTTTCCCTTAGCTGCTGAGAGACCTGGAGAAATTAGTGATCTTGCGACTAAGCAAGTCACAGTCGGTCAGTAATGGATCAATATCGCCTGCCTTGAATAACCCCAAGCTTTCAAAAACCATGAGCATCGAAGCGTCCTCAAATAGGGACCGTCGCGCGATATTTAAGAACTGCTGGAACTCCCGAACATGGGTGCTTCCTGAACCTTCAGCGATGTTATTAGTCAATGAGAGTCCCGCCGCTCTTAGTTGCTCCGCATAACGATACAGTCGTCTCTTATCCAATTCTGAAGCAAGCGCATGCAGCTTTACGGCAAGACTTCGAGCCATCTGCCATATTTCCAAATCCTCAAACCGAAAATGCGGCCTCATCTTTTTTGCCAAGCGGAAAGCGCGAAGGGCGAAGTGCTAAGAGCAAAGGGCTAAGAGCAAAGGGCTAAGAGAAAGCGGCGCACTCAACGAGCGGTTTACTCTTCGCTCTTAACACTTACCCCTTTGCCCCTACCTCTTTGCTCTTACCCCTTTGCCCTTACCCCTTTGCCCTTACCTCTTTGCTCTTTGCCCCTATAGATTTAAGGTTCCGGTGGCGGCGGGGCGCTCAGTATCGTGTTCTTCATCGCTCGTGTAGCTGCGGGTGCCGTAGTAACCTTTATAGTAGTAATAGTAATCCTGTGAATGCGGGTTGACCTTGTTGAGGACCACGCCGAAAATCTTGGCGCCCACGTCCTGAAGAAGTTGCCGCGAACGTCTCACCACATGACGCGAACTCTTGCCGCCATGGACCACCAGGAGCACCCCATCCACCATTGAGGCGATTAGAACGCCATCGGTAAACGAACTGATGGGCGGTGAATCTACTACCACGTGAGTAAATTCAGCCTGTAGCACGTTGAGCAGCAAGCGCATCTGTTCCGAGCCCAAGAGCTCGGCGGGATTTGGTGGTATCGGCCCCGCAGTCAACACACCTAATCCCGTTTCCTCGTCCTTGGTAACCATTGCCAACATGTCTGGTCCGGTCGCGTCGCTCGACAAGATAGAACTCAAGCCCAACCGATCCGACAACCCAAAAATTGACCGCAGCCGCGGGCGCCGCATATCGGCATCGACAATAACGACGCTCGCGCCTGTTTGAGCAAGACTTATAGCGGTGTTAACCGCGGTCGTCGTTTTTCCTTCACTGGGAAGACTCGAGGTGACCAGCAGAGACTTCGGCGCCCGGCCAGCGGTTGAAAGAAGGACTGACGTACGGAGTTGGCGATACGCCTCGGCCAGGGGCGACCGGCCATCGACATTGATCATTAATTCCGGACTATCAGATATGTGCCCATTGCGTTTTTGTAATGCGCCGGGCGTTGGGCGCAGCAGACGACGCTTCGCGGCGCCGCCAATCGCCGGAATCACCGCGAGCGCGGGGAGATGCAGCATACGCTCGACATCTTCGGTTGAATGGACGGAATCGTCGAGGTATTCAAGCAGCAGGGCCAGGCCAACACCCAGGGCGAGGGAAAGAAATAGGGCCATTAAGACTGTTCGCGTGCGATTCGGGCCAACAGGAAAATCGGGAGGCAGTGCGTAATCTATGATCGAGACATTGTTTGGTTTGCTCGCCATGATCACGTCGTTCTCTTTCGAGCGCTGGAGCAGGTTATCGAGCAGGGTCTTGTTTGTCTCAATTTCCTGTTGAATGATCCGGTAGTTGATCGCCGCTTCATTTTGCGTGAGGGTCTGTCCGCGTTGCTGCTCAAATGATTTGCGCAGCGCCTGCTCTCTCGCCAACGTTTCGCGATACTTCGTCTCGAGATTTGTGACCAGGGTCGTACTCTTCTTAGTGCGCAGATCCTTAATTTGACTTTGCAGCTCGGTAATCTGCGGGTCTAGTTCTTTAACTTCGGGCGCCTCTTCGGTGGCGTCAACCAGCAACTGAGTTCGCTTCTGCCGCAACTCAGCAAGTTTGGACTCGAGTTCGCCAAGTCGCTTCTCGTCAGCGTCGACCAGAGCATCTGCTCTCCCCACGCCTTTGGAACTGGTGTACTTGCTTTCGGCGTCAATCCGGTCTTTCTCGGCATCGACTAGTTGCCGGTTGAGGGCGGCGAGTCGCTCGACCACGGTATTCTGATTCGCGTCGAGCGAAAGGATTTGGTTGTTCTTGGCATAGTTCACTAAGCGCTCTTCATCAGTACGATTCTGCTGCTGCAATTCGGCGATGCGCTTTTGCAGAAAGTCACCGGTGGTGGCGTTCGTTTCGCTCTTCTTTTCCAGGTTGTTGTAGACGTAGGTTTCGGCGATTGCGTTGACGACCTTTGAGGCCACCTCAGGATCTGTGTGCGTAAAGGTGATGTCAATCAGCCGCGTTTCTTTGTATACCCCACGCGTTTCCTTCACCGGATCGATTTTCAATCCCCCGAGAATTGATGACACATAGGGCGCGAGACGTTTTGCTTCCGCCAGGTCTTCGCGAGGGCTGGAAGCGGCCACCGTGGTGTTTAGTTGCAACTCATTCTTTGGCTGAGGATTTGATTCCGTCTTGTCAACGGTTCCAAAGCCGGCCATGCGTTTGATGGTTTGCCAGGTAGATCGTTTCTGGGTTGAGTTTCCTTTAAAGAAGTTTGGATTGTGTTCCAGGTCGAGAGTCTTGACTACGCGGCGCATCAGCCCGGGGCTGCTGAGGATTTGCAGTTGCGTATTGAAGTAAACCGGATCGTTGGTGGGGCCAAAGACGTAGGGAGCTTTACTACCGACGAGTTCGGCATTGTTCTCCAGATTAACCTGCACTCGAGCACTGGCCTGATAGATATCCGGCTTGCGCGCGACATAAAGCACTGACAGCATGGTGACCAGCACCACCAGGCTGATGACCAGCCAGAGACGCTTGCGCACCGCGCGCCAGTAATCCAGCAGGTGGACTTCAGTCTCCGCATTAGGGTCAACGCCGTAGTTGTAAGTATGCGGATTTCGACCGAATTCGTTTGGTCGATCGAGCGCCGTGGGTTCGGCTTCTCGGGTAGTTAATTCTTCATTCATCGTTGAATTCTCGTATGGACCGCCGACGGACGACGGACGACCGCGGAAGGCAACTGAGACGGACGACGGACGACCGCGGAAAGCACTCTGAATTGCCGTTGCTTGACATAATTTCCTACTGTCCAGCAATCCTCTTCGGCGTTGACTGCACCAACGACCGCTTCATGGACTGAATCTTGGCGAAGAGCTTCTGACCCAATTCACGCGATGGCTGAAGATCATCAGCTGGGAGATGTCTTCTCGTTAACATCCTGACTCCGCGGCTTTGCCGCCCGATGTGCGGGAGGTCTCTGACCTCCCGGGAATTCCTCCAGGATTCGCGGGGCTATGCCCCAAAACTATGGGGCATAGCCCCAAAGGGTAGGTCGATCTCTCGGGAGGTCAGAGACCTCCCGCACATCGGGCGGCAAAGCCGCGAACGGATTGCCAGCCATTGACGATGTTCGATGGTGGGCGAGGGAAATCCGAAATTCCCTCTTATCCATCACAAATTCGCAATTCGCAATTCGAAATCCGAAATTCTCTCAGGGAATCACCCGCACCGGCATCTGGGTTAACGACTGCGCGCCGCCGGTGACCAGTCCCCGCAACAAGCTCTTCGCTTCGTTAGCCTGGACATTGACAATGTCATTGGGCAGCAGGGCTATGTCTTCGGCCTTCTTCTTCTCGATCGCCACGAGGTCAACCATGATTTCTTTCCTGGTTTGACTGCCTGGCTCATGCCGAACAATCCGAATCTTGTCTTTCTTACTGTCTTTTGAAACCCCGCCAGCCATGGCGATAGCCTGGGTGAGTGTGATTGGCTCGCTCAAAGCAATTGCGCGAGGCGAAAGAACATTCCCGACCACATAGACCTGTTCGGCTTCTGGCAGAGTGACGATGTCGCCGGCTTGTAGATAAGGGTTCGCTTCCGGTTTGCCGGCCAGGGTGTCGCTGAGCTTGTAACTGGAGAAAGCAAGATCTTCGGGTTGGGAACTGCCCGATTGGCACTCGATGACCGGTGCTGAGTGAACAATATTTATTGTTTGACCTGCCTTTTCGGAGGCTCCTTTGGCGTAGGTGAGCAGCTCAAGCAAACGTATCCGCCGCTGAAGTTGAAACCGGCCCTGCTCATTTACGAAACCAATTATGGATACCGTGACCGAACGGTACTCCTTAACGAAAACATCAACCTGCGGATTGCGATAAAACTTCAGGTACTTCCCCGAAATCTCTTTGGCCAATTCGCCTTCGGTTTTGCAGGCCGCTTGAATCTCGGTATCGATCAAAGGCATGCGAATCATTCCGTTGCCTTCGACGCGGATGGCGTCGCGCGAGAGGTTTGGCCGGTTGAGGATGCGGATGTCGAGCAAATCGCCGGGACCGATGCGGTACCGATCGTCGGCAGATGATGTCGAAGTGATTTCGGTTTGCTTAACATTGACGGCGAGGGTGGTGCTCGCAGGTTGTTGGGCAAAGGTCGATACCGACATGGCAACCACGGCGATGACCACAATTGCGCTTTGGACTGCTCTTAAACCTCTGTGCGATCTTTGTGATCTCTGTGTCTCTGTGGTGGATTCTCCAGGAAAAGGCACACCACTGAGACACAGAGAGCACAGAGGATGCACAGAGAGAGACGGGTGATTCATTAGCGACTCTGAAACAGCTGGTAAGTTCCTAAACATCTCGATTACTCCTACTCATTACCGCTTACTTCCTCGCCCACATCAATATGCGAGACAGCAACGCTTCCCGCAGCTGATTGGGCCAGGGCAGGCCTAGCACTGTGACCTCGATCCGGAATCGCTTCATGACCGTTTTGCGCTTCATACCACTCGATGGTTTGTTCCAATCCCTCACGCAGCAGAGTGGTGGCGCGGAACCCAAACTTTTCGAAGGCGCGGGAT
>JANNJZ010000027.1:0-2140 GCA_031396065.1 Pyrinomonadaceae bacterium | reverse complement strand
GTCGTGATGTCGGAAGCGGCGCACACCTCACTCGCTTATTGGCAGGCCGGTCGTGGTGATGCTGCCTTTCGTTTGTTCAAGGGCAGCATCCTCGACCATATGTACATGGGCCTCTGCCCAGGTAATGCCGGAATGACCAGTTACTTCGACATGGCTCGCGGCGAGGCCCAGCGTGACTTCGCGGATTCCGCCGGCGTCCTGGCCCGCGCGCTCGTCGAAGGACTCTTCGGCATACGGCCCGACTCGCTATCCCACGAACTACTGGTCCAGCCCGGTCTACCTTCGCAATGGAATCACGCGAACTTGCGACACGCCGATTTCACGTTTGCGTTCCGGCGCGCTGCGCTCACCGAAACGTATGAAGTCGAGCCTCGGTTCCCGACCAGTATGCGATTGCGTCTGCGCGTACCGGCTCTGCGGGATGGCGTGGCGAAAATTACTGTGAACGGACATAAAGCCCAGTGGCGGGTGATAGACGACTCGGTCGGGTTGCCACTCATCGAGATCGAAGGCTCAGCCGCCGATCGATACCGGGTTGTGATCACCTGGAAAGGCGCAGTACCAACGACGGTGAAGGTCGCGCCCCTCGTCGCCACGGGCGCTGTACTGACGCCCCAATTAGGCGCTGGCAAACTGCTCGAAGTCGCGGACCCGCAGCACATATTCGGCGAGTTAAAGCGCGGGTCAAAGTCCTTACGCGCTGTGGCCATCGGCACACCGGGTCATCGGACCGCGTTCGCCAAAGTACGCCAGGGAGAGATGTCGTGGTGGGCACCGGTCGTATTCGAGATTCGGCCCGCATATGAAATCCGTCCGACAGTAACTCAGGATCCGGACGCTCTGCGATTTGCCTTACGCAACAACACGAAGGATGCGGTGGACCACGAGGCCTCGTTCAGCGTCGGCAAGTCTCACTATGATTTCCGCGTCAAGGTGCCGGCATTTGGCGATTCTGAGGACATTCATTTGGTGGCAACAGGGATGCTCCCTGGCTCGCACCGCGTGGAGGTGGAACTTGGCAATGGGAAAACCGTATCAGGCCTGGTAGTTAACTGGAAACTGAAGGCAGACCAGCCGAAGGCGACGGCGAAATGGGATTGCTTGAACCTGACGTCTTTGTTCAACGATCAGGTGACGCGGATTTTCAAGAATGAATACCTCCGCCCGCGTTCGCCGTACGTCTCACTCGCGATACCCAAACAGGGCATCGGCAGTTGGGTCCATTGGGACGAGAAGTTTGAGGTGGACGATGCCGGCCTGCGTGCCGCGGCTGACCGGAATCGAGGCCGCTTTGTCCTACCACAGGGGATACCTTTCGAGACTCCCGGCGCCGGCAACTCCCGGAATATCGCCTTCACCTCACAGTGGGAAAACTACCCCGGCGAGATTATTATTCCGCTGAATGGCAAAGCCCGCCACGTGTATCTGCTGATGGCCGGTTCGACTAATCAAATGCAGAGCCGGTTTGACAATGGCGAAGTCGTGATCACCTATGCTGACGGTTCGAATGAGCGGTTGGCACTCCACAATCCCACCACGTGGTGGCCTATTGATCAGGATTACTTTATAGATGACTTCGCCTTCCGTCGCCCGGAGCCAATTCCACCGCGGGTGGATCTGCGCAGCGGGCTGGTGCGCGTGCTTGAGCCAACCGAGTTTAAAGGTAAAGGCGGAAGGGTCGGTGGGGGCGCCGCTAATGTGATTGATCTTCCCCTACGCGAAGGTAAGGAGTTAAAGTCGCTTACCGTACGAACGCTGGCGAATGAAGTGGTCATCGGAGTGATGGCTGTAACTTTGCAACGCGATTGACTGGGCTTTAGCCAAACGCAAAGACTTTGCACCTTGGCGACGGTGGGAAAACGCGCCGGTCTTAAGGAAGTCGCAACTCTCCGAACTTCGGAGATTGGAGATCGCTTTACGCTGAAAGCGTTGGCTAATTCGAGCCCGGGGTTGCGCTTTGGCAACCCTGGGAATATGTCATTATTCAAGGAAGACGCAACTCTGAAGGAGTTGCGTCGCGATGCGCTAGTCGCAAAAGCGGTCGCAACTCTTTCAGAGTTGCGAAACCAAATCGATCTGCGTTTATCCCCCCAGGGTTTCAAGGCAAACCCTGGGCTCGAATTAGCCAACGCCTTCAGCG
>JANNJZ010000006.1:0-22922 GCA_031396065.1 Pyrinomonadaceae bacterium | reverse complement strand
TTGCCTGATAGACCAGCGCCCGCAGTTTCGCGTGGTCATCCAATCCACCGGAAGGGAGAATTTGCGTAAAGTAAACAACTACCAGTTGCTCCTTGGGATCGACCCAATAAACAGAATGGTAGGCACCTCCCCAACCGAATTCGCCCACTGAGCCTGGAGTTCCTCTCACCCCCAGGTCCTTCACCACGGAAAAGCCCAGGCCAAAGCCTTCGCCATCTCGGAACGTTCTGTTGCCCAGGTGATCGACCGTCATTAACTCCACACTCTTACGACTGAGGATTCGCTGGCCGTCCAACTCGCCGCCGTTCAAGAGCATCTGCAAGAATCGCGCGTAGTCCCTGGCCGTCGAGAGTAGACCGGCCCCTCCAGAGTAGCTCTTCCTGGGACCTTTCAAATAAGCTCCCTGGCCCACCCTGCCTCCAGGATCAGGCGCCCGCTCGATACCTCCGGTGGGTCGCGCGGAATAGACCACGGCCAAACGCTCTCGCTTGGATTCAGGAAGATAAAAGTAGGTATCCTTCATGCCGAGCGGAACCAGAATGCGGGCTCGAAGGAACTCATCAAGCGTCTCGCCACTGGCCCGCTCAATCATTGCGCCCAGGATATCGGTCGAGTATCCGTAGATATGCCGCTCTCCCGGTTGTGCGTCGAAGGGGAGCGCCGCCATGCGCGCGACGGTCGCGCCGACCGGTTCATCCCGGTCCGCGAAATACCAGCCAGTTATTTTCGCTGCTTCCCAGCGGTCACGAGCGACCCCCTCGCCATAACTGACGCCCGATGTATGAGTGAGCAGGTCGCGAATGGTGATCGGCCGCTTCGCTTTTACGACTTCGTAACCACCACCGGCCTTAGGCACAGCGACAGTGGTGGCCATGAACTCCGGCAAATACTTACCCACTGGATCCGAGAGCAGAAGCTTGCCTTCCTCCTGGAGGATCATGACTCCGACACTAACCAGCGCTTTGCTTTGAGAAGCTATGCGGAAAATCGCGTCCTCCCGCATCGGCGAACCCGTCTCCCGGTCTCTCTGCCCGAAGGCCTCGATGTAGACCACCTTTCCTCGTCTCGCCACCAACGCGACTCCGCCGCTCAGTTTCCCATTCTTGACGTAGTTATTTAGAGCCGTGCTCAAGCGCTGCAATCGCGCTGATGAAAGACCCACGCTCTCTGGTAAGGCGCGCGTGCGCTTCTGTGGATATACCGCCGGGACGCACAGCAACACAATGGTGAGTAGCAAGCCACTTAAGATCCTGGATGGCTGCGCCCGCCAACACTTTCCAGCGAATCGATGGTTCATGAGAATCCTGCTCTTGTCTTGAAGTTTGATCATTGTCCGTCAACGCGGCGCGGCGGTCGGGTCAAGTGGTGGAAAGCTGTCATGACAGACAAGGCGTTCCCATCATTGTCGAAGTAACCCCGGTCGACGAGTCCGCCGGTGGCTGCCGGCTCCCACCAAAACACTCCCTTGCCGCGCCCGTCCGAAGTCTGCATCACAATCTCGTTGACGGTTACGAGCCACTGCCGTTGGCCTTCAGGCGTTTCGGGAAAGGGCGGAGGAAATATTCTGAAATACTGGCTGGGCTTCCAGTAGTAACCAGTCTCGACGAGAAAGATATCTTTGCCATACTCACGGGCAGCGAAGTTGAGGTTGGCGCGCAGATCCAGGATTGTCCCGTGCGACCAGGGATAAAACGAAAGTCCAATAACGTCGTAGGGGATATCGTAAGTGTGGAGCTTGTCGAAGAACGCTTTGGTCTTCGGGATGTCGCCGCCGTGATCCACGTGGATCATAATCCGGGGTCTCTTGTTGTTGCCGCGGCCGGCGTCCACGCCGTTAATTCCTGCGTAGACATACCGCGCCAGGTTGTCCCAGTTTTCGGGAAGCTTACCGTCTGGCCAGAGCATGCCGTTTCCAATCTCGTTGCCGATCTGGACCATGTCCGGAAGCACGTCTGCATCACGCAAGGCTATGATGGTATCTCGAGTGTATTCGAAGAGGGCCTTCACCCGCGCCGGGTGCGTCAGCTTCTGCCAGGCTTGCGGGGTAGGCTCGTTGGTGGGATCGGCCCAGCCGTTCGAGTAATGAAAATCAAGCAGAAACTTGAAACCAAGCCGCTTGGCATCCTGGGCCATCATGATCGTGTACTTCGTATCGTTCGGTAAACGAGCTGGCGCCAATGGCTCAACGCAGACGCGCAACCGGATCCAGTTATAACCGTTGTCTCGAAAGATTTGCAGCCCCGGTTTGATCGCGCCGCCGTCCTTAAATTTTTTGCCTTGTTGTTCGGCCTGTCTCAGAAATGAAAGGTCCGCGCCGAAAGCGTAATCGCCAATGTAAGGGGTTTGCGCCAGTAGAGTTGGCATAAGAACCAGATAGGCCAGAATGCCGCAGCCTAACTTCCAAAAGCAGTCCCTCATGGTGTCTCCTCCAGCTAATGAATCAAGAGCGCCTGGTCACGGTCCACGTGTGCCGCCTCGCCAATGAATTGCTTCAGCTTTAGCCCGGTCACCCCTTGCGCTTCCAGCGCGTGGGTGAAATAGTCTGGCCTGTTTTGTCCCCAGGCTACACTGCAATGGTTCAGTTCTACGTTATCTGCATAGCGGACCCCTGGTGGGGCCGCGGCGAGGCGATCTCCCTGACAGCGATTCCGCGGACTCCACAGACTAAGGTTGGCAACATCCGTAATGTGCGAATCCAGAACTGCAGCGTACCGGTCAGGTAGCGGCCTTTACGAATAAGGACCTGCGCTCCGCGCGCAACTGAGGCTGCTTCATTAATCGTGCGCTGAATGGCGGCGGTGTCAAGAGCCTTGCCGTCACCGATAGCGCCATAGTCCCGCACATCAAACACGCGTTGGTTCCATCGTGCATTCCGGCCGCTCAAGGGTGATGCGGTGCCGCCAACGACCGTCGCGGCAAGGTAGTGCGTTCCAAGCCGCAGGGCCGCACGACGGCTCAGAGTTGAATCTTTCTGATCTGGATCCTTTTCCATTGAGGTTGCGAAGCTACGGTTTTCCATTGACCACGCCAGACGCCATCCACGTGAAATCTGCGCTCCGCCCAAGCGTGATGACATTAGTCCGGACGATGTCTCCCTCGCGAGTGGCCAGGGCGCTGACTTGCAACATGGTCATGATCCCCTCAACCGAGAGTGACCTCGACTGCGCCATCGGAAGGTGCATCGCGTTTGATTTGTCTCGCGAGCTTCATTTACCGTCGAGCGCGACAGCCACCGCCTCCTGGTAAGCACGACGCATGGCGGAGTTGTCAGGATTGGGCTGCAATTTGTCGCGCTGAATCATCAACACATAAACGATGCCGCGCGTGGGATCGGCCCAACTGTGGGTGCCGAATGCACCGCCATGACCGAACGTTCCGGGTGAAAGCGTCGCATTGGCTTCCACCTGTGCCGGATCTTCGATGACGCAAAATCCCAGACCCCACGGCATACCGGCCCGCGCGCGCAGATCGCCGGTCTGTTTGCTAGTCATTTCGGCCACGGTTCCCGGCTTGAGAATCTGCCGTCCATTCAAGGCGCCGCGATTCAGCATCATTTGATAAAACCTGGCCACATCTTCAGCCGTGGAGAAAAGCCCCGCGCCGCCCAGGGCCGGCCGCTCATGATCCGTCACAGCGCCGCCATACATGTAGCCAATGATGGTTGGCTCAAGTTTTCCAGACTGCTCATTCCGAAGATAGGATTGCGCAAGACGTATCTTCTGCGCTGGCGAAATCCAGAAGGTCGTGTCTTTCATACCGAGTGGAATAAAAAGCCGCTTCCGGAGAAACTCGGCGAAGGACACTCCACTCACGACCTCCACCACCCTACCAAGCAAATCCGTTCCCGCAGTCGAGTAACCCCAACGCGTTCCAGGTTGAAATCGCAGCGGCTCGCGGGCGAGGACTTTGCCTATCGCCGCGAGCGTCCAATGTGGATCGGTGACGCGATACTCGCCGAGGCCGCTGGTGTGCGTGAGCAAATCGCGCAAGGTTATGGGCCTCGCTGCCTTAAACAGCACCCTACGCTCGGCCGTCTGCTCTCCGGTCACCCACAAGTCGCGAAACTCCGGCAGATACTTTTCGACTGGATCATCGAAGCTCAGCTTGCCATCGTCCGCGAGCATCGCAACCGCAACCGCCGTGACCGGCTTGCTCATCGACGCGATCCAGAACAGATCAGTCGTTTTCATCTTCCGGCCTGACGCCAGATCGCTTTGGCCCACCGCCGAAAGGTGCAGCACTCGCTCCCTGTTGGCGACTAGCGCAACTGCTCCGGCAATTTCGCCGTTGCTGACAAACGGCTGACACTCGATGCCGCCGGAAATCCAGGCGCCGATGAGGCCGATGAGAGCGGGCTTGATGACATGCTGGCGATAGACGAAGTCGTAGTTGTTGGTCTTGTCGAGCGCGGAGAAAAGGCGGCCGCCGATTTCTGGCGCGATGCCGATCTTGATGTACTTATTTTCGAGATAAACCAAGCGATACGTCTGCTCGCTGCGGACGTTGGTGAGATTGTCGTAGAGGGGATACGGATACGTGCGGCCCTCCGCGCCCTGTGAGTCGCGGCCGAAATAGAACATCGGGTTCGGTTCGGGCGGGCCGGATTTATAAGTGGGGATGACTTCGTCCACTTCGCGCAACGTGACGACATCCGCGGGGTCAGCGGGAAAAACAGTTTGCGGCAATAGCAAAACTGTGGCGGCGACGAAAACAATGGTTAGGCAAAATGGGCGATGGTTCATGGTATGAATCAACTTGCTGCGGGCGCGCGTAAGTTTTATTGAATGGCCGGGACGCCGAGTTGTTGGGTTTCCGCGGGCGTGCCGACCTCGGATGATTTGGCCCTGCGCCTGGTCGGCGGAATTTTTCCCGAATGAATAGCGAGCAGGCGCGCGTGGGTAAGCTTCGCGGCCTGAACAAGTTCGTCATAAGGACGGTCGGTCACATCCACCCAGCCGATGTTGTAATTTTCGCCATCGCCCCGGCCGGTGGCGGGCTGATCAATCCATTGAAACCAGTGCGTGCCGATCACCTCAGGATGGGCGGCTGCGTGTTCGACGTAATAGCTATACGCCACGCCACGTTCTTTCTGATTCATCGCCTGCACTAGTCCGGGCGCCATACCTCGACCGGGCACACCAATGTGAAACTCGCCGAGGAGCATTGGCTTGTGAACTAGCGCGTAAATTTTCTTAAGGTAATCGGCAGGCGGCTCCCACCGATACTTGTTGAGACTGTAAACATCAAAATCCTTCGCCAGCGCTATGACGTAATCCGGCGGCGTGCCGCCGAAACGGATCCCGAGGTTGAGATGATTAGGGTCAGCTTTCTTGACGGCTGCGTTGATGACGGCGAGGTAACGCGCGAACGCATCGAGCACTAGTTGCCGGCGGCGTTCGGGTGTGTCGTCCTTCGCGATTTCGGCTTTGAAACGTTGCTGCATTTCCGAGGCTTCGCCGCTAAGAACAAGATCAACAAACTGGCTCTCGCGTCCGGGCCACGGCGGTTCGTTGCCGATAAAATAACCGAGCAGGTAGGGATCGTTTTTGCGCGGAGTGAGTTGGCGGGATGCCTCGGCTTCGATCAGTTGCGGAAAGTTTTCAGCATAAACATCCGGCATACCCATGATCAAGTTGCCACTCTGAAAGCCGCGCAGGGTAATGACATAGGGTTTGTTGAACGGGGTCTTGTCGAGCGACTCGCTTAGGCCGGTGCCGTAGGAGGTGTTGAGTCCCCAGGCTGCCAGCCGCCGCGCAGTGAGTTGCGCCCAGGGCGTGCGCCAGTCGGCGCCGAAGCGGCGCTGAAGATTCGCGCCATAAAAATTTGCCTGTCCCGGACCGGCTGGTGGACGTCCGCCGGTCTGGCCCGGCGGGTTTGTGACACCCGCCAACGGCGCGGGTTGAGTAGCGAATAAATCTTCACGCCCGGTGACCCGCGTGCCGCCGCCAGTGCCTATGCCGTTGACGCCGGTCGAATAAAACAGATGTCCGTCAGGCGTGACGAACCACCAGCGCCCGTCAATTTGCTCAACGCGGAAAAATCCGGTGGCCTTCCCCTTCGTGGAAGTGAAACCGCCGTAGGCGTCGCGGTCGGGAAAATTCGCGTTCTTCTTGAGCGAGTCGGCTTCGCCTGTCCAGGCCTTTTTCAGGTCGGCCTCGGTGCGGGCTTTGCCCGGCCAGTCGGCATGGACATATTGACCGAATTCATCCATTAACGGTTTGCCTTCAAGCACCGCGTCGCCTGGGTCAGTTTTTGACAGCGTGACCGAGCGGATTTCGAGTTTCGCCTGGCCGGCCGGATAGCGCATCGTCACGCTCATGCCTTGCACGTTGGTTGTCGGGCCGTAACCGCCCGCTTCGATGTTGATCCAATACGAATTGCGCGGCTGGTTCACCGTCGCCGCCAGATCGCGCGCGTTGCCAAGACCTTGCCGGTAAAAGCGCAACGGAATTACAGCCCGCACCCACACGCCCGGATACGGATGGATGCGCTTGGAGACGGACTTGGGCAACATCTTCAAGCCGAGTTCGAACCGTTGACTGGACGACGCGCGAAACTCGATGATGAGGACATCATATCCGGTCCAGTCGGAAGGAAGGTCGGGATTGATCTCCCGCAAGGTCCATTCGTAGGTGGAAACGGGTTTATTGAACGTGACGGATTTGGTTTCGGCGGTAATGGGTCGAACCGCGGCGAGCAGCGCTGCCAGAACGAATACGACGCTACGGATGCTGATGGATGTGTTCATAAGAATGTGGCTTAGTCGAAATCGGTCGCGTTCGGCGCCTCGACCGGGTGAACAATGCTTTCATGAACAGGAATCTTGCGCGATTCTACTGTTCGCGTTAACCATAGACAAAACTTTTGAAAAGCCGGCGGTGTTGCCGCTGGCGTAGAAGCGTTGGCGGTCGCGGCTCTGCCGCGCGATGTGCGGTGTGGCTATTGCTCCACCGTAAATGCCGCCTTTCAACTTTGGCGCTACGCCCGCATTGCCGGGGCATTGCCCCAAAAATCTAAAGAGCGCTATCGGAAGGTCACAGACCTTCCGCACATCGGGCGGCATAGCCGCAAACGACTTGAGACTCTCCCAGCAGGACGAACTCGTAACACGCATCACTGATAGCGGTGCAACTTGACGCGCTGGATCGTGGGCCCGCCCGCGGGAAACCGTAAGCCGGCGCCTGACTGATTGCTCTCGGCCGCGACCGAGAGATCGTAGCGCAACTGAACCTCATCGCCATTCAGGCGCCGACCAGGAATCCAACGACCGCTCACGTACGTGCCTTCTGCTACTGATAACAGACCGGCCGTCTCGTTCTTCGAACTATTTGGTACAAACGTCACTTGCGTATCCATGCCCGCAACGACGTACTCATCCGGCCCCACTGCCATCGCAATCGCGTAACCCAGATCTGCACTTTCAGTGGGCACGCGGCGATTGCGTCGAATATCGAATTGCAGCGTGTAGTTTCCCAACTTAACTTCCTGCGTCGGTTTTTCTTTCGTTAGCCATACTCCACCAATAGAACCCTTAGCCTGGTGTTCAAGAATCAACGGCGAAAGTTGAGATAGGACGGTGTAGGCTTTGGTCATCGGTCCAGCCTCTGTATCGCTTTCACTGGTTTCGATCCCAAACGGTGAGTAACCCATGGCGCCATGTTGCCCGATGGCGTAAAAAGCATTGGCCGCCCCACCCGCGCCGGCTCGCGATTCAGGGATAAACATCGGGTTGCCAGAACGACCATAGCTGCTAACAATGTCCGGGAAGTTCGGCAGATAGATGTCAGGCGCGAGCATATCCAACTGCGGGGCACCGGCACGCCAGATGTCGTGTACGTGCGCCACCGGCCCTCCACTTGGATAGTCGCCGGGTCCTTTATCCTCCGGCTGGACTATCCATGCATTGACGAACATCGGCAGTGAATATTCAAGTTTGCCGGCTTCCGCCTGGCGTCCCATAAAACGCGCATAGTGCCAGGCCATGAATATTTCGTCCGTTGCAGTGCCTCGACCGAAAACCTCTTCCCAGGTGCCTGAAGTTTTTGAACCAGCAACTTCCCAAAGCTGGCGCAACTCAGGAAGCAAACTGCTCTTTTGCTTTTGTAAGTAACTCAGCAACTCCTTAGGGACCGTCCGGGCAAAGGCTTCGTTGGCGGCAGAGCTCCGGTCGCGCGAGTCTCCTAATACCCCCACTTCGTTCTGCACCTGGATCATAATGACCGTGCGCTCTTTGGCATCCACTTCCCGGATGTGACGCATGAAGGCCGCGAAGGCCCGCGCATCGGCGGCAAACGTCATCTCGCTTAACGGCGAAAGAATCTCCAATGATTTTCCGTCCCGGTTTTTGACGCGGGGGAACCTCTTCCCGTCAGCTTTCACCCAGTCAGCAGCGTATCGGGAAGTGGCGTTCTTCCAGCTTCCAAACCACAGAAGAGCAAGGCGCAAATTGTGCCGGCGCGCTGACTCGATCAGGCCATCAACAATCGCGAAGTTAAACTTGCCTTCCTCCGGCTCAAACTGCTCCCAGGAAACGACGGCGAGTACGGTATTGAGATTCATCCGAGCCAGCTTGGGCCAGATCGGTCTCATGTATTCGAGGTTCGACGAACTTGAATTGCGCAGCTCTCCGCCGAGGACCAGGAAAGGCTGACCGTCAACAATGAGTTGTGTGACCTGCCCATTCTTGCGCAGCTGTGGAATGGGTTGGGTGGTTCCGACCGGCGCGGATTGCGCAGCAACCGCCGGAACAATCAAGATGCTCGCCAGCAGGGAAATAGCACTAGCTTTGAGTCTTTCCGAAAACGGATTAGCTGCAAACATTGATCGGTCTCCTTAAAGTTCTGCGCAACATTTTCAAGAGGTGGCAGGTAAATGGTGAATAGTAAATGGTGATAACAACCCTTGTCCCCCAGTCGAGCCACTGACGAAGACCGTTCTCCCATTTACCATTGACCATTCACCATTTACCGATTAAGGAAAGATCTCGACTACTTCACCGAGACATCCCAAACCTTCGCTCGCCGCGACTTACCTTCCGGCCCCTCAATATCGAGTGACACGACAAAGTCACCGCCTTTCTTATACTGATGAATCGGATGCTGCTCGGTAGACGTTTCACCATCGCCAAAGTCCCATCTCCACGACGTCACCTTTCCTACGGATAAATCTTTGAAAGCGATCAGCCGGCGGTCCATGTCGACGACCGTGAAGGACCACTGCGCTTCAAGCGGTTTGCGAAACGGGGGTTCCAGCGGCATCAACTTGAACGCGCACAAATGAGAGGCATTGCCGTACATCGTGTGCTTGCGAGAAAGGTTCCAAAACCCGTTGTTGCCTCTGCTCTTCACGTCGTCATAGTCAATGATGGCCCAGGCCAGCCCAATGATCTTGCCTTCGCGTAAGACTGATTCGACCGCGCGCACCGGACCCTCCGGGCCGGCATAGTCGAATGGCGTGATCCAGAATTCGAGCACAAGCTTGCCGGATTTCCCCGGCTTGAAACTGTAAGAGGTGGCGGCATTCGCGTAGGGAAGTTCCTTAATCCAGGGTTGCGAGCCCCAGGCTAAAGTCCAGTCTTTACCTTCCGCCGGCGTGAAGATGTGATAGTTCTGCGCGTGAACACCGTGGAATGACCAGTGCTCTTCGGTCGGATCCAAGCGCTTGTCAATCACGGCCCGCTCGGGACCGACTGCCTCAGCTTTCCAGGCATCAGGGTGACCGTGGTCAATCAGCGGCCCTCCGGAGACGTCGCCGTCCACGACTACTTCGAACGTATCGTTATGCAGACCGGGTAAGGAGAAGTCCCAATAATCATCGTAAGCTTCGTAGATAAAATATAGCCGGTTCAGACCCCTGACCCATCCGACCCGGACGCGGACGTCCAGATTCTTCGGATCCGGTTTGGCATGCCTGCCGTTGTCGTCAACCAGTTGGTCGGTGCCAACCGCATATTGTTCCGGCACGATGGACCAATCGTCGGCGTTCCCGTCAATGCGTGGAATCTTATCCGCGGGAAACTGAAAGACTTTAAAGGTGATCTCCGGACGCTGGAGTTGGGCCAGCGACGCATCGGCACCACAGCAAATCACGGCGATGATCACAATCAAGGTGCGAAGCAGATTCATGTTTGCTCCTCTGTTTAGCAGGTCGAGGCTGTCGGGAAAAGCGGATTGCCGTGACTTACAGGCGTTTAGAGTACAACCTTCAGGTTGCCGCTACCCAACCACGCAAGCTAAAGCTTGTACTCTAAACACCTGTAATTCGGACGCTCTCTTTTCCCACTATTTCCGTCCCGCAGACACCAGCACAATTGACGGGCGTGGTGGTTTCGCCATCCCTTCGCCCATATAAAAACTGGTGTGTGGCGGTTGATTGTATGCAACATTTTGCCAGGCGATGCTTAGCCGGTATTGCGGATCATGCATCAGCGTATAAAAGCGATGGGAGGTCGGAATCGTCGTCGTGTAGATCCGCAGTTCCTGGTTGTCGGTGGTTCTCCAGATTACTTCCTCTCGCCAGTCGCCCAAGATGTCCGCGCTCAAAGCCGGCGTGGCCTTAGTCCCGTTGTTCGAGGTACAACCTTCAGCGGTCAACAAGGCCGTCTCTGTTCCGTCTAGCCAATTCCACTTTGAGATAATGTTCCGATCCAGAAGTTCGCTAAGTTCATCGCCGTCCCAGAACACGCCAAAATTGCACGAACGTGGTGTCGCATCGGAAATCTTTTCGCCCTTGGCGTTGAACATCCCCCTAATCTCAGCGCCCCTGACCCAGGATTCAAATCCCTTATGACGTGGGTCGATATCCAAAGCCAGGCCACGGCCGGGGCCTTCACCATCATCACCTGCTTTGACTGACGCTTTTTTCCAGATGACCTCGCCCGTCCGGGCGTCACGAAAATTTGCACCGGCATCGTCGAACCGCTCCTGGATGTCAAACACTTCAAGACCGGGTCTCGTCGGATCCAGGTCGGATACATGCAAGGCATCCCCATGGCCCAGCCCGGTTGAGTAAAGGCCTTTACCGTTGTCATCAATAGTGGCCGCACCAAAGACGATCTCGTCTTTGCCATCACCATCAACATCAGCCGCGGTCAGATTGTGATTGCCCTGGCCTCGATACTTCTCGTTGCCGGGTGTGCCGTCATCACTATCAAACGTCCAGAGGTGCGTGAATTTGCCGCCTCGCCAATTCCAGGCGGCCAGCACAGACCTGGTGTAATAGCCTCGCGTCATCACCAGACTCGGTCTCTTCCCGTCAAGATAGGCTACGCAGGCGAGGAAGCGATCCACGCGGTTGCCAACGCCATCGCCCCAGGTGGCAGCCATCTCTTCGGTGGTCGGATTGAGTTTTGTTGGGTGTCGAGGTGGAAGATATTTCGTGGTGGCTAGTGCTGCGCCAGTCTGGCCCTCAAAGATAGTGAGATACTCCGGACCACTAAGTATAAAGCCAGTGATATTACGTTCTTGCTCTACTCCAGCTCTATTACGTAATTTGACAACGGAACCTTCGAGTTGGCGATAGTCGGCACTCGCGTCACCAATTACCTTACCTTTGCCGTCGATGGTCCCGTCCGCTGTTTTGCAAGCGACTTCAGCTTTACCGTCGCCATCAAGATCGTAAACCATGAACTGAGTATAGTGAGCGCCTTCACGAATGTTCTTGCCCAGGTTAATCCGCCATAACAAAGTGCCGTCTAGTTTGTACGCTTCGAGGATTGGTTCGGTCGTCATTCCAGCTTGGGAGTTATCGCGCCCCCGACCTGCCTGATGTACGACCAGCTCATACTCGCCATCACCGTCGAGGTCACCAACGGACACATCATTAGGTGTGTAGCCGGCGGGAGTTTTTAGTGGGATAGCGAGGTATTGCCTGGCCGGAGCATTTGCAGGAAGGACAAAGGGCGCACTTGCTTCCTGTTCCTTACCCTTCAGCACAGGCCGGACAAAATAAGAGTTGGAGTTTGTCGGGTTAGCCGTCGCATCGACAAAGCTTGTGGCCGCGGTGATCGGTTGAGAATTTAGCCTAACCCCCTTGCCCCCGTTCGCAGCTCGGTAAAGGTTAAAGGCTATGGCATCGGGATCAGTACCGAGCAAACGCCAACCCACATAAATCTGTCCGTCACTCTGCTTGACGGCGACCACGCCGCGCCCGAGTTTCTCCATTTGCCGCTGTGCGTTCGCCCCACTCACAAACAGAGACGTTATTGCCAAGGCGATAGCCACGCCGATTATCGTTTTTGCTGTGCTCATATTTTTGGTTGCGAGTATTACAACTCGCCGCTTGGACCAAATTGAAGGCTGTCTCGTTTTCTATTATTCCGTCAGGGATGATTCAATGCCTCAGGCAAAGTGATAGTCATTATGTCTCGATTGCCTAACAGTCCTGAATTAAACAGGACGCGGTTGCCGTCGGGACTCATGGTGTGATGGGAGTGGGTTTCATTACCCTGCGGCCGGTGGCCGGTCGAGAGCAGTTTATTTTCGCCGGTCAGAAGATTGATAACGTAGAACTCGCCGGTAAAAGTGTCGCCGACGGCCCAGCGGCGATCCGCCGTACCAGCACAGTGCCAGTAACCCCGAGCCTCAGCCTGACCATGCAACCTGACTTCCTGGTTACGGACGTTAATTGACAGGATGCCTTGAGGTTTGGTGCGCAGCTTAGGCTGATGACCGAGGACGTTAAAGAGCACGTGGTCCTTGTCCAGCCAAATCTCGTGCGTGACCCATTCGTCAGTCGTCTCTTTATACAACGGCTGATTGCCAGTGCCATCCGCTCGCACAAACCACATGCGTTGTGGCGCGTCGCCTCCGGTCTCCTGGCAATACAAAATCTCGCCCGACACCCAGGGGTTGGCCTGCACATGGCCCATCGTGAACGATGTGTCAATGACCGTCTTCAGTTCGCCGGTCTGGAGGTCGATGCTGCGAATGCCGCTCGGCACCTGCGGAATCGGCTCCCCAGGTGGTCTGCGCGGTGGCGTAGCTGGATCTCCGCTCGGCGCCTGAGACCCAGTTGGGTTTCCTCCTCGCGGGGCTTGCGGCGTTGGTTGATTACCGCCCGGTGACGGCAGCCGCACGCCGACGTAAGCTAATTTTTCATCAGCATCAAGAGAAAACCCGCCCGACTCCCGCAATCCCGCCGGCATCGTCATAATCACGCGCTCGTAGCCGGCCGGATCTTTCAGCTTCCCAGCCAGGCTGTCGGCGAAGAGCGGATCGAGATTCAACTCGATCAGCGTGGCCGGTTCGCCCCGGGCCCCGCGAAAAAAATATAGCTTGTTGGATTTGCGGGCAACGTTCAGGCTTCCGGTCCCTGTGCCCGGACCGTCGGTGACCTGAATAATCTCGCCGGTCATTTCATTAACCGCAAACGCCTGCGTGCGTCCCTCGGCGGCCCGGTTGGAACGAAAGATGATGTACTTGCCGTCAGCAGTCCATTGCGGGTGGGTCTGGTAAATTTTGTCATCAGAAGCGGGAGAGGTCGTGAGCGCCGTGATCGTCACGCCCGTTTTCGCGTCTACTATTTTGCGAATTTCAGACGGAAAGCGCCGGCCGACATCCGAAGCGAGCGCGGACGGTGATATGAGAATCGAAGCCAATAAGACCTTGCTGATAATCACCAGCGCTCTCGTTTGCATTTGAAGTGCTTTCATTTACGTGCTCCAAAGTTTCATCCGGCAATGGTTCACTTGAACTCCTCCGGATCCGAAGGACCGGCAGTTAGTAGCCCCGTGCGGGCGGGTGGCTGAAGCTGAATCAATCAACACGACTGCGCTTCTGCACCGTGCGGCGGTTGAGCCGCATCATTTAACCCGATCACTGTGGCCGAGGAGTTGGCTGGCCTACAGGTCTGGCGCCCGTCTCTCCGCGTCTACCAGTTGGACGATCCGGGGCCGCACTCGGCGGCGGCATCGTCTTAGGTAATTGGTCGGCGCACATCTCCAGCAGCTCAATGGCGACCAGGCTTGATTGAGCAGTGCCATTCGTACCGACCCGGGCAGCCTCATCAAGAGGCTTCAGCGCTTCCGCACCTTCGATTCGTCGGGTCGTGTAAGCTGCGTTTCCCCGACGGCCCGTCAAAGCGGTCAAGGCCCTCTGCGCAAAGGCCGGGTTCTTCGTTTTCATGTAGGCGTAGGCAGCCAGGCGATCAGGCCGTGCGTAAGCACCGTCGGCACCTTCTGTCCCGGTAAATATGTCTTTGGCTATTACCTCTTTGGGTGCCGTCGTCAGCCGCGAGTATTGCAACCAGGCTTTTTGCCACCCTGGATGTTCAATCAACTCATTCAGCTCAAAGACAACTTCGCCGCCTCCCATGATGGTGGCTAAGTTGTAGTCTCCCACGTCATCGGTGAGTTGAAACAGTTTGCCGGTCGCTGGATCGTAGCCGTAAAGCAAATCCTTTCCTGAACGGAACCCGTAAGGCATGCTGACAAAAGAATCCATCCCGACATAAATCTTGTCGCGCCATTTGGTATCTCCGGTGCGCTCCCATTCAGTCATCCAGTTGCCGGCGAAAGCCAGCCAGTCTGGTCCACCGCGCACACGTCCCGGATATTTTTTCTGGTCCTCAGTGATTGGCGAAGCCAGACGCATCGGGTCGTATTCCGTGGCCTTGTAATCCGCGTTCACCATCTCGCGCATTACGTCACCAGTTCGCTCATCCGTAGTCAGGTAATAGTAATAGCGGCGATAGGCAGCCTGACTGATGCGCGCCTCTTTGGCGCCACAGCCCCAGTGGCGCACATTATGACGCGATCCAAGTCCGGCAAACCTCCCCAGGTGATAGCTGTCAACTTCGCCGGTATGACGCGTCATCGCCTCGGCCATTCGAAAAATATCCGCCCGGCCAGTGCGCAGAAAGCTGTACCACAGCCACATATCGGTTCCGAGTTCTGAGTTATCCCAGGCCATTCCTCCGAGGTCATAGCGCCACACGTGGCGAGTTTCATCGTAGGAATGCATCACATCGCCGTAGTCCCAAAAGCCATACCAATTGTGTTGATCAATCGCCTTCTGATAATAAGCAATTGCGCCGTCAAGCTGATTTTCAATTGTCTGTTTAAATGGCGTAGAACGATCCGGCAAACTCCAGATACCGAAAGCTCGAACTGAGTGCAAATACCCCGGCGTGGCAACCAGCATCGGGGGCTGACTCCCAACCTGCGCCATCCTGGAGGCGTCTTCCTTACCTGGCACGTTACCACTCGGAAACAGTGTCAATTCACTGGTTCGCGCCACCCCATGGGGCGTGCTGAATCCCAGTTGCACATCTTCATAGACAGAGTCGAGACCGTGGGGTTTGGTGTCGTAATGGCGCAGGTCCATTCCCGGTGCGTCGGGAGACCACATCCAGACAGTCAGTTCGGCTAAGCCGCTACTGGCTCTTTGCACCTCGAGAGACGCCGGGTACGACTGCCAAAAGTTTTTCAGACTCACCCCTAAGCCGCCACTCACGTCACCGGCAAAGACCAACCCCGAGCCACGCTTCCCGGCGGCGGCAGGAATCCAGGCACTCTGCGCGTTAGTGCGCTTTACGATCGTGAAACCATCGGCGTTTGGCTGCACTAATTTGAAGTCGCCCCACACTGCCCAGTCAGACAGCAGGGTCTGTCCACGCTCGTTAAACTGTTCTTTATTCGGCACGCGCTTGCCGGCAACTTGATCGGGATAAACATCGGCCCCCGGGGTAGGGCCAGTCGGGTTCCCGACGAAACGCCCTCCCCTCCCGATCATCGGCTGAATCGGCTCCGACCAGAGACCGCGCCCTTCACCTGAGAAACGAACGTGGCGGTTATGTATCTGCTCGCGCATCGGTACCGCGAACACCAATCCCACACCTCTAATGAAGTCTTTGCTCTCATCGCCGTCGTAAATGATCGAATGCACCATGCGCACATTTTCCTGCCCCGCATAGAAATACAATCGCACGACAAACGGCAGCCACTCACGGCCCTTTTGGAGCCCCTTGTGCATTCCCTCCAACTTCACCACCGCCCGAACCGGTCCTGACTGTTCCACCGTTATCTTCTGGACCACGCTGAAGAACTTTTCTTTGTGGGGAGAGTTAAGCGGATCGCCATCGGGGCCTTCCTGCAGGATGCACACGAGCTTTCCGTCACGGGCAACTTCACGTCCATCAACGACCATGGCTTCGATGACAGCCGGCCCAAACCTCAAGACTCGGACCTTCAGCCGCCCGGTATCAACCTCATAGCCAGTGTCGCTCTGCTTAACCTGGACGGTAGGACCGGCATGAGCACCGCCCCCGCCGGCCGATAGCTTAAACCCGCCGGCATTCTGCGCGCTGGTCACGGTGGCGAACCCGCTCCACTTGATTGAGCCGTCAGGCCAGTAAGCCAACGGCCAGGTTTGCAGAGGAAGAGTCTGGCCATCAACCGTAGCGAGTTTAAAAACCTGGTCCTTCTGGACTGTTCCTCTGGCCCATGGGACTCCAAAACTTACCCCTGAATTTACGGATGGAGCAGTACGATCAAGCCAATTAAGCTGGACGGACAAGGGCTCAGCTGGGCGAGGTTCATTACCGGCCGCCGCTCCTGCGCGGCTCTGCCGCCTGATGTGCGGGAGGTCTCTGGCCTTCCGTCGAGTCCTTAAACTCTTTGGGGCTGTGCCCCGATTAAGTGGCGTAGCCCCAATTTCTCGCCCAGTTCTCCGGAGGTCAGAGACCTCCCGCACATCAGGCGGCAGAGCCGCAAACGAAGTGGTATCGACTTTGCGCCCGACGCCGCGAGTAAAATGATTGCGCGGGGAAAGGGCCACCGCTCCGCGACTTTTAACTTGCGTCTGTCCGATTGTCGGGATGGCTATCAAAAATAGTAATCCGAAGGCCATAGTCAGTAGCCGCAAATCAGTTAATCGCTTCATTAACTTTTCCTTCTCATCCCAGGTTTAGATGTGGTAACCGGCCGTCACTGCGGGCTTGCCTACTGTGAAAAATGATCCAATAGATATGCCCTCAGCCGGTGCTCAGAAAGATTGTTTTGCCTGCTTAACTCTTCGGTTTCACCGTGCCAGGTGAATACCACTTTATTACGTGGTATGTGGCCGGTGTCTGGCCCACATTGCGGGTGCCGTGCAACTCATTCGAGGCATGAAAGATGACCGACCCTGGTCCCGCTCGTTTCGTCACACCATTCTGCGTCACATCGAGCGTGCCCTCCTTGACTACCATCACTTCTTCCTCAGGGTGCTGGTGCGGTGCATGCGCCGTCTCACCCGGATTAACGGTCGTTACATGACACTCCAACAGATCCAGAGTAGCGGTTGGCGCTCCAAAGAAATCGCGTCTGGCGCCAGTCTTGGTCGTCTTCACCTCGACAGCACTCCAATCGAACACAGACGACTTCATTAGTGGTTTTTGAGACTGGGCCAGAGTTATGCCAACCAGCGTCGTGCCTGCAGCCAAAGTCCCAACCAACAAATCTCGTTTCGTGAACATTTGCGTCTCTCCTTTTCACTTTTGGAGTGCGCTGACCTGTCAGCGCTTTGGTATTCTGCGACCTGTCGCAGCCGTCAGCGTCGATTATCAAGCTCGTAGAAATGCAGAATCGAGCGTGGCGGAGCACGACGGCGACAGGTCGCCGATGACCAAAGCGGTAACAGGTTACCGCACTCCAAATTTGACGGTGACCGGTGGCGGATTGGCATAATCATTCCAAAGGCGATCCAGTAACGCTTTATCTGGTGCCCCATCGGCAACAATGAACCGGTAACCCGCCACGTAAGACTGGCCCGGCTTGATCTCAAACCTTCCCATTTGCGAAGGGGCGAAGTTGAAAAACGGATCGTCAGGATTGATGCGCATCGGTTGCGGCGCGCGGAAGTTTTCCGGGTGGTCCAGAATTGCTATTCCAGCGAGTTGGCCATCCACCAGGCCACCGATGTGACACCAGCGCCCGCGCGTGGCGTTGCCATTGCTGCGATCCTTCCCTTCCGAAGTCAGAAAGAAAACATTGGTCTTGATCTTCCAGTCCCGGTGACCGCGAAAACCCATCCCGCCATAGCGATACTCATCAAGAATCAGCGGGCTGGCCGTGGCGCATTCCTGCGTGACCACAAGATCAAATATGTAGTAAGGCTTTTGGCCCTGCCCTGCTTGATAGACCACGAGCTCCCACACTTCATTCAACGCTGTCTGCGGCGTCGAGCCGCTCAAGTCGACGGACCGGTGGCGCGTTTTGAACCCGGCATGCACCGGCCCACTCCAGACTTCATCAAGCGCTGCAAACTCGACCCGTCCGGTGCCATCACCCATGTTCCAGAAGTCAGGATGGCGACCGGCAAACTCCGTCTTGGTCCAGGCGAACCAGATCCCATGATGGTGAAAATGGTCGGCAGGATAATCGTCAGTGATTAGCCGGCCCGAAGGAGTAAACACCGGATGAATGTAGCCACCGCGCCGGAAAATCGGCTTAATGTCGACTCCGACTTCGCCCGGTTCGGCTTGATAACTGAGCACTGCACGCCCCGCCGCGGTAACCTTGAGCTTGTTTCCTTCGCGGATTAATTGAAGGCCTCCCGTCGTCGCCGGTCGGCTGGATCTCAGTTCTTCAAGACGATAGGTTTTCGTCGCACCGGCTTTCAGTTCCGGCAGCACAAAGGTCGCTTGGCGCCTGGCATCCACTTGCAGAGGTAGCGCCGGGTCTGACTCATCGCGGAGCTCGTACAACTTCCCTTTCAGTTCTTTGGGGAGTGGGAAAACGACAATTGCCTCACGCCGGTCCAAAGCTCCGGCGGCCACCGTGATGTAAGTTGTTCCCTTCGCCGCCTGCGACTCGAACTGACAAAGCAATAGAGCCAGGGCAGTGATCGAAACAAATGCGATCAGCGATTTCTTCATCTTTATTTCTCTCTGCTCAACTCGTCTTTGTAATGCCGTTTGACGTTGTAGTGAAAGAAGGAAAACTGGGCCAATGGAGAAATTGGGAATCACACTCCAGCGATCTTCCTTGCGAGCAGCCCCCCCGCTTCCGAGACTGTGTGAATACTCGTTCGCGGCTATGCCGCCCGATGTGCTGAAGGGCTGTGCCCTTCCGGGCAACGACGAATGCGATTTGGGGCTACGCCCCAAAGTACTGGGGCGGAGCCCCGGAATGATGAGGGTGCCGCGTCCGGTGGGGCATAGCCGCCACCGCGCATCGGGCGGCATAGCCGCGAACCGGAGTTTTCACACAGTAAGTCATGAATCTCGATTCGCCACCGCGAATGAAAATAGAACGAGTTGCGGTCAGCCTGATTCACCAACTTCTATTTTCATAAGAGTCTCTACCGCGTGGTGGTACTGACCTCGCCTCCCTTTCCCCTTTCCCCCTATTCCCCGATTCCCCTGTTCCCCTTTCCCGTCACAGGCTAACAAGTTCTGAGATCTTGACCGGTCGCTTCGACTCAATACTTTTGCGCGCCGCAATGCCCGTCAGGCACGCCATTGCTCCCGCTCGTGAATCCGGCAGACGCATGTAGGCGGGAGCATCAGCCTTGCGGAAAATCAAATCGTGCAGACGATTGTCTCCGCCACCGTGACCCCCTTCACCTTTTGGTACTGTGATCTGCTCGCGTTTGCCAAAGCTTTTCGTGAGGTATATCTCCGTTTCTACCTCCACCGGCCAGGGCTGCCGTTCGTAGTCTCGAATGTCCAGACGCCCTTTATCTCCATTGAACGCCAAGCGGTAACCCTCGTATGGCATAAAGGCGTTGAGCGAGTAACTCATGTTTGCCCCGTTGGAATATTTCACCACCGCTGCCATGGAGTCGTAGATGTCGATGTCTTCACGAAAGACACATCCGTCTCGATAGTAACCGTCAGCGTCTTCGGGGCCGACGTAGAGTTGCATCCGCCTGGGGTTCTTGGTGATGTCATAGAAGAACCGGCATTCGGATTTGTGTGGACAGGGCCGGCAGTGAGTGTGACGGAAAGGCCCCTTCTTGCCATACACCTCGAGCCCAGCCTGGGCCGACACCTCGACCGGATCAGCGTCGAGCCACCAATTAATCAGATCAAAATGATGCGAAGCTTTATGGACCCACAAACTTCCGCCTTTCGACTTTAAGCGGTGCCAGCGGCGGAAATAATCGGCACCATGCGACACATCCAAATACCAGCTGAAATCAACCGAGATGACCCGACCGATTGCGCCCGACATCAGAATCTCTTTGATCTTCTGATGCGTCGGGGCATACCGGTAGTTAAAGGTCACCACGATCTTCTTCTGATTGCGTTTCTCGGCCGCCAAGACAGCGCGACACTGTTGCTCATCAATGACCATTGGCTTTTCGGTCATCACGTCAAGGCCGCGATCCAGCCCTTTGGTGATGTACTCGCTGTGAAAGCCATCAACAGTCGTGACCATCAGCAGTTCGGGTTTCGCCTGATTAAGCATTTGCTCGAAACTTGTGAAGGTGGGGCAGTTAACGCCGATGAGTTCTCTGGCCACCGCTACTCGCTTCGGATTGATGTCACAAAGTCCGACAAACTCCAGCACGTCGGAATACTTCTGGACGAGCGGTCGTCCCCACATGCTGGTGGCGCGGTCGCCCGTGCCGATAATTGCGTAACGACGTCGCGGCGCGCTCACGGAAGCGAGCGACGGTTGCGTTAGCACGAGCGACGCGGCAGCAACACTCCCGGCCGTCTTAACAAAGTCCCTGCGGGTTAGATGTTTGAATTCCGGCATTATGAACCTCCGACTAATCGTTTTGTGAAATGGCGTCAACTCTTTGGAGTGCGGTGACCTGTCACCGCTTTGGTCTTCGGTACTTGCGCTGGCTCGGTGCTGCGAGCGAGCGGCTGAAAAAGCGCAAGAGCGAGGCGCGCACACGCATCGAGTTTCTCGAGACGCTTTGGTACGAGGCCAAGCGCGCTGGGCTTGAACCGGCCCTGGTGCTCGGCTTGATCCAGGTCGAAAGCGGATTTCGCAAGTACGCCGTCAGCGCGGTCGGCGCGCGCGGGTACATGCAGATCATGCCGTTCTGGGCACGCCTGATCGGCGATGGCGACGTCGCCAAGCTCTTCCACATGCAGACCAACTTGCGCTTTGGCTGCGTGATCCTGCGACACTACCTTGAGCGCGAACGCGGCGACCTGCTCCTGGCACTGGGCCGCTACAACGGCAGCCGTGGCCGGGCCGAGTATCCGAACGCGGTGTTCGCGTCTCGGCGCCAGTGGCTGGTCGCCGGCTGAGCCATTACAGCCCCCGCCAGACTCGCGGCGACGCTACATCGATGCCCAACAGCGAGAGCACGCGCTCCACACTGTCGCCGACCAGATCGTCGATCGTCGCCGGCCGGTGGTAGAAGGCGGGCAGGGGGGGGAACACGACTGCACCCATTTCGGTGGCGGCGGTCATGTTACGCAGGTGGGCCAGATTGAACGGTGTTTCGCGCACCATCAATACTAGACGCCGACGCTCCTTCAAGGTCACGTCGGCGGCGCGCGTGAGCAGGTTGTCGCCCAAGCCGTGCGCGATGGCGGCCAGCGATTTCATTGAGCAGGGCGCCACCACCATGGCGGCAGTGTCAAAACTCCCGCTGGCAATGCAGGCGCCGACGTCACCCGGGGCATAGGCCTGCGTTGCCAAGGCTTCGAGCGCTGTGCGGTCCAGGCCCAGTTCGTGGTGCACGTTGAGCACACCCGCCGGGGTCGCGACCAAGTGGGTTTCGATTCCCAGGTCGCGCGCACGCGCGAGAATCCTGATGCCGTAAACCGCGCCGCTGGCACCCGTGACGCCGACTACCAGTCGGCGTGGTCTGGCGCTCACTGGGGGGCGAGCGCCTGCTGCAATTCACCGGCCTGGTACATCTCCATCATGATGTCCGAGCCGCCGACGAACTCGCCGTTGACGTACAACTGCGGGATCGTCGGCCAGTTGGCGAATTCCTTGATGCCTTGGCGAATGCCCTCGTCGTCGAGCACATTCACGGTCGTCAGGTCATTGACACCGCAGGCCTTCAGGATCTGCATCGCGCGGCCTGAAAAACCGCACATCGGGAACTGGGCCGTGCCCTTCATGAACAGCACCACACGGTTTTGCTGGACAAGGTCGGCGATGCGTTGGTGAGCTTCATTCATGGTCGGTGCGCAAGAGGCTGGGGAAAGGCGTGGTTATACGGCAAACCCGACCCCAGCACGCGATCGTGCGCCCAAGGCCATGCGGCCTTACAGGTAAGGACTCAGAACGTGTAGGAGGCGCCGAATTGCAGCACAGGGGTCAGTCGCAACTCGCGCAACAGGTCGTCCATGCCCTGTGCCGCCCCCAGCGAACTGTCTCGGCGGGTACGAAGACCGTCGGTGGTACCTGCCAGTCCGAGGTCGGCCGTAAAGCCCCAGCCGCCGCGCAAGGACACGGCGCTGTAGCCAAGGCCGACATAGGGCGTAACCGACCATGGTTCCGCCGACGCGTCGGTCGGGGCGGAGGCAAGTCGCCAACTGCGCGACCACGTCAGGCCGATCCCCTGACTCGAAGCCAGCGCGGGGGTGCCCAGCGCCAGCGAGCGCGGACCCAGCAGCAGACCGCTGGTCGCGCGAAAGCCGCCCGCGCGACTGACGCCCGCCGGACGCAGGCCGCTCCAGTAGTAGTCGCTGAGCACCTGGCCGGCGCTGAGCTGCCAGCGCATGTTGCCGTCGAGTGCCGACCCCACGGTGGCCAAACCGAAGCGCGCTTGCCATTGCGGCCAGGCGGCTCGTTCCTGTGCAGCGGCGCTGGAAATGCGCAGCCCGCTTTCGGCGATGGCTGGCACAAGGGGTGCTGCCAGCAGGAGGCATGTCATCGAGCCCCAGAGACAGAGTTTTGTACTGTTCATCGGTGCCTCCTCTGGTCGACCTGCGCGGTGGACCTGACGCTTGGCGGGACTGACGGTTGCGTATCCGCCCCAGGGAAACATCGTAATCCCGGCGCGCGAAACGGGGTGGTC
>JANNJZ010000568.1:0-14280 GCA_031396065.1 Pyrinomonadaceae bacterium | reverse complement strand
CTCGGAGGTGACGCGGGTCGCGCGGGAAGTCGGCTCCGAAGGAATCCTCGGCGGCCAGGCCCGGGTCGAGGGCGTGTCCGGGACGTGGAAGGACCTGACCGATTCCGTGAACTCGATGGCCGGCAACCTCACCTCGCAGGTGCGCAACATCGCCGACGTGACGAAGGCGGTGGCGGCCGGCGACCTTTCCAAGAAGATCACGGTAGACGTGAAGGGCGAGATTCTCGAACTCAAGAACACTATCAACACGATGGTGGACCAGCTGAATTCGTTCGCTTCGGAAGTTACCCGCGTGGCCCGCGAGGTCGGAACCGAAGGCAAGTTGGGCGGCCAGGCGCAGGTGATCGGTGTGGCCGGCACCTGGAAAGACCTGACTGACAACGTGAATTTCATGGCCGGCAATCTTACCGGCCAGGTGCGTAACATCGCCGAAGTCACCACGGCCGTGGCCAATGGCGACCTCTCCAAGAAGATCACCGTCGATGTGAAAGGTGAGATTCTCGAACTCAAAGACACGATCAATACGATGGTGGACCAGCTCAACGGCTTTGCCTCGGAAGTAACGCGCGTGGCCCGCGAGGTGGGTTCGGAAGGAAAGCTCGGCGGCCAGGCCGACGTCAAGGGCGTCGCCGGAACCTGGAAGGACCTGACTGACAGCGTGAACTTGATGGCCGGCAATCTTACCGGACAGGTCCGCAACATCGCCGAGGTAACCACCGCAGTCGCCAACGGCGACCTCTCGAAGAAGATTACGGTAGATGTTCGCGGAGAAATCCTCGAGTTGAAGAACACCATCAATACCATGGTCGACCAACTCAACGGCTTCGCTTCGGAAGTAACGCGCGTCGCGCGTGAAGTGGGAACGGAAGGTGAATTGGGCGGGCAAGCCGACGTGCGTGGCGTCGCCGGAACCTGGAAGGACCTTACCGACAGTGTTAACTCGATGGCCGGTAACTTGACGGGCCAGGTGCGCAACATCGCGGAAGTTACCACCGCGGTGGCCAACGGCGACCTTTCCAAGAAAATTACGGTGGACGTGAAAGGCGAGATTCTCGAGCTCAAAGACACGATCAATACGATGGTGGACCAGCTAAGCTCGTTCGCTTCGGAAGTTACCCGTGTGGCCCGCGAGGTCGGCACCGAAGGACGACTGGGCGGTCAGGCGCAAGTGATCGGCGTTGCGGGAACCTGGAAAGACCTGACGGATAACGTGAACTTTATGGCCGGCAATCTTACCGGGCAGGTCCGAAACATTGCCGACGTTACCACGGCCGTGGCCAACGGCGACCTTTCCAAGAAGATCACGGTAGATGTGAAGGGCGAGATTCTCGAACTCAAGAACACCATCAACACGATGGTGGACCAGTTGAACTCGTTCGCCTCGGAAGTAACCCGCGTGGCCCGCGAAGTAGGAACCGAAGGAAAACTCGGCGGCCAGGCTGACGTGCGCGGGGTGGCCGGCACCTGGAAAGACCTGACTGACAATGTGAACTCGATGGCCAGCAACCTGACCGGCCAGGTACGCAACATCGCTGACGTCACTACCGCGGTGGCCAACGGCGACCTTTCCAAGAAGATCACTGTAGACGTGAAGGGCGAGATTCTCGAACTCAAGAACACTATCAACACCATGGTGGACCAGCTGAATTCGTTCGCTTCGGAAGTAACCCGCGTGGCCCGCGAGGTAGGAACCGAAGGCAAGTTGGGCGGCCAGGCCGATGTGCGCGGTGTCGCCGGCACCTGGAAAGACCTGACTGACAACGTGAACTCGATGGGCAGCAACCTCACCGATCAGGTACGCGGTATCGCTCGCGTCGTTACGGCAGTTGCGAACGGAGATCTCGAGCGCAAGTTAACCGTGGAGGCCAAGGGCGAGATCGCCGAACTGGCGGACACCATCAATAACATGACTGACACGCTCGCCACCTTCGCCGACCAGGTTACGTCGGTCGCCCGCGAAGTGGGTGTCGAAGGCAAACTCGGCGGACAGGCAAACGTGCCGGGAGCTGCCGGCACCTGGCGCGACCTAACGGACAATGTAAATGGTCTGGCTGCAAACCTGACCACCCAGGTCCGCGCAATTGCCGAGGTTTCCACCGCGGTGACTAAGGGCGACCTGACCCGATCAATTACGGTCGAGGCCCAGGGCGAAGTCGCGGCGTTGAAAGACAACATCAACGAGATGATCCTCAATCTCAAAGACACGACCCAGAAAAACATGGAGCAGGACTGGCTGAAGACCAATCTGGCTCGTTTTACCCGCATGCTTCAGGGTCAACGCGATATGACGACCGTGGCCCAGATGGTACTTTCCGAGTTGGCGCCGCTGGTTGACGCGCAGCAGGGCGTCTTCTACGTGAACACCAGCTCAAACGGCCAGCCACTTATGAAACTGCTTGGCGGCTACGCCTACAACAAGCGCAAGAACCTGGCAAATGAATTCCACGCCGGTGAGGGACTGGTGGGCCAATGCACGATCGAGCGGGAAAGAATCCTGGTAACGAATGTTCCCACAAACTATGTTTACGTCGCCTCGGGTCTCGGCGAAGCCCCGCCGAATAACATTGTCGTCCTGCCGGTACTCTTTGAAGGCGACGTCAAGGCCGTCATCGAACTTTCAACTTTCAACACATTCAGCGACACCCACCTCACCTTCCTCGATCAGCTGACTGAAAGTATCGGTATCGTGCTGAACACCATTGCCGCTAACACGCGCACGGAAGATCTACTCCAGCAATCACAATCGCTGGCGGCTGAACTACAAAGCCAGCAGGACGAACTTAAGAAAACCAACGAGCAACTCGAGCAGCAGGCCGAATCGCTGCGTGAATCCGAAGAATTACTGAAGAGCCAGCAGGAGGAGTTGCAGCAAACCAACGAAGAGCTACAGGAAAAGGCGGCGTTGTTGGCCCGGCAGAAAGCGGAAGTGGAAGCCAAGAACCGCGAAGTGGAAGAAGCTCGTTGGGAAATGGAGGAGAAGGCCGAACAACTGGCGCTCACTTCGAAATACAAGTCGGAGTTTCTGGCCAATATGTCACACGAACTACGCACGCCGCTCAATAGCATGCTGATTCTTTCGCGGCAGTTGGCAGAAAACAATGACGAGAACCTGAGCGGCAAGCAGGTGCAGTTTGCCGAGACGATCCATTCCTCAGGTTCGGATCTGCTTTCCCTGATCAACGACATCCTCGACTTGTCGAAGATCGAGTCAGGCATGATGGGAATTGAGGTTTCCGAAGTTTCGGTAGCTGAGATGACGGTGCAGTTGGAGCGCAGCTTCCATCAACTAGCCCAGGACAAAAACCTTGAGTTCCTGGTCGAACGAGATGACCAACTGCCGCCGACTATTCGCACTGACGATAAGCGTCTGCAACAAATTCTCATGAACCTGCTTTCAAACGCCTTCAAGTTTACCGAGGAGGGCAAGGTCGTCCTGCGTATCGCTCCGGCTGCGAAAGACGAAAACTATCATCTCGATTCATTAAATCGGGCTGGGGAGGTGGTGGCATTCTCGGTGAGCGATACTGGCATCGGCATTCCAACCGACAAGCAACGGATTATTTTCGAGGCCTTTCAGCAGGCTGATGGCACTACCAGCCGAAAATATGGAGGCACCGGACTGGGGCTTTCCATCAGCCGCGAGATTGCTCGGCTGCTGGGTGGCGAGATTCGCGTCGTCTCGACGCCGGGAGAAGGCAGTACCTTCACTTTCTACCTGCCTCGAAATTACGTACCTGCTGGAGCGACCAACGCGTCGGCCCGGCAAACGCGGGTTACCGCGGTTAAAGAAGTCGAGGCCGCATGGACACCTGTGGAATCCTTCGACAGCGAAGCCATGGCCCTGCTTTCAGCTGAGTCAGCCGTAATACTCGATGATCGCAATGAAATCGAAAGCGGTGATCGTACCGTGCTGATCGTTGAAGATGACATTAGTTTCGCCGGCATCCTGCTGGACCTGGCCCGGGAGAAAGGGTTTAAAGCCCTGGTGGCCACCAGCGGAACGATGGCCCTGGTGCTGGCGCAAAAATACAAACCTGCGGCCATCACCCTGGATATTCGCCTTCCGGATCGCGATGGATGGACCGTACTGGATCGCTTGAAACACGACCCGGAGACCAGTCACATTCCGGTCCATATCATCACAGTGGAGGAGCAGCGCCAGCGGGCGTTACAACAGGGCGCTTTTAATCATGTGCAAAAGCCAGTCAGCCATGAAGACCTGGGGAAATCGTTCGACGACATTCGAGAATTTGCCGAAAGGCGAATTCGCAAATTGCTGGTCGTCGAAGACGACGATGTGCAGCGCATGAGTGTGGTGGAGTTGATCGGCAACGGCGACGTTCATACCACGGCGGTCGCTACCGGTGAAGAAGCGATGGTGGCTTTGCGGAGCCAGCGCTTCGATTGCATGGTGCTGGATTTGAAGTTGCCTGATATGAGCGGATTCGATCTCATCGAAAAACTGCAGACTGAACTCGGTCGCTATGATCTGCCGATCATCATTTACACCGGAAAGGAGTTGACTCGGAAGGAGGAGCTCCACCTGAAGAAGGTGGCTGACGCGATTATTGTGAAGGAGGCCAGCTCTCCCGAACGGTTACTGGCTGAGACCGCTCTCTTCCTGCATCGGGTTGAGGCCAATTTGCCGGAGCCCAAGCGCCGTATGCTGGCGAAATTCCACCGCACTGATCCGGTATTGGCCGGTCGCAAAGTACTGGTGGTTGACGACGACGTGCGCAATATCTTCGCGTTGACCAGCGCGCTGGAGTCCCACAACATGAATGTGGTCCATGCCGAGAATGGACAAGAAGGCATTGATATTCTGAAAGCCGATCCCGAGATTGAAGCCGTCTTGATGGATATCATGATGCCCGAGATGGACGGCTACGAAGCCATAACCGCGATTCGTGCAATGGAGGAATTCAAACAGCTTCCCATAATTGCCTTGACGGCCAAGGCGATGAAAGCTGACCGCGATCACTGTCTGGCGGTGGGGGCTTCAGATTATATTTCGAAGCCGTTGGATATCGATCAATTGTTGTCACTGCTTCGGGTTTGGCTGTATCGGCAGGAGGGAACAGAATGAGCATCTCCCTGGAGTTGTTGCCTTCGCCCCAGCGTGGCGAGATGTTTATAGCAAAAGGAATCTCCTAAGAGCCTCTTCGCTCCAGCGGAGCGAAACCAGTGACCAGCATTTCGCTCCGCTGGAGCGAGGAACATTACGAAACTGGCTTTCGCCCCCAGCGGGCTAGAGGCTCATAGCGTTGAGATTTTCTTCGCGAGCATCGGCGGGGCGAGATGTTTATTGCACTGGGTATTTCGCAATTCTCTTTACGGCTGGATTTCATGATGAGCGCGGTAACAAAAGCAGTGGGACTGGAAGATATCGAGATCGACTTATTGCTCGAAGGGCTTTACCGTGCGTTCGGTTTTGATTTCCGAGAGTACTCTCGCGCTTCCTTGAAGCGACGCATACTGGAGTTGGTCCGGACGGAGAAAGTTGAGACCGTTTCAGCATTTCAGGAGAAAGTTCTGCATGACGCCGCGTGCCTCGAGCGGTTTCTCCTGGGACTGTCCGTGCATGCCACTTCCATGTTTCGCGATCCCAGTTTTTACGCGACGTTCCGCAGGCAAGTTGTGCCCCTGCTCCGCACCTATCCCACGGCGCAGATTTGGGTCGCTGGTTGTTCTACCGGAGAAGAGGTTTATTCACTGGCTATCCTGCTGCGGGAGGAACGACTGTATGAAAGGTGCCGTATTTACGCCACTGACATTAGTCAGGCCGTCCTACGCAAGGCCCGGGATGGAATCTTCCCGCTTTCCGCGATGAGGGAATACACCAACAACTACCAGCAGGCCGGCGGGACTAACGATTTTTCCGACTACTACACGGCGCAGTATGGCAGCGTAATTTTCAGTCCATCGCTTAAGAGCAACGTAGTGTTTTCCGAGCACAATCTGGCGACAGATGGATCCTTCAACGAGTTTCAGGTGATCCTCTGTCGCAATGTCATGATCTATTTCAACAAAGATCTTCAGGCGCGAGTTCATAAGCTGCTCTACGACAGCTTGAGTATGTTTGGCGTCTTTGGTCTCGGCAACAAGGAGTCGTTGAAGTTTACGCCTCGGGCCTCTTTTTACCGGCATTTGAATGACACAGACAAGTTGTATCGAAAGGTAATGTAGGTTGAATTGCAACGCTATTTCTCTGTGCAACCTCTGTGTTCTCTGTGTCTCTGTGGTGATCACGAACCGCAACAACCACTCACCATAGAGACACAGAGAACACAGAGGTCGCACAGAGAAGAGCGTTGTTAACAAGAGGGAGTTTTGAGAACGGAATTTGAGATCGTTGTCGTCGGCACATCCGTCGGGGGATTGAGAGCATTGCAGACATTGCTTTCGGCATTGCCCGCCCGTTTTCCCGTGCCTGTCGTCATCGTGCAACACCGGGGCAAGGATTCAGAGATCGGTTTATGTGAGTTCCTCAGCCGCCACAGCTATCTGCCCATTACCGAGCCGGAAGATAAAGAGAGGATTCTTCCCGGACACGCGTATCTGGCGCCCCGTGATTATCACTTGCTGGTCGAAGGAGACAGCTTCGCGTTGTCAACCGATCCCCCTGTCGGCTTTGCGCGACCATCGATAGATGTACTGTTCGCGTCAGCGGCCGATCAATATGCGGAACGGACGATTGGGGTGGTATTGACTGGCGCCAATCGCGACGGCGCACATGGACTGGCAGCGATAAAGCTGCGAGGCGGATTTGCACTGGTCGAAGATCCGGCCCTCGCCGCGTGCCCAGAGATGCCTGAGGCTGCGATCGCAGCCACGGCAGTGGACAGAATAATGTCCGTGGCGGAGCTTGGCCCTTTTCTGGGACTATTATGTAACTCTCTCGCTCAAGATCCAGTTGGTCACTTCTCTTCCTCGAAGGACAGCGCCGCAGTTACGGTCGACGGTAATACACCATGAAAGCTGAAGAGCCGATCAATATCCTGATGGTCGACGACAACCCAACGAATTTGTTGGCGCTCGATTCGCTGCTACAGGCTCCGGACAGAAAACTGGTAAGTGCTTCCTCGGGGGACCAGGCGCTCCGTTACCTTCTGGACCACGAAGTGGCAGTGATTCTGATGGACGTCTACATGCCCGGTCTCGATGGTTTGGAGACGGCCGAGTTAATTCGCGGCCGCGACCGCTCGCGCGACATCCCGATCATTTTTCTAACAGCTGACAGCACCGGTGGCCGGCATTTGAGCCGCGGGTATTCTCTGGGTGCAGTCGACTACATTGTTAAGCCAATTGAGCCTGACATCTTGCGGTCGAAGGTCGCGGTTTTTGTAGAGTTGTTTAAGAAGACGCAGGAGATTAAGCGTCAGGCCGGGTTGCTCCAGGAAAAGAACCTGGAACTCGAGAACGCAAATCTGGTTCGGCTGGGCATGCTTATCGAATTGGGTCAGGAATTAATCGCCGAGCGCGATCCGTCGAGAGTTCTGGAAAATTTTTGTCGCTCTGCCCGGCAGATTGTCCAGGCACAGGAGTCGGGCGTCGGGGTAATGAATGGCGACGGTTCGACCCTGAGCTATTTCTTCCGTTGCGCAGCAAATGAAGATGCCGCGCTTCCCCCGAGCCAACTTGCCCGGGTTCGTGGAGACTTAAGCGCGCAGGTTCCGCACATCGCACGGCGCGCTTTGAAGCATCTGGTCGCGGAACGTCGCCCACTAAGGCTGAATGATTCTGACGAACTATTGCAGGTCAACGGAAAAACCTCCGAGTTAGTGCATTCCTTCCTGGGCGCCCCGATTTTGTCTGGTTCCAAAGTGTCGGGCTGGATGTATTTGATAAACAAACTAAACGCGGAGGATTTCACGGAAGCCGACGAGCGTTTGGCGGCGACGTTAGCGACTCAGGTGGCCGTCGCGTATGAGAACGCAATGCTTTATAGCGACGCGCAACGACACGCCAGCGAGTTGCAGTTGGAAATAGCCGAGCGCCAGCAGGCCGAAGAAGAACGTGCGCACCTCCTGGTCCGCGAGCGAACCGCCCGCGCGGAGGCTGAGCAAGCTAATCGTACTAAAGACGAATTCCTCGCCACCCTCTCACACGAACTGCGCACGCCCCTCTCGGCCATCCTGGGGTGGAGTCACTTGGTGCGTTCCGGAAAACTCGACGAGTCTCAGATGTCTCGGGCACTTGAAACGATCGAGCGCAACGCCAGATCACAGTCGCAACTGATCGATGATCTGCTGGACGTTTCGCGAATCATTACCGGGAAACTCCAAATAGAACCTCGGCCGGTTGATCTAAGTGCAGTAGTTGAAGCAGCAATCGATGCGGTGCGGCCGGCGTTGGAAGCAAAAGCCATCAACTTTGAAAACGCGATAGATGTGGAGATTGGCCTGGTCCCTGGTGATCCAAACCGGCTACAGCAGATCTTTTGGAACTTGTTTAGTAACGCAGTCAAGTTTACTCCCGAGAAGGGTCACGTCCGCGTTGAAGGACAACGCAGCGCGTCCGGGGTTCGCATCTCGGTCAGCGATTCGGGCGTCGGCATTACTCCTGACTTCTTGCCTTATATCTTCGATCGTTTCCGGCAGGCCGACGGCTCCACTACCCGGGTGCACGGAGGCCTGGGCCTTGGGCTGTCCATTGTGAAGCACCTGGTTCAGCTTCATCACGGGAGCGTCGAGGTAGAGAGTCAGGGGAAAGACAAGGGTTCCCGGTTTACGATTACTCTGCCTCTCGCGTCTGTGTCTTTACCTCTCGCTTCTGATGAGGCTGCTGAGACTGAACCGCAGAGTAATGGGCTGCCCGCGGGTTTCGCGAAAGTATTCGAGGGATTGCGAATTCTCGTCGTTGATGATGAGGTTGACTCACGCGATTTAGTGAGAACTATTCTGACGCGGTGCGGCAGCGAAGTTAACTGCTGTGATTCCGTCGAGGAAGCACTGAAGGCCGTCCGCGATTGGAAACCGGATCTGCTGGTGAGTGATATCGGAATGCCCAACGAGGACGGTTACAGCCTGATTGGGAAAGTGCGGAAGATGAAATCAAGGCGGGCCAGACAGATTCCCGCAGTGGCGCTCACCGCCTACGCAACGAGTGAGGATCGAACCCGCACGCTAAACGCCGGGTTCCAACTTCACGTTACCAAACCAATCGAGCCCGCAAACCTGGTGATGGTGATCGCCGATGCCCTTGGGCGCAAAATCTAAAGGATCGAGCAAAAAGAAATCCGGGATCTCACCAAAGTTCATCGTCTCGTCATCTTTTACAGGTAAGGTCTGCCACGTGCTTTTGTCTAATATTCGGATTGGCTAATAAAGTAAAGACCATGACCACTCAGCCAGGCAGGGCGAGCGGCAGTGTCCCTAACTTCGAAAGCTTGCTTGAGGGTACCAGTGGGAAGGAAAGAGAGGAGATTTTCCATATGTCATTTGACATTTCTCATTGGTCATTTAAGAGGCGAGGATTGGACTGCCGAGCGCTGAGGGAAACGGTCGTTGCAGACGAATCATCGTGGCCCAATGGAATCCGCCAATGGCAAATGAGAAATGAAAAATGATATATGGAAAATAATGGAAAATCTGTTCGTCAGTTCTCCTTTCCCCTATGACTCTAGTGGCTTTTACTGGTGCTTAAAGGGTCCAACTAAAGTCGGTACTCTAAACATCCGTAAAATTAGGACACCATCCGGCGCGCGGCGGTGGACGGATTACCACGAGTTCCTGATAGCCTAACTGAGTCACCTACTGACGAGCATTTCCGCTTACGCTTCTTTGGAGCAATCGAGATGATGCCCCCACTTAGCTTTTGGTTTTGGCCACTTTCAAGAGTAACACTGCGAGGCCTAACGCTCTCTCTGGTGTTGGGCCTCCTGTTCGCGCCTGGCCAGGCCCAGCAATCAGGCGGAACCATCCGCGGCAAAGCGTTAGATGCTTTGGGAGCTCTGGTCAGTGGAGCGACGGTCACTATTATCAGCGCGAACGGCAATCAAAAAGATACGCACACAAATCGAGATGGCGCGTTCACAATTAATAACCTGCTACCCGGAGAATATACACTGCGAGCTTTCGCCCCGGGCTTTGCACCTTATGAAAATGCCGAAGTGGAGGTGGCAGACGGCAAGGTCACGACGGTCGACGTCATGCTGGTGGTGACGGTGAACGAACAGGTGACCGTCGAAAATGACCAGGGGGTCAACACGGATCCCGAAGCAAACGCGAGCGCGACAGTTTTGCGCGAATCCGACATTGAGGCTTTGCCTGATAATGCCGCTGACCTGGCCGCCGCCTTGCAGGCTCTGGCCGGACCTGCCGCTGGACCAAGTGGCGGCGAGGTCTTTGTTGACGGCTTCTCGGGAGGACGTTTGCCGCCACGCGATACCATCAGGGAAATTCGCATCAATCAGAATCCGTTTTCATCCGAGTATGATCGACTGGGATTCGGACGAATTGAGATCTTCACCAAACCGGGCACGGAGAAGTATCACGGTGAGGCGGAAGTTGAGTTTGAAGACGAATCTCTAAACTCCCGCAATCCGTTTGCGCCCAACAAGCCCCCTTTTCAGATTCGCGACACTCAATTCAATTTGGGCGGACCACTGGTAAAGAAACGCGCATCCATCTTCCTGTATGCTGAGCACCAGGACTCCGACAACAACGCCCTCATCAACGCCCTCATCCTTAATCCGGCTTTAATCGTTACCCCCTTTCAACGCGCGTTCCGTGTTCCGTCAAAGGATAATGAGTTAAGCGCGCGCGTTGATTTGAAGTTGAACGACGATCACACACTGGTTGCCCGCTACAGTTTTGAGAACTCGAAAACAAAGCTTGGCGGTTTTGGTGGTTTCGATTTGCTGTCGCGGGCGCTTAACACCGGCGACAGTGACCACACAACCCGCCTGACTGAAACTGCGATCGTCAACTCGTCGACCGTCAACGAAGCCCGCGCTCAATATATTCGTCGCCGCTCCAATCAGGAGAGCGCAAGCAATTCGCCGACTGTTCGAGTCCTTGATGCATTCACTGGGGGCGGCGCGAGTGTCGGTTCCGCCTTTTCTCACGAAGACCGCTTCGAATTCCAGAACACCACGTCAGTTCTGCGGGGAAACCACGCCGTCAAATTTGGGGTTCGCTTGCGGCATGTTCGACTCGCAGATTCTTCCCCGAGTAATTTCGCCGGGACCTTCACATTTACTAGCCTCGACCAATACCGCAACACGATTCTGAATTTGCCCGGCGCCTTTCCGACGCAGTTTTCAATCGCCGGCGGAAACCCTGAAGCAAAAATCAAGCAAAGGGATGTGGGGTTGTTTCTACAAGACGATTGGAGAGTGAGCCCGGCGCTAAACGTCTCTCTGGGTCTCCGCTATGAAAGACAAACCAACATTTCCGGCAATTTCAACTTCGCCCCTCGCTTCGGCTTTGCTTACGCCCCTGGAGCTGGGGGGAAGAACCGAACAAAAACAGTCTTTCGTGGCGGACTGGGAATCTTCTACGATCGTTTCAACGAGAGTTTAAGTTTGCAGGCCCTTCGCTATGACGGCGTCAACCAGCAGCTATTTGTCGTTACCGACCCAGCGATTCTGGACCCAATAGTTTTCACCCAAAGCGGTGTGACAAACGTGCCGACAGTTGAATCGTTAACGGCGTTCGCGCAACTGCAAACGACGCGGGTTGTTTCGCCTGACCTGCAAGCGCCTTACACGGTTCAAACCGCGCTGGGCTTCGAACGCCAGCTGCCACATAAAACTACTCTGAGCGTGACGTATGTTAGTGCGCACACGAGACGCCTGCAGCGTTCGCGCAACATCAATGCACCAGTGAATGGTGTCCGGCCGGCTCCCAGTGAAGGAAATATTTTTCAATACGAAGCTACTGGCAGGTTCAACCAACACCAACTGATCGTTAATCTTCGTTCAAGTCTCCATGAAAGTGTTTCGCTCTTTTCCAATTACGCATTCGGTGGCGCAAAAAGTGATACAGATTCGCCCGGAACGTTTCCGGCCAACTCTTACGATTTGAGTGGCGAGTATGGGCGAGCCGCGCTCGACATTCGGCACCGCTTTGTCCTCGGCGGAAATCTTACCGCGCCATTTGGTTTTAGTTTCGGACCGTTCATAACGTTTCGCACGGGTGTGCCCTTTAACATCACGACCGGCACAGACACTAACGGCGACACGCTTTTCACCGAACGCCCTTCGTTTGCAACCAGCACCTCCGAGCCAGGAGTGTTGTTCACTAGATTAGGTACATTTGATCCGACGCCCGATCCCGGAGACACGATCGTGCCGCGAAACTACGGCAGAGGCCCCGAGTTTTTCATAGTGAATTTGCGGGCAACGAAAGAGTTTGGCTTTGGCGGTGGCGAAAAGAAATCGGTGCAAGGCCAGGGGGGCGGTGGTGGTGGCGGTCGTGGCGGCATTAACAGTCCGTTTGGCGGCGCTGGCGCACCGGGCGGTGGCGACGATGACGAGAGCAAATACAAGTTGGAGTTTACCGCTCAAATACGAAATCTCTTCAATCACACTAATCGCGGTTTGCCGGTCGGAAACCTTCGCTCACCATTAGTCGGCGAATCACTTTCGCTGGCTGGAGGTTTTGGTTTTGGCGGCGGTGGCGGGAGTCAAGCCGGCAATCGACGGATTGAGTTGGCAGTGCAATTCAGTTTTTGACCTTTTTGGAGTGCGCCGCCTCGTCGGCGCTTTGGTCAGCGGCGGCCAGGCGCCGCGATCTCGCGCCAGATTCAACTGTTTTCTCACTTGATTGAACCGCAACGAAGCTGCGACAGGTCGCAGCGGGCCAAAGCGCCGACAAGGCGGCGCACTCCAAATATGAAATATGTCGCGTTTCTCCGAGCCATAAACGTTGGTGGCCACACCGTCAAGATGGACCATCTCCGCGGTCTGTTTGAGGCGATGGGCTTTTCCAACGTCGAAACCTTTATCGCCAGTGGCAATGTCATCTTTGATTCAAAGTCCAAAAACACGAAAGCACTCGAAACGAAGATTGAACAAGCACTGAACGCCGGCCTCGGCTACCAGGTGGCGACCTTCATCAGGACCGTGTCCGAATTGGCGGAGGTGGCCCGGTACGAACCATTTGAGGACTGCGGTGCCGAAGGCAACGTTCTTTACATCGGCTTCTTAGCAGAAGAGCCGCTCGATGAATCAAGGCAACGGCTGCTGTCGTTCAAAACTCAAGTTGATGACTTCCACATTTACGGACGCGAAGTGTACTGGCTTTGCCGGAAGAAGTTGGGAGAATCAGCTTTTCCGGGCGGCGCCAAGTTTGAGAAAGCGTTAGGAATGGCAGTGACTTTGCGAAATTCAACCACGGTAAGGAAGATCGCCGGTAAATACTCGTGAACCTCTGTACGTTCGTTTAGAGGTGGGCACCGCCCACCGGTGCGGCGTGGGCGCAATCCTTGCACGTAAGGCAGTCCCGATTTGTTTAGAGGGCCCCCCCCAGGACTAACGGATTCTTTCCTGGCGGCACGGTTCATCCACGGCGCACCGGTGGGCGGTGCCCACCTCTAAACGAGCGGATTCTAATTCATGACAGACAACACGGAACACGACCACTACCAGTTCTTTTTTCTGTTGGTCATTCATCCCGCTTCTATGTCACTATTACTGGAAATTCAGAATCTGTTTGGGCCGCTAATTAGAGGACAACAAAGCGTTGTGATTACGGTTTCGCGCTCCTGAGCAACCGGTCCCAGCGATCTCCACGAGCCTTGATGCGGAAACATCTCGTTCTTATTTTGTTGTGCAATTCGGCGCTCTTCTTTGTCGGATGTGGCAAGGAAGGTCCCGCTCCGCTAAGCTCAAATAGATCAACCAACGAGAAAGCTAGCGCCGCCTTGGTCGACCTTAACTCGGCTTCAAAAACAAGGCTGATTGAGTTGCCGGGTATTGGCGAAGCTAACGCCCAAAAGATAATTGACGGACGTCCTTATCGAGAAAAGAGTGATCTGGTGAGAAGGAATATCATCTCGGAAAAGACTTATGAGCTAGTCAGGGATAAAGTGATTGCCAGGCAAAACTGAAACGCTTGATCTCGCTTGGCCCCAATCATACTGCTCTCGCGACGGTCCTAGCTCTGCTTTTTCACGAGCTTTTGTTTCCCATGACCGTTCGTTTATAGGTGGGCACCGCCCACCGTTGCGACAATGAAAGGGCGGGCGACGGTGGGCATGGGAATTACACACCACGGTGAGCCGGTGGTCGATTACCACCTCTAAACGAACGGTGTCTAGTTTAAGTTGTATTGT
>JANNJZ010000553.1:0-15563 GCA_031396065.1 Pyrinomonadaceae bacterium | reverse complement strand
GTGCCTAAGCTCCTGGATTTTGGCATCGCCAAGCTTCTCAATCCGGATCTAGCGGGAGACATCACCCACGATCCAACTGCCACCGCCATGCGTCTGATGACCCCGGAGTATGCTTCGCCGGAGCAGGTGCAAGGCGCGCCGACCACCCCGACCACCGATGTCTATTCTCTCGGTGTCTTGCTCTACGAGTTGTTAACCGGTCACCGTCCCTATCGCTTGCGCAATCGTGCCCCGCACGAGATTGCCCGAGTGATCTGCGAAGAGCCACCGGCGCCGCTCAGTATTGTCATTACGCGTCCTGACGATCTGCTCCCAGCTCTTTACTCAGGAGAGGAGGCGACAACCCTTACGCACCTCTACACGGTGCGCAAAGCAACGCTCGAGACCCTGCGCCGTGAGTTTGCCGGCGACCTTGACGACATCGTGATGCGAGCGCTCCGCAAGGAGCCCGAATGGCGCTATCAAACGGCTGAGCAGCTGCGCGACGACATCACGCGTTACCTGGAAGGACGCCCAGTCTCCGATCTCCCCGATGCTCCGTACGTGGCTTCGCAAATCAGGTCAGAACCAAGCGCCTCCGGGGATTCCCTCGCAGTCTTGCCTCTGAAGGTGCTGGAGATGCATCCGGGGACAGACTCCGCTCCCGACTATTTGGGAATGGGCCTGGCCGACGCCTTGATCACCCGCCTCAGCGGCATTCGACGCTTTGCGGTGAGACCGACCAGCAGTGTTTTGCGTTATGGCTCCAACACTGATCCGCTGGTGGCGGGCCGTGAACTTGGCGCCGCCTTCGTCCTTGACGGCAGGCTCAGGCGGGCGGGCGACCGTATTCGTGTGACGGTTCAGTTGCTTAACGTAAGCGATGGAACGGCCGTCTGGGCCGGACAATTTGACGAACGCTTCACCGACGTTCTCAGCCTGGAAGACGCAATCTCCGCCAGCGTTGCCGAGGCCCTTGTTCCTCACCTGACCGGCGATGAACGCGTCCGTTTAGCAAAGCGCGGCACTGATGACCCTCAGGCTTATGAGGCTTATCTGCGCGGCCGCTTCTACTGGAATACCTTCACGGAAGATGGTTTCGCGCGCGCGATTGTTTGTTACCACCAGGCGATTGCGCTGGATCCAAACTATGCAGTTGCCTATGCCGGAGTCGCGGCCTATCACAACTGGCTCGCCTCTTTTACGGTGATGCCATTTGCCGAATGCGCCGCTGCCGCTTATGAAGCCGCCTCAACCGCCGTGGCAATCGATCCGATGCTGGCCGAGGGTTACGCTGCCCTGGGTCAGGCGACGTTGACCCGGGATTTTGCCTGGGCCAGCGCAGAACGCCAGCTGCTCCACGCGATTGAACTCAATCCGAATTATTCGGTAGCCCGAGTTTTGTACGCACTGCAACTGGCTATGGAAGGGCGCTTCACTGAATCGTTGCACGAGGCAAAACTCGCCCGAGACCTGGATCCGTTGGCCGTAATCTCGCGATTTACGCTTGTCTGGTGTTCTTACCATGCCCGCCGAATGGACGACGCATATCAGCTGGCTCGGAAGACGCTCGACGCCGAGCCGCAAAACCTGACCATGATTCACGGGTCTAGTTTTCTCTTGAGCAAAATGGGCCGGCACGAAGAAGCAATCGCAGCTGCGACGAAGTGCGTTGAGTTAATGGGCAAAAGCAGTCTTACTTTGGGGCGACTGGGTTCCGCAAACGCACATGCGGGTAATGTGGCTGCGGCTGAGGGCGTTCTGCAGGAGATGGATGCCCTTAGCGCCCGCCGTCATGTCTCTCAATACCATCTGGCCCTCATTCATTGCGGCCTGGGCCGTATCGAAAAAGCGCTGGACCTTTTAGAAGTGGCCTACGAAACCAAAGACGCCAAGGTCCTCTGGTTGGGCGTCGACCCTGAGCTTGATCCATTGCACGGACACCCGCGCTTTAACGATCTACTCCGGAAACTCAACCATCGTCTTGCCGCGCTGCCGACTCTGCCGGCCCCTTCGCGCGCCGGCCAGGAGTCGATCGCGGTGCTGCCGTTCAAAATCCTAAGCGCATCCATCGAAAATACGGGGGACGAATATCTCGGGGTTGGACTCGCGGATGCTTTGATCACTCGGCTCAGCAATGTTCAGCGGCTAATTGTGCGCCCCACTAGCAGTGTCATGCAGTATCGTGGCGCCAGCGTGGACCCACTGATTGCCGGCCGCGACCTCGGCGTCGATTACATCGTCGATGGCAGCCTGCGCCGCGCCGGTAATCGGCTGCGGGTGACGGCGCAGCTTGTGAATGTCAGCGAAGGAATAACGCGCTGGTCCGAACAGTTTGACGAAGACTCTACCGATGTGTTGCAGATTGAGGACTCGATTTCTGAGCAGGTAGCGGCGGCGCTGCTTCCGCAATTGACTCGAGATGAGCAGGCCCAGCTATCGAAGCGCGGGACTGACAGCGCCGAGGCCTTCGAGTCTTACCTGCGCGGCCGTTACTATTGGAACAGCTATACCGAATCAGGTTTCGCCAAGGCGCTCGAGTGCTATAACCATGCAATTCAACTCGATCCCGAGTATGCGCTTGCCTACACAGGCGTAGCGGACTACTACAATTGGCTTGGTGTGTTTGGCATCAGGCCTTTCGCGGAATGCTCCGCCGCCGCCAAAGCGGCCGCTCACAAAGCCGTCGAACTGGACCCAACTTCAGCTGAGGCTTATAGCGCCCTTGGTTTTGCCACAGTTTGCCAGGACTTTGACTGGGCGGTGGCGGAGGGACAGCACCGTCGCGCGATCGAGGTCAACCCAAACTACGCTACGGCGCATCATTGGTACGCCTTCCATCTACAAATGGAAGGGCGATTTGACGACGGGATTAAAGAGATGCTTCGCGCGCGCGAACTCGATCCGCTCTCGCCAAGTATCGTGCAGGGACTGGGCTGGTGTTATTACCAGGCCCGACGCTTTCAGGAGTCGATCACCACTTACCAAAACATGCTCGACGCCGTCCCGGACTTTTCTTACGGGTTGGTTACCTATTCGTGGACTCTCAAACAAGCCGGCCATGCAGACGAAGCAGTGAAGATGGCTGAGAAGGCCCTCGATCTTTCCAGCGGCGGTCAGTTTTTCCTGTCCGCTTTGGGCGCGGCATATGCGGCGGCGGGACGGCACTCTGATGCTCGGGCGGCGCTGGATCGACTCCAGGAAATATCGGAGCGCTCGTTTGTCTCGCCTTACCACCGCGCTTTGATCCACCTGAATCTTGGAGAACGAGAGACCGCTTTGGAGCTCCTGGAAGAAGCCTACAACATAAAGGATGCGTGGCTGGTGTGGCTCGGAGTCGAACCGCAGTTTGATCCGCTCCGGGGAGAGCCGGCGTTTGAAGAGCTACTGGAAAAGACCAGGAATCCAGCCGCCGGTCGCAAGTTGGTTTTTCCGATTCCCGGCAGGCAACGCAAAGGCAAACAAAATTTTGTCGAGGACCGGGCGTCGGTTACCTCACCGGTGATGAGCCCGGCGCCGGACACTCAAGCTGGAGAAAACGAAGAGGCCCGTCAACTCTACACAGCTGGACGCTATTATTCGACGCGGCGTACCGCCGAGGGTTTGCGACAAGCTATCGAACGCCTTGAGCGAGCGGTTCGTCTCGATCCGGATTTTGCCATCGCTCATTCTGAGTTGGCCGATTGTTACTCCCTCCTCAACTGGTATGTCGAGCCACCGCCGCCAGCGGCCTGGCAGCGCGCTAAGCAATCAGCCATGAGGGCCGTCGAGGCTGATCCCGATTTGGCTGAAGCTCATGCGTCGCTGGGTTTTGTGCGACTTCACTACGATCGAGACTGGGACGATGCGGAACGTGAACTACGGAAGGCTATCGAGCTGAAACCCGGTGCCCAGGTGGCGCATCGCTGGTATGCGTTTAGTTTGTCTGCGATGGGCCGTCACGAAGAGGCCTTTAATGAGATGGAACACGCGCGCGAGATTTCCCCGCAGTCACCCGTCCTGGCAACGGCAGTCGCCAACGTCCTCTTTTTCGCCGGGCGGTACGATGATGCAATCAAGCAGTGTCGCAAAGCTCTCGACCTGGACTTCGGCGGGGTGGCCGCGCATACGGTGTTGCGCTGGTCCTACGAAAAGAAAGGCATGCATGCCGAGGCGTTGGCTGCGTTTGATCAGGAACGGGTTTTCGCCGGTGAAACTCCGACGACGCGCATGAAGAGAGCCCAGGTGCTGGCGGCGGTCGGCAGACCCGAAGAATCCAAGGTCATCCTCAAGGAGATTCTTGAACGGCGCAGCGAGCAATGGGTCTCAGCTTACGAGATTGCTATCATTTATTGTCTGGTTGGTGACCCTGACAACGCATTTCGGTGGCTAACGCAGGCTGAGCGGGAACATACCGTGGGTTTTACTTTCGTCCGTGTCGATCCTCGTTTGGAAGCCTTGCGCGGGGATCCGCGGTTCAAAGAATTAGTGCGCGGTACCGATCGGACCATTCCTTAATCAAGAGCCGACAAGTGAAGGTCGCCAAGCCGGATCCATTACAATCACGCCTTCGTAAGCCGGAGCCAGTTCAATCTCATCAATGAAGCGGAAATGCTTTCGATTGCGGGTGAGCGGCGGGCATGCTTTTTTGTGACGCCGTGGCCGCGATGATCGCATCGGCTTGGCCCAAGCAACGATCTCCCGTAGAAATCCTTCCGCCGATTCCACTTGCGATCTGTCACGCAACCGTTCGACAGAGCGGGTGCTATCCTCTACTTCCCTATCACTAAACGATACTTCTTCATTAAACAAGTCTTCCATGCGCGCTTCCAAGGCGGCCGTCAACTCATGCGCCGCGGGGTCGTGAATCCGCTTCGCACGCTTAAACTCGCTTATTACTCCCGGATGGTCTGTTCCATACGGACGAGTTGATGTTGCTTGCGAAGCCCTCCCTATCGGCCCGCGACTGCCCCGCTCAACACCCGCCAAGTTTACGTCCGCAGAGCGAATTCAGAGGGTTCCCGCCTCGCCTGCCAGTGCAGCTAAACTTCCGCACCGATCACACCCGCCCCTCAGAGCTAATACTTCCGGCTTAGGTGCAACTTCACCGCGGCATTAAATCCCCTCTGTCCGGCGGCACTCAGTGAATCCCGAATTCCCAGTGAACCTGGTCCAGTGGCAGTGTTACCCTGGGCGCCTTGTGCCGGGTCGCCGAAGATGGCCGTGGCAATATCGAACCCTAACCGGTAGAAGACGTCCGCTTCTGCATTCCGGCCTTCCGCCACCGCCGCGTCCGCTGCCGCGATCTCTGCTCCCTTGGCTGCACGATCGGCGTATCTGTTTCGTTCGAGGGAAAACGCGACGGCGGCGATGAACCCGGGTCTCTCGTCGCGGCTTAATGAAGCACGAATCCTATCTTTGCCCGGGCCTGGTGCGGTCTGACCTTCGGCCGCCGCCATCCCAATATCAAATCCACGCCGCGCCGCTTCATCCGGTTGTTGGTCGCGAAGTTCTATCGCCAGCGGATCCTGATTGGCGATTTCTTCGCCCTTGGCAGCGAGCGCGTCCACGTCGAAGGCGGGTGCTTCGCCTACAGCGCGACACTGCGCTTCAAGACCCGGCGCTGCTGGTGAATTCCGCGCCCGCGCCTCTCGCGCGACTTCGCAGATCGGCCGGCGTGGCGCTGCCTCTGCCCCGGGCACTTTCACTCTGGGCCCCGGACGGACAGCCAGCGGTTTCCAGTACCCGTTTCCGGTTGCCTGAAAGTAGCCTTTCCCGGAATCGGTGACGCCGCCGAAGCTCCAGTAGTGGTCATCAACTTTCAGGTAACGCGGGATCGAGTTCACGTCCGCGTAACTTTCGGCTGCCGTGGGCGAAGTATCCACCGGAGTCCCTTGCAGTTTCTGCTTCAATTGAGCATTGGCGACAGTTTCGAACCTGATGCGAAGCGGCCCGCTGTCGCTTATGGTCCGGTCAATCCAGGCACACTCTCCGGGACGCAGACCTTGGCTGTACTCGCCGGCCGGTCTGGGACTCGGAGTGAAAGCTATCTCGTAGGTCACGATGGTTTCCCCGGTGCTGCCGGGCCGCGACCCGCGGTTGAAAAAGACGTATTCGCTCCCGCCGGGCCGGCTGTAGCCCCGACACCGAATCTCGCCGGGCAGTGGCAACGGCAGCGGTAACTTAACCCTGCCCGCGGGTTTGACGGTCCTGGTCAAGCTGGGCGGGCCGCAGATGAGTCCCACCGAGTTAAGCAAATGGCCGGAACGCCCATTGATGCCGACAGCCACTAACCCGGCCGGACAACTCTGCTTGGCGCTGTCCGCGGTAACGCCGGTGCCACCCAAACCGAAAGGTCCCTCTGTCGCTTTGGCCCGGGGGCCGTCGTACACCGCCGCCGGAAACTGGCTCGACGTTTGGGTAGCGGCAACCGGCCCACAAAACAGGTGGATGTTGTTGACAGTTAAATTTTTCAGACCTTCCCACCTGACGTACATCGCAGTCACAACCGGCGCGACCGGCGGGCAGACAACTTGCCGTTTTTCCAGACGCCCCAACCATCGCGTCATAAACTCGTCCCGCTCCGGCCCACCGAAGCTGGCCGGGTAGGGTTCGATTGGCCCGGCCTCTGACGGAGCGTAAGCGGTGACGCAGAGGGGCCGGATCGCATCGATGTCATCGCCGATCAGAAGCTCGAAGCCCGTCAGATGCCGCCCCTGCGGGCAGCGTCCAATGAACTGGCTCCCGCCCTGCCCGCCGAGGGCTGGGAGTATTGCGTCGGTCTGAGCAGATGTAGAGACAACAACGAGTAAGGTCGCCGCCAGCGCACCAATCAGATGCCTTTGCCAGCGCCACAGTCGTTTGGAGTGTTCAGTCACTTGCCGTTTCATTAACTTCTCCTTCGCCATCCTGGCCCATGAGGGTCACAGCCTTGCGCCCCTCTGTTTCAACACCGCATCGCGGTGTGAATAGCAAATCTCGACGCCTGGTGTGAGGTGCGGTTGGGGATCGTCTCAGGCAGCGCTTAGGGTCTGAGTCCCACACAAGATCACGCGCCCATCAAGGCTTATAATTGCGGCCCAGGTGCAGCCTCGTTGAGGTGCGAAATCCCAGCTGCCCAGAGGGACTCAGGGAGGCCGCAATCCCCAGCGAGCCCGGCCCCGTCGCGGTGTTACCCTGTGCGCCCAGCGCCGGATCGCCGAAGATCGCCGTCGCGATGTCGAACCCCAGTCGCCAGAACACATCGGATTTGGCGTTGCGAGCCTCTGCCACGATAGGGTCGGCCTCGGCAATGGCCGCCCCCTTGGCTGCCCGGTCGGCATACTTGTTCCGTTCGAGTGAGAAGGCGACTGCGACGATGAACCCTGCCCGCTCGGCTGTCGGTAGCGAGTCGCGGATTCGATCCTTACCGGGGCCGGGCGCGGTCTGCCCTTCGGCGGCTGCCATGCCAATGTCGAAACCTCGTCGGGCTGCACCCTCGGGCTGCTGTTCGCGAAGTTCCATCGCTAACGGATCCTGATTGGCTATAGCTGCTCCTCGCGCAGCGAGCTCGGCGTTTCTGTTCCCCTCCAGGTTTCTATTGCGCGCCAGTGAGAATGAAACAGCTGCGTTAAAACCTGACTGCTCGGCCGCACTCAGCGAGTCATGGATACTTTGTTTACCGGGGCCGGGCGCGGTCTGGCCTTCGGCGGCCGCCATACCGATGTCGAAGCCTCGTCGGGCCGGCCCTTCCGGCTGCCGGTTGCGGAGTGCTATAGCCGCGGAATCTTGATTAGCGATCCCTTCTCCTCTGGCGGCGAGGGCGTTGATGAGGGCGAGGCATTGACCTTCGAGTCCGGGCGCTGCGGGCGAGTTTCGCGCGCGCGCCTGCCGTGCGACATCACAGATCGCGCGAGGCTGGCTGGGTGCCGCCCCCGGCAGTTTCACTCTGCCGCGCGGACGGACTGTCCCGGGCGGAGGCGGCGGCACGAACGCGCCGAGGTAGCGGTCGATTTCATCCCAAACCAGTGCGACCGGAGCATCCGCACATTTCGGGGTTGAGCTGATCCAGGTCCAGTTACTATTGTCGCAGGATTGGCCGGGCGGACGGCCAGGCAGACAGGTGCTGCTGCACCTCGCGTGGACGCCGAAGAGGACCTGGTCTGAACCCACCTTCGCGAATGACGGCCCGCCGCTGTCACCGCCGGCAATCATGGGACCCGTGGTGCTGGGGAACCAGACCAGATTGTCCCCTCCCGTCTGAGTTTCCGCGTTGGTAGTGAAGTTGGCAGCACGGTATTGCCCGTCCCGCTGCGATGGCATAACCGTTGGGCCGGAGCCTTGCGCGAACTGAAAGATGCCACGGCCGAAGGCTAAGATATCGACCCGCTTCAAGTCGCCACGATATATATTTCGGTTGTATCCCGCGGTCGAGCCCCCTACGGAAAAGGGGTTTGCGACCCGAATGATCGCGATATCGCTCGGTCTTAAACTTATGATTCTCACCGACTGCTGCACCTGCACGTTCTTCCAGTTCGCGGTCAGGGTGACGCTGTTCTCGGGGACCAGAATGAACTCTCCCGGTTTGTTCGGGTCGGGTTGATCGACGCAATGCGCAGCCGTGATCACCCAATTGTTCCGGAGTAGTGAGGCGCTGCATCCGGCACCCACCGTCAGCAGGCCATATTGCTCCTGGACCTCGGCACTGACCACCTCCGCTACACCCGTAATTCCCTGCTGGACTCTGTCAGTCTTTTGCGCGTCAGCAACACCAATAAACGCGATTACCATGACCGCGGCGAGCGCGAAGCGAAGAAGTTGCCTGCCAGCATCTGGGGTTCGTACTTTCATTGTGTTCTCCATTCTTCACCAAGACGTAAACGCCGTCGTGGTGCGTTCCGCCTAGTCGTTCGAAAGTTATGTCACTAATGCTTGCGGCTCAGGTGCAACTTCACCGCGGCGTTAAATCCTCCCTGCCCGCACGTGCTCAAGCCGATCTCGACGTGCCCACAGCTTTCAACCCGGCGCAGGCGGCCCGCCGCGCCGCGACGGTTGGACGGTTCCTTCGAGTGGTAGCGACGCGAGGCAGATCCGGAGACCCCCAATGCCCATTTCGCTAAAATGAATTCGTCCGGCTTCCACCCATTGGTAGATCGTTCTCGGAGTCACCTTAGTTAATTTTGCTGCGTCGTCCGGCGTGAGCATCGGGACGTGAGTCGCGCATTCGCTGCACCATGCCAGCGACCCTTGACGTGATCTCCTGACGACCCAGACCTCGTGCGCCTCGATGGTCGTCTCCGTTCGCCTCTTAACCTTCACAATTGTCCTTCCCGGTTGCCGCCAAAAACGTGCACGAGGTAGAATCCACGCATCGGATAGATTTCCCTGAAGCAGACATTGCCAGACTCTCCTTTGTTCGCGGCACACCCTATTTCGACAGTGCGAAAAAGTCCTTTACATGGTCTCTATTATTTCTCGATAGGTCCTCTACGGTAGTGATGAGCAACGAAGAGCGGCACTTATACGAGTTCGGCCCGTTCAGGCTAGACATGTCGGAGCGACTGCTGTCGCGCGATGGCGCCCCCGTGCCGATGCAGCCCAAGGCACTCGAAACGCTGATCGTGCTAGTCCAGCGACAGGGCCGGCTGGTCGAAAAAGGTGAACTGATGAAGACCCTCTGGCCCCAGAGCTTCGTCGAAGAGGCAAACCTCAATCATCACGTTTGGGCCCTCAGAAAGACACTCGGTGAGGGACCTAACGGCCAGCGCTACATCGAAACCGTACCCCGGCGCGGGTACCGCTTCGTCGCCGCCGTCAAAGAACTGCGGGACACTGACGCCGAGGTGGTGTTGGAAAAACACACCTTCACGCGCATCGTCACCGAGGAGGCGGTAGAAAAAGACGGAGGCGCGGAGCCGCGCGAAAGTATCTCGGCGGCTCTCCCCGTTGTGTCAGTCGCCCCGCGCGTCCGCGTTTCCAAATCTCTTAAAATCGTTGCGGTGAGTCTCCTGGTCCTCGGGGCTGCGGCATTTGCTTACCGCGCGTGGGTGCCCCGCGAGCGAGGAGGGTTCGGGCCCACCAGGCCCGGCCGGCCGGCGTTGCGATCCATCGCGGTGCTCCCTTTCAAGACGATTGGCACCACCGGCAACGACAGCGACTATCTCGGCCTTGGGGTGGCTGATGCTCTGATCACACGGATTGGCAACAGCCGACGGCTCGTCGTGCGCCCGACGAGCGCCGTGCGGCGCTACGCCGATCCTCTGCAAGACCCGCTCGCTGCCGGGCGCGAACAGGGCGTGGAGGCGGTATTAGACGGAAACGTCCAGCGGGCCGGGGATCGGATTCGCGTCACGGTACAGCTTTTCCGGGCGCAGGATGGTGCCCTGCTCTGGTCGGCCACCTTCGACGAACAGCTCACGGACATTTTCGCGGTGCAGGATTCGATCTCGCAGCAGGTAGTGCGGGAACTGTTGGTCGAGCTGGACCCCGAGGAGCGGCGCCGCCTCGAACAGCGCGGCACCGCGAACGTCGAGGCTTACCAGGCTTACCTCAAGGGTCTCTACTTCTGGAACAAACGCGAGAAGGACGCCTACCGCAAGGCCCTCGAACACTTTTCCCAGGCCATCGAGATAGACCCAAAATATGCGCAAGCTTACGTCGGCTTGGGCCACGCGCACGCCTACCTGGGCGGCCACGACCTGGCTTCGCAGAACGAGAGCATGGCGAAACAAAGGGCGGCGGCTCGAAAGGCGCTCGAACTCGATGAGTCGCTCGCCGAAGCGCATACCTCACTGGGGCTGATCGCTATGAACTCAGACTGGAACTGGGTCGAAGCCGAAAGGGAGTTCAAACGGGCCATCGAGTTAAACCCGAATTACGCGACGGCGCACGCATGGTATGGTGAGTTCCTCGCCTTCATGGGTCGGTTTAAAGAGGGTGAAGCGGAAATCAGACGGGGCCAGGAACTGGATCCGCTTTCGCTGAGCATCAACACGGACGTGGCGAAGGTTTACACGCTGGCGCGCCGATACGACGAGGCCATAGCTCAGTACCAGAAAGTGCTCGAGATGGACCCGGAATTCGGGGCAGCCCACGGACTGTTGGCGGTCAGCTATTCGCTGAAGGGGGAGCATGCAGAGGCAATTGGAGAGCTACAAAAGATTAAGGATTTGGAGAGCGATCCGATGTTGCTGTCCTATCTGGGATACGTTTACGGGAGGGCGGGAAGAAAGCGTGAGGCGCAGGAGGTGCTCAGCCAGATGAAGCGCCTGTCGCAGCGAACCTACGTCTCTCCCCTCTGGATGACGATCGCCTACGCAGGAGTGGGGGAGAACGACAGGGCTTTCAAATGGCTTGAGAGGGTCTTCGAGGAGCGCTCCGTAGGGGGTACGATTGGGCTTAAAGTGAGCCCTATGCTCGACAGCCTGCGCTCCGACCCCCGCTTCGCGACCCAAATGCAGCGCGCGGGTTTCTAGCTTGACTCAACCATCGCGTCCAGCAGTAAGCGCGCGAGGTAAACACGAGCGCTCGCAACTTCGCTGGCACCAGCTTGAATTGCGGGATGGTTGTCGTGGTCGACCAACTGCGCGAACCTGAGCGAATGGGTCGCGAGAATCAATTGGCCGGAGCCGCGCAACTGAAGGCCCAGGTTGCCGTCGAGTTTGAAACACCGGCACAAACTACTGCTGAGGATTGGAATTATTTACCCCGCTTCGTTTACTTACCGGTTCGTTTACTCCGATTCTTTACTCCGATTCGTTTGCTCCGATTCGTTTATTCCGATTCGTTTATTCCGATTCGTTTAGAGGTGGGCACCGCCCACCGTTGCGCCGCTGGTGCACACCATTCAGGCAAATAATCAGACGTTAGTTATTCACCCGGTTTGTCTTGTCCGCGTCGTCGCGGTGGGCGGTGCCCTTCTAAACGAACGCGCCTACGGCATTATTTACCCAGAGAGGGCGCTCGTTTGTGGGGATGACCAGACTTCATCGAGGTGGACCATGACTCTCGCTGCTGACGAGTTGCTTTCTGTTAAATGTGCTCCCACGCGGCTTCCAACGCCTCCGCCGCGAACAGCTGGCACTCTGCCGCCAAGTTACTGGGCCGCGCCGCAGCGGCGCGGCGCGAACTAAGGCAAGCTAGTTCGCAGAATGCATCATGAAGAGGATGCTATCGCTGCGTCCGCTGCAAGCCATTGTTTTTTGTGCGGCGGCGTTTAGGAGTGAGAGGCCGCCACCAATGCTTCTGCCACTACGGTTGGTACGCTGATGGGATGAAACCGTTCAGCATCGAAGGCGTAATCTTCGCCGCTCTCATCAAACACGCGAATCAGCCCTTCCGCCTCGGCTTTCTCATCTGGAATGAAACGGTGAGAAAGATGCTAATTGCACGTCCGCTGCATGCCTTTGTTGGATTGCGGTGTAACCGAAACGCGTTACGCGGCTTCGACATACTCGACATGGCTAACCGGATCGGGGATCGACAATCCATCTTCACGCATACCGCGCAGGTGCAACGCGACCGCTTCACTCATTCTTTGCTTCACTTCTTCGAGGGTCTTGCCGGTAGCGATACAGCCCGGCAGGTCGGGCAGGTAAGCTGAGTAGTTTCTTTCGCCTTCTTCGATAATCATCACATAACGCACGGCTTCAATCTCCTACTTCGTCAATCCAGCTTGCACTAACACGCTCTTTAAGGTCTTCGGATGCACGTCTTCACTCGGATGCCCTGAGACCGTGACGCGCCCGGGCTTGGTCGGATGCTTGAACTGACGGTGGCTGGCTTCGGTCGTTACAAGTACCAACCATCATCTTTTATCAGCTTAAGAACTTCACGTACCTTCATACTTGGCGTTCATGATAGGCGAATTCCCAAGATGAGCGGAAGCAATCCAACGCTGGGCATCAGCGGCGCGCACGAACTGCCGCCAACGACAAGCCTTGCATGAGAGACATGCTAATTGCGCGTCCGCTGCATGCCATTGTCGGCGCGCCGGTGGCAAGGACATTTCATCGCAAATCTAAAAGCCGCCGGCCATGCACTACTGCAGCGATCGTAATGCCCTCTTCTTCAACGCGATAGATGACTCGATAGCTGTAAGCGAACCACTCTCGAATGCTTTCATCGGCTATTTCAGGAACTACGCGACCCGAGCGTGGAAAATGTGAGAGGGTGCGTGCGGTATTGAGAATCGTCTTCACTACTGCGGCAGCATAGGCGGCAGAGTCAGCGGAAATGTACTGCGCTATCGCTTCCAGATCTTCGACAGCTCGTGGAGACCACGCTACTCGGTAAGCCATTTCCCAAACCGCCGCTCAACCTCTTCTTGAGAAACTGTGCCCTGAGAATCTGCAGCCTCCAAACCATTTCGCACCTTCTCGATCACGTAGAGATGATACTGAATGTCCTCAAGCGAGCAATCATCGGGCAACTTACTTAGCAATGATTCGACTTCCTGCTTTGCAGTACTCATGATGGAAAACAATTTACCATAGAACTGATTCAGTAGAGTAAGCACCGAACGCTGCGCTTGAGCGGCTCGCCCACGCAACTTAACAAAGAAGCCCGCTCCCGGCGAGTCCGCTCCAAGCGTTGGGCGCGGTCTGGGAGCGCAGGCTCTCGCTAACGCAGTTTCAGTACGGAACTCACCGACTAAAGGAACAGACCATCCGTTCCAAAAATCGTTACCTCAACGGCAAGAAGCAGCTCACTACTTGATAGATACAAGCACCTTGTTACTGCCCACACCTCGCACCTTGATACTAAGCAATACATCTCCGGCCCCTCCGAGTTGTTCCGGTAAGATAACATTCACTTGTGTTAACCAATTAAACCCCGGAACTCTTCCGACGTACTCAACAGCGAGCGGATATACATTGCCGGTTGGACCTTCTGCCTGAGCCGTCACAATTGACGAGTCTTCATTTGGCTGTAGTTCAACATTACCCGCCAAAAGCGTCACGCGCGTGTGGTGATCATGGCTGAGATTCTGAAACGTCAGAACCGGTAAGGGCCCACGCGTTAACGTCACAGAGTCGAGCCCAATAGCTCTGTTGCTACCCTGTTCTCTGAGAAGAAAGGGGCCAACCGGAACGAATACTTCAAGCGGCTGCCAATTTGGCGTGGCATTCGCCGGAGGAGCGGTCGAAGATAGCGCCACGTGAATGTGGCCCCCTGTAGGCTTTAGCGTCGCAAAACTGTTTTGAGAAAGGAGTGCGGGTTGATTGCCAACGAGCGGATGCTGGTTGGATCCATCGGCATTCATAACATAGAGCGTCCTCACATTGTCCTGGCCTATGAAGGCTATTTTTGTTCCGTCAGATGACCAGGTTGATTCATGACCGAAGGCTCCTGTCGCAAGACTGTGTTGGTTGGTCCCGTCGGCATTCATGATCCAGATTTCTAAAACACCACCACCCAACCACTTCGTATATGCGATCTGCTTGCCGTCAGGCGACCAGGCGGGCTCGGTCTCAGGAGTACTATTAGTGTTGGTGAGATTTGTCATCCTGGTGCCGTCTGGCCTGATCGAATAGATATCCCAACTTGTGTCGGTATCAAGATTCGTGTGGCTAAAAGCGATGGTGGTGCCATCCGGCGACCACGTTGGTTGAACCTTTTCTATGCGCGGAGAGGAAGTGACTTTGGTTAGATTAGAGCCGTCAGCATTCACCACGAAGATGTCAAAAACATTGGTGAAAGCCACCTTCATTCCATCGGGAGACCATGTCGGATAGCAGAAATTGCTGCCACTTGCGATGCGGGTTTGATTCGTTCCGTCAGGATTGATCAAGTAGATGCCGTTGGCAGGAAAAGTCGGACCCGCGATGCGGAATGCAATTTTTTGGTTATTTGGAGACCACGCCGGTTGGTCAGATGTCGCTGGGATAATGGAATTATCACCTTCGGTGTTGTAGGTGATTCGCGTCGGCGGATAACTGCCGTCGGCGTTTACCACATACAGTTCATATTGCTTGCCATCCGTCCACTGGGCGAAAACAATTTGTCCTCCAATCCCCGGCGGGGGAGGCGTAGGTCTGGGAGTCGGTAAGGGATTAGGCTGTGGAGCAACCAGCATCAATGACTTTGAAGCGGCATTGAACAAAATCGTCTTCGGGGCAAATTCGCGTTTCCTCTCAGCCAGACAATGTATCGCATTCACCGACACTATCCAGGCAATTAAGAGCACAACCAAAAATAAGAACGTCTTTTTCGAGTTACACATCTGAACTAATCCATTTCCCGGACTCTAAATAATCTGCTGCCCTCCAAGTACCAGATCTTACTTCGCATCTACAAACATTCAAAGACACCAAGTAAGAAAAACCAGCCCCTCTGGCTGGTTGCCGCTCTCTCATCCTCAACTTGTCTCCGCCTCACCCCGAACTTTGCTTCACCCCGCTCAATCCTCACCGCTCTCAACTCCCGAAGTCGATCATTCAAACTCCAAATAACCCCTAACCCGGCTTAGTCCAACACAGAATTGTGTGGCGGCTTCCTCTTCCGTCACCCGTCTCTTTGCTAACACGCCCCACACTAATTCTTAATACGTTCGGCGGCACAGCGTTCCACTCCCGTTGCGATTTTGAATAGCGTGCGGGCTAGTTTCGTGCCATGAACATCCATCG
>JANNJZ010000551.1:0-18526 GCA_031396065.1 Pyrinomonadaceae bacterium | reverse complement strand
GGCGCGAACGACTTTGCCCCAGCGACTTTTCGGTTGGGCAAAGCCCAACCTCATTGCAGGCAAGATGCCTGCGCTCCCAGCAGTCAGCGGGGTGGTGCCCTGAGTGCGACCGTGACCCACGTGGATTCAGCTAAAAATCCCTACCGGGTTGCGGTGCAGCGACGGTTGGGAGTTAAATAAGGCGAAAGCAACGGGCAAACAATGGTAGGAACAACACTGGGGAATTACAAGATTCTCGAGAAGCTCGGCGCGGGCGGTCAGGGAACGGTCTATAAAGCGGTTGACTCCAAACTTGGCCGCACAGTTGTGATCAAGGTCCTGCCCGAAGAACTCGTCGCCCGGGAAGCTAATCTCAAACGCTTCGAGCGCGAGGCGCGCCTGGCTTCCTCTCTTGACCATCCCAACATCTGCACGATATTCGATCTCAATGTAATCGAAGGCGTCCACTTCATCGCGATGCAGTACATTGCCGGCCGCAATGTGCGACAGTTGGTAAACGGAAAACCCCTGCAGCTCGAGAGCGCACTCTCAATTGCGATTCAGGTCACTGACGCGCTGGCCGTAGCCCATGCCCAGGGAATCATTCATCGCGATATCAAAGCCGGCAATGTGATGGTCAATACCCAGGGACAGGCAAAGGTCCTCGATTTCGGTCTGGCCAAATTGCTTGATGACGATGCAGCGCGGACCTCCGGTATTCATCACACTGAACTGACCGAAGTTGGCATACCTTACGGCACTGCCACCTACGCCGCCCCGGAACAGGCCCGCGGCGATCGAGTCGATTCACGGGCCGATATATTTTCGACGGGGGTGTTGCTCTACGAAATGCTGACGGGCTCCTGGCCCTTCAAAGGCAAGACTGCGGTCGATGTGCGCCATGCAGTCCTCAACCTGGAACCGGTGCCGCTTAGTGAAGCGAGGCCCGATCCTGTCCCCGAGCGGTTGCAGCAAATCCTTGATCGCTCCCTCAAGAAGCATCCGCGTGATCGTTATCAGCAGATTGGGCAATTTCGCGACGACCTTCGCGCCGTGGTCCGCGATCTGGCGATTTCCACCGGCGCGATTATCGACGAGAGCGGATTGCCGGTGGCGCCTCGCCATTTGAACAAAGAGGGTGCACTGGCGCGCGCGGTGCGCTGGTTCAAGAGTGTAACTGGAAGCGAAAGTCCATCCGGATCTATTGGCCGCCAGAGCGTGTCTCAGCCTCTCGATGCGCACGAAACCCCCACCACGCTTGGCGAACGCGAACGTAAGAGCATTGCGATAATGCCATTCAAGAATCTGGGTAACGACCCCGAGACGGCTTTCTACGAATTCTCATTGGCAGATGCTGTCATCACCGAGCTGGCTAGAGTTCGCTCCCTGATCGTACGTCCTTCGTCGGTTATTGTGAGGTATCAGGGTCAGCAATTTGACCCGGGCGACGTGGGCCGTGAGCTGAGCGTAGATGCGATTCTGACGGCCAGCTTCCTGCGCTCCAAAGAACATTTGCGGGTTACCGTGCAATTGCTCGACGTGAGGAACAGCGAGATTCTCTGGAGCGATCGCATTGATGCAGACGCCAGTGACATCATCGCCGTCCAGGATACGATCGTAAAGCACATCGTCGCCGGCTTGCAGGTAGAACTCAGTCCTGATGAAAAGGTCGACCTGGCGAAGGGATCGACCAGTGACGCAGCGGCGTCGGAAGAATACCTGCGCGGGCGTCATTTCCTCGGCCAATTTATCTACCACACGATTGCGCGCAACGATCTGGATGCGGCTATCAACCATTTCGAGCGCGCGACCGAGTTGGATCCGAATTTTGCTCTCGCCCATTCTGCGTTGGGGAGTTGCTATGTCAATCGGGTACTGAAAGGGTTGGGAGAGGCCAAGGATCATGCGACGGCGGAAGTGTCGTTTAATAAGGCGCTGGCCCTCGATCCCAAGTTGCTCGAAGCGCGCATGCAGATGATTTTTATCTATTTGACGCGGGGTCAAAAGCAGAAAGCACGTGAGGAAGTGGTGGCGTTGCGCGAGGAGTATCCCAACGATGTTGGTGTGCATTTTGTGCGAGGCGTGTTGGCGCGACTGGACAGCGAGTATGAACGCGCGTTGCGCAGCTTTGACCGGATGGTCCGCCTCAATCCCAACGAACGCGTGGTCACCAGCTATAATCGCGCCCGGATCTACATGTACCAGCAACGCTATGAAGAGGCGTTACAAGAGCTCGATCTGGGCGCCGAAATGGAGCCTGATCATCCGGTCATGAAAACCATCCGCGCGCGGGTCCTGTTTTATCGCGGCGAAGTTGACGCGGCCACCCGCATCCTCGAACAGGTGCTGGAACGTCATCCCAAGATGGACGGGATTCGGCCGGTGCTGGCTATTTGTTTAAGCGCTCAGGGCAAACACGAGCTGGCCAGCCAACAATTGACCGAGAGGGTGAAGGTAGCCGCCGGCTCCGATCACGATATTGCTTACTGGCTGGCATCCGCCTACCTGTTGCAGGGCCGACAGGTATTGGCGCTTAAGTGGCTGGAAAATGCTATTAGGCTGGGTAATGAAAACTATCGCTGGTTTGAGTCAGATCCAAACTGGATTGACCTTCACGACGACCTGCGCTTCAAAGAACTAATGCAAGGAATCAAGATGTCGCTGCAGAAAACCGAGGATACCGCCGCATGAGAACTTTTGTTGTCGGGGATGTTCACGGGCGCTGCGCCCAACTCCAGCGACTGTTGGAAATGGTTCCACGCGACGAAGCTGTCGATACGGTTGTGTTTTTGGGAGACCTCATCGATAGGGGGCCGGATGCGCCCGGCTGTCTGGCTTTTGTGTTGAAACTTCAGCGCGAAAACCCGGAACGGGTGCTTTGCCTGCGCGGCAATCACGAACAAATGTTGTTGGATTTCATGGAAGGCAGCGCCAACCTTTGGATTACCCCGGTCACCGGCGGCGAACGCACGTTTGAACAGTATGTGGGCTGGCCTCTTAACATAACCAAAGAGCAGGATCTGGATGACGCGCGGCGAGATATTGAGAGGGCCATTCCGGCAGAACATCTCGACTTTCTCCACTCACTACCTTTTTATCACGAGGACGACTACGCGATTTACGTGCATGCGGGCCTGGAGTTGGAAAGGCATCCGCGCGAAACGAATCCGCAGGCACTACTCTGGATGCGCGATATGGACTTCTATAAAAACTACCGTGGCAAGCCGTGTATTTTTGGGCACACTCCCACGCCGTTGCTGCCGCTGCGAGGACGGTTGGGTCGCCATGGAGTTTACATCTCGCATAGTGCGATCGGGATAGACACTGGTTACAACTATCAATCGCCGCTCACTTGTCTTTCGCTGCCTGACTTCGCGCTCTACCAGACATTTGCCGACGGTCATGATGAGACACACCACATCACCTCGTTTATTCCCGACACGTGGAAGGCTATGCAGAAGAAGGCCGGCCTTAACGGATAGGCTCCCTTCGGCCGTTCACTGATCGATCCGGAAGCATTTTGCGGCATAGTTGACTGTGATAAAGTACGCCAAGTGAACTATCAGGACACTATCACTATAGAGCCCGGCAAGCGTGGTGGACGCCCTTGCATTCGCGGAATGCGTATAGCAGTAGCGGATGTGCTGGGCTGGCTTGCGGCGGGCATGACGCACGAGCAAATCCTTAGTGACTACCCCGAACTCACCGAAGGCGATATTCGAGCTTGCCTCGCCTACGCGGCCGACCGTGAACGCCGCCTCGTAACCGCCACAACATGAAGCTTTTGTTCGACCAGAACCTGAGCTTCAAGCTTTGCCGAAAATTATTCGATGTTTTCCCCGGCTCAAACCAAGTGCGCTTGCTAGGTATGGCCGAAGCCGACGACCGGGAGATCTGGTACCACGCAAAGGTTAACGACTTCGTGCTTGTTTCCCAGGATGTAGACTTCGCTGAGATGGCCACGCTTTACGGTCCACCACCAAAGTCATCTGGTTGCGTTGCGGGAACCAACCCTCCGAGGCGATTGAAAAACGACTCCGCGATCACGCCGAAGCAATTTTGTCCTTCGTTCAGAGCGACACTGCCGCGTGTTGGGAAATCTATTGAGCCTTGATCGACGAAGCTCTGACCAGGAAGGCCCGCCCTTGAAGAAACAGATCCTGATCTACGGTCTTATCTATGGTCTCTGTGGCGGCGTGCTGATCGTGGCGCTCAAGCTGATCGAGTATCGCTTCCTGGTAGTTGAGCATTCAGTAGAAATTTATGGCGGGTTGATTGCGCTCCTGTTTGCAGTCTTAGGCGGGTGGCTGGGGATCAAACTCACGAAGAATAAAGAAACGATAGTTTTCAAGGAAGTTCTGGTTTCGGGCGATGCGCCGTTTGCGTTGAATCAGGAGAAATTGCGGGAGCTTTCGATCACGCCACGCGAACTGGAGATACTCGATTTGATCGCCAGCGGCATGAGCAATCGCGAGATCGCCGAAAAACTTTTCGTCAGTGAGAGCACTGTCAAGACCCACTCGAGCAGGCTGTTCGATAAACTCAGCGCCAAACGAAGAACCCAGGCTGTGCAGATTGGTAAGGAACTGGGCCTAATCCGGTAGGAGGTGTTTAGAGTACCGACCTCAGCCGGGCTTTTCCGGAGCGTCGAAGAACTGACTAATTGTCAGACCAAGATTTCCTATTTAAGGCAAATATTTTGACTCACTTAACTTTGCTTTGCCCCAAAGGGGCTGCGGCTCAGAGCCCAGGGTTGCCGCTTCGGCTACCCTGGGAAAGAAGACAATTCACAACATATCTACCGCAAGGCGGTTGCGACTGAATTCTTGTGGCCTGACGCAACCGCCTTGCGGTTGAAAAGACTGTTGCTTTAGTTCCCAGGGTAGCCGAAGCGGCAACCCTGGGCTCTGAGCCGCAGCCCCTTTGGGGCAAAGACAAAAGATCAGTTCAGTGTAGAGTGGCGTGTGAGTTAAGTAGGTCATGCCCTATTTAAGGAGACTGAGCAGGTGATCTGGAAGAGCCTAATTTATTTTTCAATAATGACGACTCTGGCGACAAACGGTCTGTTCATTGTCACACGCGGCGTCAGTTCGGCCACTGTGGACAAGAAGGAAGTGACGTTCAGCAAAGATGTTGCTCCAATTTTTTATCGACGCTGCGCTGAGTGCCACCGGCCTAGGGACATGGCGCCATTTTCTGTCCTGACATATAAAGACGTGCTGCCGTGGGCAGAAACCATTAGCGAAAGGGTACGGGCGCGCGAAATGCCACCCTGGCATGCCGATTCGCTTTATGGTGAATTCCTAAACGATAGGCGCCTGAACAGTGAAGAGATTGAGACGATCGCGACCTGGGTTACTCAGGGCGCAAAGGAAGGCGATCCGAAGGATCTGCCGCCGGAGCCTAAGTTGGTCCGGGGCTGGAAGATGGGTAAGCCTGAGTTTGTGCTGGCGATGTCCGAACCCCACACCGTCGCGGCCCACGCACCCGATAGCTATGTCTACGTTACCTTCCCAACAAAGTTCAAAGAGGACAGGTGGGTGCAGGCTGCGGAGATCCTTCCGGGCAACGGCAGAGTGGTCCACCACGTCATTGCCCACGTGCTGACGCCGGAGGCAGTCTCGAGTGGAGCGAAGCGCGACAATGCCGAATTTCCGCAGGCTGACAACGAGCCTACGATCTTCTACAAACAAGGCACGCTCTCACGCGTCAGGATGAATGCGCCCGTTATCGACGACGGCGCCAATGCTCCTAACGGCGGTTCGGTGTTCAAACGTCGCGGTGATGATGGCGCGGGCGGATACAGCGTGATGCTGGCTTCGTACGCACCCGGCAAAGGCCCGGACGTTTATCCGCCAGGCACTGCCAAGCTGATTCCTGCCGGATCGTCCATTGTCCTCCAGATTCACTACTCAAGCTTTCATGGGGCAATTGAAACACCTCAGCAGGATCGCACCATCGTGGGGATAATTTTCGCCAAAGAACCACCCGAGAAACGGGCCGTGACTTTCACGGTGCCCAACCAGTTCTTCAAAATTCCGGCGGGAGCTGCGAATCACAAAGTGACTGCGGCTTACACTTTTGATCGGGAGGTGCAATTGATCTCTTACATGCCCCACATGCACCTGCGGGGCAAAGACATGAAATACGAAGTTGTTTTTCCTGATGGCCGGCGCCAGACATTGCTGTGGGTGCCCAGGTATGACTTTAACTGGCAGACCGTGTACCGGTTGAAGAATCCGGTGATCATTCCCAAAGGAACCAGAATCATCGTCACGGCCCACTTCGATAACTCGGCGAAGAATGAGCACAATCCTGATCCAACCAAAGCGGTACGTTGGGGCGATCCCAGTTATGACGAGATGATGATCGGATGGCTGGAGTATGTGGTGCCGAACGGCAAAGAAGGAATCGGCAAGAGGGGAAAAGGGGAAGGGGGGTAAAAGGGCAAAAGGCCAGTTTCGCTTACTCTTGCCCCTTACCCGTTCCCCTTTTCGCCCGTGTTTTATCTGCCCGGCATACTCATGTCGAGGTCGAAGAATTCCAACCTGCGGCAGTTTGGACAACGGTAAGTATCGAAAACCAGAATTCTTTCCCCCATTTCTTGAAGTTCCCTGAAGAAAGTAAACCCTGATTGCGGGCCGCCAACCCTGACCGGCATTTGCATTAATGGTTCCATGGGGGTTTTACACAAAACACAAGGCGGCGTTCGTTGGGGGGTCGCGGGTCCTTGCCGATTTACATTTGGATTCATATCTTTCACATTTCCTTAAAAAGCTTGGTACGCGAGTGGCCAATTGACCGTTTGTTTAGATGTGGGCAGCCCCACCGAGTAGTGCGCCGTTAGCGTGTTGCTCAGAATGCTGACCGATCGCCTGACGAGTACTGCTAGGCGATGAGGTCAGTACCACCGCGCGGTAGCGGGTGGGTTGTTCGATGGAGCATCTATTACGCCGAAAGTATCTGGTTTTGCCAAGCGATTTTGTTCTGGAGTGGACCCACCCGCTACCGCGAGGTGGTACCGACCGCATTGCCTCGGAGTCATGTGCAACTGAGCATGATTGTCCGTAAACTAAAGTACTATTTTCTCATTCCAGCGTGAAATCATTCGAAAGTATGACGACAAACTTGCCTTGGGAATACTATTTTCCGCCCGCCAGCTAAACATACATTGCGGTTAGGAGAACAAGTCTTATGAAAAAAACTGTTTTGACCTTCGGGCTGATTTCCGGGGCGATATCGTCGTTGATGATGCTCGGGTTTCTTCCTTTCATAGATCGCGTTGGTTTCGACAAGGGAGCAATCATTGGCTATACGGCCATAGTGCTTTCCTTCCTATTGGTCTTCTTCGGCATTCGTTCCTATCGTGAAAACGTAGGTAACGGCAGCATTACCTTTGGCCGCGCGTTTGGCGTGGGCATCTTGATCACGCTTATCTCCTGTGCCTTTTATGTGGTGACCTGGGAGATCATTTACTTCTATCTCTTGCCTGATTTTGCCGATAAGTTTACCAGCTACGCGGTTGAGCAGGTGCGGGCTGCGGGCGCCAGCCAACAGGTGATCGATGCGAAGCTGCAGGAGATGAAAAGCTTCACCGCAATGTATAACAACCCGCTGCTCAACGCCGCGATCACTTTTACTGAACCATTTCCGGTGGGATTGCTAGTAACACTACTATCTGCCATCTTCCTGAGGAAAAAGAACAAGGTGGCGGACCGTGAAGGAGAGGTTGGAGCGCCGGTACTTAGTTCCTAGTTGGACAAACATGCGGAAGCAATTCTGCTTTGAGGGGCTATGCCCTCCGATGTGCGGAAGGTCTCTGACCTTCCGAAAGCCCATGATCGTATTGGGCTGCGCCCGGCTCCGGGGCATAGCCCCAGAACAATTGCGTAGCTGTAGGGTGGGGCAGAGCCACCACCTCACATCGGAGGGCGAAGCCCAAGCCGGTACACTTGTGGGACTCCAGACTGTCAATGCACGGTGCCGGCGTATTTCTTCTCGCCGGCTTCGATGGGAAAGGGAAGACGATTCTGTGCCGGCGGCAGGGGACAGGTGGCGTAGTTTGTGAACGCACACGGCGGGCTGTAGGCTTTGTTGAAATCAATCACGACCTTCCCGTTCTTATCAGGCGGCGAGACATACAGGTAACGGCCCGCGCCGTACGTTTCTTTTCCCGTAGTTCCATCCGAAATTATCACAAAAAGATCGGTCTCGCCTTTTTCGAGGATTGGATCGACCCGGTAGGTGGTGCCGCCCACAACAAAAACCAGGGCTCCGGGAGACGTCTCGTCCTCCGTCATGCTGAGCACATTTGTAATCGGAATCATCTTCGGCGGCTGATAGGGCTCAAATCGCGCCTCGATTCGCCACTTGGGATCAATCGGATAATTATCGAGGCCCTTAAACTCTCGTCGCGTTCGGCTGTCGGAGTCCTTAACTCTGACGCCAATGCGATCGCCGCGCTTGAGGACATTCAAAATTAGAGTTCCGAATTTCAGTATGGTGGGGCCCCGATTGTCGGTGTCGTCCCTTAGATCCAGGGACTTGACCGGGACACCAGCTGCCGTAATTTCGATGGCCGGATGTGCGGTCATTCGCACGCGACCATTCTCCAGCCACAAAGTCCCGGCGACGAGCGGTGCTCTGTCTTTTGGCAGCCGGATGGCGTTAGCGGGATCGCTGCCAAATCTATTCTCACCCTCTTTAAGCCAGACGAGGTTGATCAGCGTAAGCCAACCGTCATGCTTGATCAGAGTCGCCAATCGGTCACTCTGCCACTTTTCAATCTCTTTCCGGTACGACGGTTCATCAAACGCAACTGTCGGCGGCGGAGCTGTGGCCTTGCGGCAAGCTCCGCAAACGAAAACTGAAACAAAGGAGCTGAACATCAAGATAAGGAAAGCTTTTTTGGACATTTGAAATATTCGGTGATCGTAGGTCCGGCTACAGCAAGCGGTGGTTGTTTTACGAATGGCGTACGGTTGAGCCGGTGGTAACTCCGATTCGCGGCTACGCCGCCTGATGTGCGGTGGTGGCTCCGCCCCACCGGACAAGCCAACTAAACTATTCCGGGGCTACGCCCTTGTACGTGGGGCGTAGCCCCGGATTCCACTAATCTAACCGGAAGGGCAAATAGCCCTTCCTCACATCGGGTGGCGTAGCCACGAACCGGTTTCCGAAGTCTCCACCACGCTAATGGTCTCCTAATCCAAATTCAGAGGAGGGCACTTCCAAGTTTCATCAATCTCACGCCTCACGCTCCAGAATAAAATCCGCGATGGCGCGCAACAAGTCCGTGGGCTGCGTCAGAGCGTCGAGAGCAGCGCACGCCGCCTGATGGGTCTGCACCAGGTGCGTTCTGGTCGCCGCTATTCCGTAGAGTGCTGGGTAGGTCGCCTTTTTAGAACGCATGTCCTTGCCGGGTGTTTTTCCGAGAGTTTCGGCCGTGGCGGTGATATCAAGTAGATCGTCGGTAATTTGAAAAAGCAGACCTAATTGGGCAGAGTAATTCGTGATGGCCGCAAGTTCACTCTCTGATGCGTCGGCAATGATGGCTCCTGAGCGCGCCGCGGCAATGATCAGGGCACCTGTCTTCAACCGGTGAATCTGTTCCAACTCTTCGGCGCTCACGTCTCGCGATTCCGCTTCAAGGTCAAGAGCCTGTCCCGCCACCATCCCTTTCGGCGTACCCGACGCGCGCGCGATCTCACGAACTAACTCTATTCGCTTCATCGCAGATAACTGTTCGTCTTCGGAAATCGTCTTGAAGGCGAGGGTCTGAAGCGCGTCACCTGCCAGGACGGCAATCGCTTCTCCAAACCGAATATGACAGGTTGCTCGACCGCGTCTTAAATCATCGTCGTCCATGGAAGGTAAATCATCGTGGATCAACGAATAGGTGTGAATCATTTCCAGGGCACACGCCGTCGCCAGCAGCCGTTCGTTTGCGGCTCCGAATGCTTGTCCAACTGCGAGCGTGAGCAGCGGCCGAAATCTCTTGCCGCCGGCAAAAACACACCAGCGAATGGCCGCGTGAACCTTGCCGGGAGGAACTGACTCGGCTGGTAGGAACTGATCGAGTTTTGCATTGACGAGCGCTTGAGCGCCACTAAAAAACAGCGACAAGCTTGCAGCACTGCTCGTAGGCGCGATTTCAGAAGACGTTTTCATCGTTCTCGGTGCCACTCTCTTTTGAAATCGCTTTTGCGTCCTCGAAAGCGCTTACCACCGGCCGGCCCTGGTTGTCGCGAAGCAGGATCTCGATGCGACGCTCCGCCTGACTGAGACGGTCCTGACACTGACGCGAAAGTCCGATGCCTTGCTCGAATAACTCTAAACTCTTTTCGAGCGGCAAGTCGCCCTGCTCGAGTTCCTGGACAATGTTTTCCAGCGCTTCGAGCGACGCTTCAAAAGTCTTGGTTTGTTCCTGGTTGTTCTTCATTGACTACCCCCTATCTGCAAAACCAGAAAGAATAAAACCCTCTGTGCCAACTCTGTGTCTCTGTGGTGAACTCCTATTTCGGCCTTATTCCACCACAGAGACACAGAGTTCCACAGAGTTGGCACAGAGAATACAAAATACGGTTTTCCCGACAGCTCTAAGAGGCTCCCACTAGAGGCGAGGCCAGACTCTAAACTTCGTCCCTGATTTCCTCAACACGTGCGCGCAGGGTTCCTTTGGCTAACCTCACTCTGACTGAATCGCCGATAGAAACAGATTTCGCATCACGCAACAGCGTTCCATCCTCAGTTTGGGCGATTGCATAACCGCGTCCCAATACGGCCAGCGGCGATAGAGCATCAAGCGAAGCAGCCGCGAGTGCCAATCGTTTTTCCGCTTCTTCCATCTGCTTTGCCAACGCAGAATTGCAGTCGCTGTACACCGACTCAAAGCGAGCCTGCGCTTCGGCCAGACGAGTGCGGAGCTGCGCCGGCGTCAGGCTGCGACTTAAAGGGTCAGCGCGCAAGTGGGCGTCGCGGATTGCCTCGGTTATCAGAATTTGCATGCGATGTCGCGCCGTGCTCGTCGACGCTCCGGCGTTGCGCAGCTTGCCGCGCACTTCGTCGAAGGCCTGCGAGAGCGCTTGCTCCTGCACCCGCGTTCTCGCGGTCATAATCTTATAGCGCATCAGCCGCGAAAGGTTTTGTCCCATTTGCGCGAGCGTCGAGCACAGCTGATCCTCGCGAGCGGCCACCAGTTCGGCCGCCGCAGACGGGGTCGCCGCCCTCTTGTCAGCGACAAAGTCGGCAATCGTGAAATCAGTTTCATGACCCACTGCCGAAATTACCGGAATGGCTGAGGCTCGAATCGCGCGGGCCACTTCCTCCTGGTTGAATGCCCAGAGGTCTTCAGTTGAACCACCGCCACGCCCCACGATCATGACGTCCACCAAATCCTCGTGGCGACCTTGTTGTTGAGCGAGGGCATGATGCTGGTTAATTAACTTGATCGCCCGGGCTATGTCACTCCCAGCGCCCTCTCCCTGTACGCGGGCGGGGGAGAAAAGTACGTGAACGGTGCGCGTGCGACGCGAGATCACGTTAAGAATGTCTCGAATGGCAGCACCGCTGGGGGAGGTGACGACGCCTACTCGGCCGGGGAAAACCGGCAGCGGACGTTTCAACTCCTGAGCGAAGAGTCCTTCCGACTGGAGCCGGGCCCGCAACTGCTCAAACGCAACTTGCAACGCGCCGGCGCCAACCGGATCAAGTGCCTCCACGATCAGTTCATACTCGCCCCGTGTTTCATAAACTGTCATGCGGCCCCGGGCTCTGACGTGCAGGCCGTCAGTGGGTCTGAAGCGGATGCGGCTGTTGGCGGAACGGAAGCACTTGGCGCGTAGTTGAGCGCCCTCGTCTTTAATCGTGAAATACCAGTGGCCGGAGGAATGCGCTTTGAAGTTTGAGATCTCGCCTTCGACCCAGACGGTCGAAAAGCGGGCCTCGATCGCTTTGCGAACTGATTCGGTCAGCTCGCTGACAGTCAACGGCCGCCGTTCGGTTTCATCGAAAAGAGATGCGAAGAGTGGTTGGCTCATGGAGAGTCACTCCGAGCAAGGAGCTTTTGGAGCCGCGTCACGACTGGGGGGAGTTCCTCAGTTACGGTCTGCCAAACAATATCGAGGTTCACATCGAAATAGCTATGAATAAGCCGATTGCGCATCGCGATGATGTCGGCCCAGGGAATCTCTGGCGACCGCGATCTAAGTTCCCCAGAAACCTTGTTGGCTGCTTCTCCAAAAATCTCGATCGATTTCACGACAGCGAGCGCCAAAGCACGGTCAGTTTGTAATTCAGTTTTGGACTTATCAGCGACGAAAGAAATTGCTTCGTTTGCGGCATCGACCATATGCTGCAAGCGAACGATATCAGGCTTGAGCATACTGTACTTCAGCGGTAGTGAGGACCTCGTTGCGGAAATATCGACTTAGGTCCTGGCATGTACGGACATCTACTTTACGATTGTCCAGCAATTGGGAGAGTCCTCGCTCGATTTGAGCGACCCGCAGAAAACCTGGTGTGTGTCCATCCTGGAAGTCAACCAACACATCTATATCACTATCGGGGGTGAAGCCGTCGTGCAATACTGATCCAAAGAAGGATAGCTGCGTAATATGATGACGACGACAGAAATCTGCCAGCCGATCTTTATCTATTCGAATTTTTTGCGACATTGGTTTCTCGCTAGAAATTATACACCTACCTGGCCACTTCTTCGTCGCTCCTCTCACCTCCGGCGGGAATAGTTTGCTCAAATTTGGAGGCTTATCCCGAATGCGTTCACCGGGTTCGTCGTTTACCAAATTGTCTCGGTACTCACGGCGTGGCCACATTCACCACCGGACTCAAGCGCACCGAGGCGCCATCACGGTTGGCGCGCACCCGCACGCGTGGGTTACCCGACGGCACGGAATTCGAAGCATAGGTGATCGTATAGGCGGTGCGAAGTTGGACCACGACGTCGTCATATGCCCGTTGCAGGTCTTCGAGGCGATAAATCGGATAGTAGACGCCACCGGAAGCTTCGGCGAGTTTCTTCCCCTCTTCGTGAGCGCGGGTGGTGAGCGTCAGGTAGCGGGTCCGAAGTGGATCGATCGTGATTTCTGGCTTGGGCACGCTGCCCTCGGGAATCAAACCTGAGGGTACGTACAAAGGATAGACCAGGGCGCCCGATTCCGTCAGAGCTTCCAGAATTGCGGGGAACGGCAGGAATGACTTGTTATCGTCTCCGTCCGAGAGAACTACAATTGCGGTCCTTTGTCCACGGAGTTGTTTCAACGTATTAGCCAATACGTACCCGAGCGCGTCATAGAGCGACGTTGCTCCGCCGGCATCGATGTCCTCTAGCTTCTGGGAAAGCAATTGCCGGTCGGTACTGAAATTAGAGATGACCTGGATGTCGTCGCGAAAACTGATAATGGCGATGCTGTCCTGGCGGCTGGCGGTCTTCAAAAAGTCGCGCGCCGCTTTGCGGATAAAATCGATTCGCTCCTCAACGCTACCCGAGACGTCCAGCAAGAGCACCAAATTGAATGGCTCATTGGTGAGCGCCACGTTGGTCACCTGCCGTTCGACACCATTCTCGTAGACCGTGAAGTCCGACTCCTTCATGCCGCCAATCGCCCGCCCGTTTCGGTCAGTAACGCTGGCATTGAAGCGCAGCAACTGCGGCGAGAGTTTGCTCACGAACTGACCCGGCGCCGAGAGTCGGTGAAGGGTTGGTTCTTTTTCATGTGGTGGGAGCGTTTTCGCGTAGTCACCAAACATCTTCGGTGACACTTTGCGAATAGCATCGATCAACTGGCTGTCGCCACTGCGAACAATGGCGCGGGCCGCTTCAGTCAGTGGTCGCTCGCGCAGATCTGCAGGCGCCATGTTTGGATCCACGTTTAGCAGGACCACACCGCGTTGGGTCACGAAATCCAATTGAACGCGTTCTGGTTTCGGGGAATCCTCTTCCTTTGGCTCCTTCTCTCCCAACTTTCCGGAAATCGTCGAGACACCGGCAGCTTTTTCTTTGATCTCCGGCAGCTCTACATCGCTCATATAACGCGGCTTGCTGGCGGTCCAGCGGAAGCTGAACTTCAGTGCCTCGAGGGGAACGTCGGCATGAATCGTTCCGGTATTCGTTGCGACTTCGGCAGATTCAACATTCCCCACGACATCAACCGCGCCCGCCTCGGTTTCAACTTTGACTTTCGAGCGCGAAGGGATACGTACGATCATATCGATGCGGTCTTTGTCACTCCGATCGCTCACCTCGATAACTATTGAGCTGCCTTTCGCCACTGCCTGGACAACGGTCGAGTCAACCACTGCGCCCGCTGAGCTTGCCTCGATCGTGACCTTGTTCTTTTGATCGTCAGAGGCAATCACGCTCACGCGTCCATTCCTGCTCTTAACTGAAAGCGAAACCTTTGCTGGCGTGTCCATTTCTCGCGAGTAGGTTTGGGCGGAGGCAGAATTGACCGCAATGACCAACAATAGTAGGCCAATTACAACGCCTGAGTTGATGTTTCGAGATTGCGAGCGGCTGAAACTCGCTGGGCGGGCGATTTGGTAAAGCATTGCGTCCGATCTTGCCCGACTGAATGCTGCTGGTCAAGCAGTCGGATTTTGGGGTGGTGACCTAGTTTGAAAATCTCTGTGCGTCCTCTGTGTACTCTGTGACTCTGTGGTGGTGTTTGCCGAGTGAATCCACCACCGAAGACACGGAGGACCACAAAGGTTGCACAGAGAAAAGCTCAAATTAGGCCACTACCGATTTTGGAGGGTATTCCCTTTATCGTTGACACTCAACGCCTCATCGTATCAACAAGAGCAAGCAAGAATCAGAAGGCCTACTCCAAAGATACGCTAGGCAGCTTCTCGGTTCGCGCACCCATCGGACCGTCCTCGGTCACAACATTAAAAGAGTAATTGAGTTTCGGCGATTTGGGCCTAGCACAGTATTATCGAATCTCGTATCCGTGTTTTTGAGCCAAACGCACTAGCAACTGGTATGATTCCTCTAATCGGATCGCTCGCGGTTCATCTCGAAGTCGTTCTTCCTGAAGCCGCTGGATCCCAACTTCGAACTGAGCCTGATGCTCACGAATGAACTCCATCGTCTTTTGCATTTCTTCATTGCTCATTTTCGTTCTCGATTCACCTCGCCGGCGAAGTATATATTATCCCGAAGGGCGTGGTAACAACCCCTAACCAGTATGCTGTTAAATTTCAAGCTCCGGAATGCTTTAGGTTCGAAGGACCGTTAGTTAATAGCCCCGTCCGTGAGGGCGGGCACGTCCATCCGCTGATCGCCCACAGGTCCGAAGGGCCGGCACAACTGTGTCGCACCTTCGGCGCTCAGCTAATTAAGTTCACAGTTACCCGCCTCACGGACGGGTCTACTTACTAACGGTCCTTCGGACCTACAGACGAGTTCAAACACCACAAGATGTAACAATCTTCTGACTAAGGTTGTCAGGGGAACCGGGTGAGTAGTATTGTCGGCGCGATTTTGTTCGGCCCCGCGTTACGCCTTTTCTGGACGGAGGCTTTTATGAAGGTGCATATCCCCGCCGATGTTCCGACGCTTCCACCCCCAGATCTGGAGTATCCCGAGCCGGCGCTCGACATTGAATCGGGTCCCGCAGAGCAGGGGGTTACCCAAACACTCGAACCACCGAGCGACTGGAGTCGTGCCAAGGCGCTCGTGTTTCGGATCGCGTTCATTTACTTCGTGCTCTATGCGCTGCCGTTTCCTTTCGGATTCATACCGGGCACCGACGCAGTCGCCCGGGGCTACGAAAAGATTTGGCATGTTCTGGTTCCATGGGTGGCGCACCACGTTCTTCAGGTGGGTTATGAGATCGGGCTCGAAGAAACCGGGAGCGGCGACAGGGCTTACAATTGGGTGCAGACGTTTTGTTTTCTTGCCCTGGCTATTGCCGGTGGACTCGTCTGGTCGGCATTGCGCCGCGAGCGACTGCGATATGATGCGCTCTATCGTTGGCTGAGACTTTATGTCCGGCTTTATCTCGGCGCCACGATGATTGGTTATGGCGCGGCCAAAGTTATCCAGTCACAATTCTCGCCGCCGAACCTGACCCGACTGGTTCAGCCTTACGGGGATTCTTCACCCATGGGTTTGCTCTGGACGTTTATGGGAGCGTCATATGGCTACAATCTCTTTACGGGTGCGGCTGAGATGATTGGAGGCGCGTTATTGTTTATTCCGCCTCTGGCTACTCTGGGAGCCCTCATCACTATAGGGGCGATGAGCAATGTCTTTGTTCTGAACCTGACCTATGACGTACCCGTCAAATTGTCTTCTTTCAACTTAATCATCATGGCGTTTTTCATTGCTCTGCCGGATGCAGGTCGGCTGGCAAATGTGCTGGTGTTCAACCGTCGCACTGATCCCGCGGTGGTCCGACCGTTCTTCAAACGCAGAATTCTAAATCGCAGTCTGCTCGGGTTGCAGTTGCTAATGTTAGTCGTCTTCTCCGGTGGGGCGCTGGTCCAAGCCTGGCAGAGCACCAAATTCTGGGACACCGTGGCCGTCAATCCCGCCATTCATGGCATCTGGTCGGTGGACGAGTTTATGGTTGACGGCCAGCCGCGACCGCTCGCGATGTCGGACCCGACTCGGTGGCAGCGGGTGATCCTTGAATACTCAAACCGCCTGAGCATTCAGTTTCTCGACGCCCCGCAGCAGCGATACTCACTCGCAATGGATCCGGCTACCCAGACAATGAATTTGACCAGCCGAGAGGATCCTAACTGGAAGGCGAAGTTCAAGTATGAGACACCCAAACCCGGTTTCATGATCTTCAAGGGTGAGCTGGAGGGTCATCAGTTTGAGGCCCGAATGCATCGGCGGGATCCGGCAACATTCCGTTTAACTAATCGTGGCTTCCATTGGGTCAATGAATATCCTTTCAACCGCTGAGGACCAGGAGGCTCTCTGATCCGGTCTGATCCTGCTCGGCTACTTACGTGAGGAGGACTGCGCCTTGCAGCAGTGGCCGCGATAATTAGATAGTCATACGTTCGTTTAGAGTTGGGCACCGCCCACCGGCACGCCGTAGATGAGACCATTCAACGATGTAATTACAGATTCATTATGTAGCCGAAACGTTTTGTCCACGGCGCACCGGTGGGCGGTGCCCACCTCTAAACGAACGTAGTTAGGCAAATAAACTAACGTAGTTAGGCAAATGAACGAACGTAATTAGGCAAAAAACGCAACTAGTTAATGCGAACGCAGAATTACGTGCTTGAAGCATACTTATGTGTAGGATCCATGGTTGATAATCGAGATTGATCCGTTATCATACTCCGACCCTGGTTAACAGTTTGGCTTACGTTGCCTCGTAGATCGACGCTGGAAGCGTAAGCAGTCATGAAGGGCAGAATTTGGGCGAGACGGCATTACAACCTGAGGGTGCGCAAGCTGGAGATGAGAAATTCATCATCCACAATCTCGTCAAGCGCGATCCTCGCGCTGGACTTGCCGAGGATGTGCGTCGCGGTCTTTCATCCCAGCCGAAGCGGTTCTTACCAAAATATTTCTACGACCAGCTTGGCTCTCAGCTCTTTGAGGCTATCTGCCTGCTTCCTGAGTATTATCTGACGCGCGCCGAAAACGAGATCCTCGAGCGCTACTCCGACGAGATAGTGGCTTCGGTTTCAGGCGAAACGACACTGCTTGAGATGGGAAGTGGCAGCGCTTCGAAGACTCGCCTCATTATTGAGGCGCTTCTGAGAAAACAAGACGCGCTGCTGTTCATTCCGGTTGACATCTCCGCGACCGCGCTTGATAGCAGTTCACGAATTCTTCTGCAGTCATACCCGCAACTCAAGATCGAAGCGTATGCAGCCGACTATTTTGCGGGGCTGGCAGAGTTAAGCAAAACGCAGAGGTCTCGGACACTTGCGCTTTTCCTCGGCTCAAACATCAGCAACTTCGATCCGGACGAAGCACTCAAATTTTTGCGGGCCCTGCGACAAGTGCTGTCTGCAGGAGACGCCCTCTTGCTGGGCGCGGATTTGAAGAAGGACAAGCAGAGTCTTGAAGCCGCTTACAACGATACGCTGGGTGTGACCGCGGCGTTTAACTTAAACGTGCTGGCGCGCATTAATCGCGAGTTGGATGGCAACTTCGACTTGAGGGCCTTCCAACACCGCGCGTCCTACAACGAAGAGATAGGTCGTGTTGAGATCTACATCGAAAGTACCCGGGAGCAAACTGTCTTCATCGGCCAGCTGAGTATGGAGGTTCAATTCGGTGCGGGCGAACAGATTCATACTGAGAACTCTTACAAGTATGATCTGGAGGACCTTGGCAAACTTGCCGCTGAAACAGGTTTCACTCGGGCCCAGACCTGGCTCGATAAGGGGCAACAGTTCAGTAGTAATTTGCTGTTAGCAGTTTGATTACTATCGAAGAGCGGGGGCAAGCCCGCCTTCCCAACCTCGAGATTTCGCAGCCCGCTCCGGGGAATCTCCCTTGAGAATCACCTCAATTGCCATCCCCTCGCGGTCAGGAAGGCGGGCTTGC
>JANNJZ010000194.1:0-12201 GCA_031396065.1 Pyrinomonadaceae bacterium | reverse complement strand
GGGCCATCGGCCCAGGTGGACTTGCATAAAGATTCCCAGCGCTGAAGGCGCGAAATGAGGGTGTACTTAGTGGAATCCCGAGGATTTTCAGTCGAGACTTGTTATTTCACGCCTTCAGCGCTTCCGGATTGTTATGACCTTACCCAGGGCGTTGCCCTGGGCTATCACATTCCGCGCCCTTGGCGCTGAGAACCAGGAGTTTTCACACAGTCTCGGTAACAGGTGGGTTATCCATGGAGTAGCTAAACCCAGTAAACAAATACGCCGCAAGGCAAAACCAGTAGTCTCCCGGAGCGCAACTACCTGCTCACTCAGGCCGCGCGACTCTCTAGTGATTACGACTAGTTACGAGTGTGTTCCGAGACACGCCCTTCCCCGAGCGGGCGGGGACTTCGGTACCCCAAGCTTCTCGGCAGAGCTCGTGTTTACAGGCCTATTCGAATGAATTGGAAGTTAGACAGTAGGGCGCAGCAGGCCGCGAAAAATTCCCTGGACGCTGACCTGGTTAGCAGGAAGAGTGAGCGGTTGAAGCTGTGAATTGGCCGGATGAAGTTCAACGTTAGCGCCACGACGATATAGTTTCTTGAGCGTCGCCTGGTTCTCTTCGACTAAGAACGCGACCACAATCTCACCGTCGCGCGCCTCCGTGCGATTTTCTATCAACGCGATATCGCCATCGCAGATGTGCTCATCGATCATCGAATCGCCTTTGACACGCAAAGCATACACTCGTTCCGGTTTGACGCGCCCCAGCAGGAAGCGTGGCACCGAGAGCATCTCAGTGGATTCAACCACGTCGAGCGGAGCGCCCGCGGCGATTCTGCCAAGGAGCTTAACCTGGCAAAGAGCGTCTGGGTCGTCCACCTTTACTGAGAGCGCAAACGATCCATCTTCGTGTGTCCTGGTGAGCAGTCCACGACGTTCGAGTGCGGCTATGTGCTTGGCAATCGTCGCCCGGGACTTAACTCCAAAGTGTCGAGCTATCTGCGCGTAGGAAGGCTCGTATCTATTTCGCTCCGAGAAGCGTGAGATGTAATCGAGAATGTCTTTCTGTCGTTGCGTACGTGGGAGCATAGGTAACGGCCAATTCGCGAGCGCGCAGTTATGAAGAGAGCAGACGACCCTTGAGATGTCGAGGCATTCTATGGCGCGCTTACCAAAGCGTCAAGTGTTTGTTGAGCGCCAGATGCTCGAGAACAATTTGATCACTCGTTAACGGTGAGAGTAACGCGCCAGCGTTCTGGGAACGATGCGAACTCCGGCCGGCATCTGAGTCAGCGACATCGGTCTGGTCAACACCTCAGTGGCCTTCCTGCGGTAGACTGCCTCATTCAAATCGTTATCGGGAGTAATTGCCACGCCCTTTAGTGCAGCGCCGATGAAAGCGCCCTTGCTACGAGAGTATGAAAGAATACCGGCATCGAGCGTCGCATTAGTAGAGGCCGCAACCTCGCGACCCACTGGACCAGCCACGACTCCGGCCTCGCCTCCCATTTCAAACTTATCTTCGAGCATGCCTTTTACTCCGGCTTCATTCATGATCAGAAATACGTAGTCGTTTTTTTGCGCTCCGATCTGAGCGCCAAAGCTGCCACCACTAAGATTGAAAAACGCCGGGGCCGACCAGCCATTCCTGGTGCGCCGGCTAATCACACCCTGACCACCGCGTCCGCCAAAGATAAACGCGGCTTTCACGACGCCCGGAAAGATCGCAATCGCCTCGGCTTTGTCGAGCAACTCCTGAGGAATCGCCTTCTCTCGGACGTTCATTATTTCAGTAAAAACTTTCGCCGCCTCCCCCGCGTGGCGCGTTGCGTCCTGAAGCCGGGTTTTCTTCTGCGCCGAAACAGCAAGGTTGCAGGTGAGGACTATTAACGAAATGCTCAGGGAAAAGGCACAAACGCGATGGATCAGGTTCATTCTCAATTACCTCCGACATTCTTCGAACTATTCACTATTCATTACTATTCATAAGAAGTAATACTCGAATCTGTTACGAACGGCAAACGGGAGTTGCCGCATGTCTCAACGCCGCAGGACATCGACGAGGTAAGCACGCGGCTCTCATCCGGAGCTAGTCCTTGAACGGTCCCTAACGATTTTTAACACTTGAACAACTCACCGCCGAAGCAATGCAGCTTCCTGTCGAATCGAGAGTTCTGCTGGCTGATAGACTTGTAGAGAGTATTGAGTCTGCAGACCTTGACGATGTCCAGCGCCTTTGGACCGAGGAGGCGATTCGGCGCCGCGATGAGATTCGTTCTGGACGCGTGGAGTCTATCCCCGGCAAACAAGTGATGGAGGAAGTGCGTCGTCTGGTCGGGCGATGATCCATGATTTCCACCCTGAGGCACGGAATATCGAGAGGCTGCGATCTATTACGATGGTCGGCGGCGCGGTTTAGGAGCTATTCAATGTGCCCCATCATGCCCGCGTGGCGTCGCATACTGCTCGATGATCTTCTCGCGCACTTGTTCCGGAGTTAGCTTATCTTCCTTCTGTAGCTTATAGGCCAACAGCGCCTCGTCTACGCAAACCGAGCAATGCGATGCATGGTCATCGACGAAGCAGGTTTGGAGACTCTTGTGCCCATAGGCCTGATCGCATTCGCAGTAACAGGGTAGCTGGGCCAAGGTTCGCGGAATCTCTTTTGCCACCCGATAGGCCTCGCGCGTTTTGCCTGCGAATTCAGAGGGCGGCAGCGTGGGCGGAAGCGCCTCTACTTGCGAAGCGCTTTGGTAGGCAGGAACTCGTTGGGAGTGGGAGTGGGCAGAGTCGGAATGCGAAACCACTGCCGGCGAAGCTGCTGGGCCGCGGTCGTCCCGGCTCGGAGAATTCTCTCGCGCTCGTATCATGATTAGTCCGACAACCCCGACCACGAGCACGGCGGTCACCAAAAATAAGATTCTATTCTTCATGAGCTTCCTCTATCACGACTGGAGTTTCAGGATAATTCGAAGGGAAGGCGTCTCCTGTCCTTGCAGCGTCTAAAAGGCGCGGGCGCTGCTACGGAGATCCCGTCGAAACGCCCGCGCCAGCAACACCTGGTTACCCTTTTGCTTTTTCCGGCTCGTGCGTCATCTTCATCTTGCACGAGTCGCCACTACAGCAGCAACAGCCATCCTTATCTCCATGCGTCGCCGCATTCATGCCTGCATGCATCCCCTTATGCATCTTAGCTTGCTCCTGGTTCATCTGGGCCTTTTGCCCCTCTTTCATTTCGTGACTCATTGGGCACGAATCACCTTTACCGCAGCAACCCTCCTTGGCTGAATGGTTCTTCTCCATGGTGTGCTGCATTTTCATGTCGCAGGAATCCCCAGTGCAGCAACAGCCATGCTTATCTGAAACGGCTGTATCGCTTTTGGCGTGTGTCTTCTTTGCGTGATCCTTCATCGAGCACGACTCGCCTTTACAACACGAGTCCATCGCGCAACACGATTCAGTTCTTCCTGCTTGAGCGGTTTGCGTTGAGGTTTGAGCAAAAGCAACGCTTGAAAGCGTAAGGCCAATTGCGAGCGCAAGGCCCAATCCAAATACTCTGTGATTTTTCATCTTGTTCTCCTAGGTCAAAAAGATCATTGGTGGGTATCAGGCTTATCGAGCGGGCCAGCCGAGCGAAAAACGCACTGATACGCGCTAGGACAGACATTCTTGTCTGTCGAATTGGAGTCACAGGCGGGATCAAGTGTCCCGTAGGCAGATCTCTAGATTAGGAAGACACAACAACGGAGGTAGGTATGTCCGCGATTAGGTAATAAGGGCGGTTTGGAGAGCGGAGTCGGCTGCTCCACAGATTTTTGTTCAGGACGATAGGACTGCGTGACAGCCAGCTGGGGATTCGTCTCATCGCCGCGACTGCTCTTGGTGACGATCGCAACCTTACCACCGGCGAGCGGACAGTCCTTCATCATGCCTGATGACGATGAGCCAACCTCGACTGATGTCCCGATGCGCGGGTCTGCTGGTCGAGTCTGGGTCTTAGCTTCGGAACTGCTCTGCTTGCAGCAACTGTGGTTGTTACGTCCGCTTACCGAGTCTGGGGACGCCGACAAAGTTGACTTGACTCCCGACGAACAAGCGTGACCGGAAGTCACTACTGGCGCAGCCTGATTCGAACCCGCGGACGTGCCGCCGGTCTGTTCATTAGCAGCGAGCGCAGTCATCCCCCCGCAGCCCAGCACACAACCGCCGGCTACCCAAACACTAAGTAGCGGCACCAGTAGAAAACGAGCGACAAAAGATGATGAGAAGTTCAGCACGCAAGCAGAGTCTAAACTTCGACCGATCATTTGTCGAGGAACAAACACTTTAATGCACTCCTGATTTCGAACACTGAGACAACCAAAATATTGCTATTTTCTGACACTTCAATTGCCACACCGCATATTCTGGCCATCACGTGTATGCTATGTGCGGTATCCTAAATAGTTGGACGATTTATTGGGGGATCAAAATGAATCTGGATAAAGACAAGATCGTTACTCAGGACGAAACCGGTGAAATGGCGCCGATTGACCAAGTTGAAGAGCGTGTCGAAGCGGAGATGAAGAAACTGCAAGGCGAAGCGAAGAAGTTGGTTGCCGATGGCCTACAAGACGAGGAGCTGGCGCGCGAAGGCGAACAATTGAAAGAGGAAGGTGAGCGGCAGTTGAGAGAGGCTAACAATTCGGTGTGATAGTTATCTCCCGGCAGTAACATATCCCGACTCGAACTCCGAAACGGATCGGAGATTCAGGCGTGAGATATGCTGGTTCAGCTTCCAATCCTGGCGTCCGGCGGATCAATCAGCCACGGCCTTCTCGTCCAAGGCGGCCCGAACGGCTTCCTTGATAAGTGCGGGTGTGGAATCCGGGTTATAACCCACGAATCGCTTGACCACCTTGCCGGTGCGTCCGATCACAAAACTCTGCGGTATGGCTTCGCGGCCCTGCATCAAGGCTATCGAAACTTCCGGAGGAGACCAACCGACCCGATAGTTAATGTCATAGTCTTGAACGAATTGCTTAACGCCGGCGGCAGAGGCGTCAGGATTTTCAGTTGACAGTCCAACGATTTCCAAACCTTTTGGCCGAAACTCTTTATAAAGCTTGACCAGTTCCGGAATCTCCATCCGGCAGGGGCCACACCACGTCGCCCATAGATTCACCACCAAGACTTTGCCGTCGTAGTTTGAAAGTTTTATCGGCGCCCCGCTGACGGCCTGCATCTCTACGTTCACGACGCCGGCCGGCAAAGTTGTAACCAAGGCAGGCGCTGGCCGAGGTGCTGTAGGCGGGTTGGTGGGCACGGTGGCAGGATTTTTCCTCTCGCCGCCCACTTGTGGCGATTCCGGGGGTGAGGGCCGCCGTTCATCGCCTGAACTGCAACTCGAAACCCCAAAAGCAGCCAACAACGACAACACCACTATCGTGAAGGCGAGGCGGGCCGGAGTCCACAGTGTTTCCCCGTTATTCATTTTCTTGTCTTGCATTTATTTCCTAACGACTTCCCCCAAAACGGAAGGAATCGAGAATGACGGGAATTTCACCCTTAATACCGACGTCCTTAACTCCGGACAACTCAGGAGCCAGCGAGGTGGCCAGCATGACTAAAGTTGCGCCTGTTTGAGTACCGGTAACCCCGGTTGGCACGAACACCACGCAACCCCAAAGTTGGATGTCGCCTTTTTCGGTTCCTCGCGAAACACTGACGAATCGAAACTCATAAGCATCGAGCGAGTTTATCTTTGTCGGCCCTTCAGAGACTTTGCGATACTCAGGAAATCCTTTCGCCAAACTAGCCCCTAATAATTCAACTAACTGGGGAAACGTTGGCTCGTCCGCTGCAAACGTTCCTTTGCTGGTATACCACCCAACCGCGAAATTCTCCTGCATGAAATCCGGGGGAAGCCTTCTCTCCACTTTGGCAAAGTTACTTGCTCCCGGTACTCCCGCTTTCGGATCCACTTCCCAGGTGTTGGGATAGTAGAACGAAAAATCGAGGTAATGCTCGGCCAGCTTCCCGTCCAGTTTCTCTTGTGAGTTGGTGAACTTCACCGAGTTTGGAGGTGCTACTACTTCCGGTTCAGTTGGCTGCTGTTGTGTGGGCTGCTCAACCGGAGCGGTGTTGGCGTTTTGGTTAACGTTTTCGGTTTCAGTTTTTCGAACGACGACAGGCGGAGTCTGAGACTCGTTAAGCTTCGGCTTGATCACGAAGAAGAACAGAGCCGCTACCGCGCCAACTCCCAGGACCAGGAGCCCGAGCAATATGCCCAGAATCATGGGGAGCTTCGACTTCGGTTTTGGCGGGGCAACCGAGCCGGTGCCGGCAGGCGCGCCTACGGGGCCGGTGCTGGGAGGAGCGCCTACCGGGCCTGTGCCGGGGGGCGCGCCCGGCAATCTCTGGGGCAGCGCAGTTGTCACAGACTCAGCGGCGCTGAGCGGCGCTAATGGACCCGTCACCTTCCCCATGTCACGGGTTGGGTCCGGACGAATTAGAGCGATGGTTTCACCTAGATTTGCTGATTGGCGCGACATGTCACCCGGATACGGCGGAGGTGGACTTCCAGGCGATGGAATCTGAATCGTCGCGTTAGGATCGAAGGCTTGTTCACCTGCCATTAACAAGCCACCATCCACTGTGCAAAACTTCTGATTGTCGTTTGGGTAGGTTCGGCTACACTTCGGGCAACGCTTCATTGGGGAAATTTGCTCCTTGTGAATTGAGCTTTGGACTCGACGGCACTCGTTACTACCGCATGCTGTCAATTGGCTCTATCGCGCTTTGGAAAGTTTCTGTTCCAGTTCCTTGTTATTGGGATCGAGCTCTAATGCCCTCGTATAAGCTCGAGCAGCGCTCGCCTTCTTGCTTGCCTTCATAAAACCATCACCGACGCCGCCGAAACCATAAGCACCAGCCAACTGTTTGCGATCACCTGGCGATGCTAAACCCGCGGCCCGCTCGTAAGTTACCTCCGCCTCCTCCAGGCGTTCCATTCCAAGATAGGAACTCCCAAGCAGATTGAAGGGCTGGAACGCGCGCGGACTGATTTCCGTGGCAAGTTTCAGATAAGGCTCCGCTTCCTGGTATCTCTTATAAACCACCAGCATGCGACCGAGCAGGTAAAGCGAGTTGGGATTACGGGCATCCAGCTCCAGAGCACGTTTCAGAATCGGCTCAGAGTTTTGCCATTGCTGTTCGGCTTGCAGAGACTCCGCAATCAAATTCAAGGTTGCCGGATCTTTCGCGAGGCTTGAGGCTTTCTCATAAAGCGGGGCTGCTTCGGGTTCACGTCCCAGCTTCTTCAGCACCCTACCCAGATGTACGTAGGCCACTGCAAACTCAGGATCCAACTCTACTGCGCGCCGATAGGCCTGCTCCGTTTCATTGTTGACTATGGCACGAGCCTGTAGCGCAACTCCCATTCGATCCCAGGCGACCGCATTCTTTGGTTGGAGTTGCACGGCCCTTCTGGCAAAACTCTCGGCGTCGGCAAGCCGCTTGGCATTACCTTCCCCGCTCCTCGGCTGGACCAGGACCACACTCAACGCGATCAGCACATCGGCGTCAAACGGGCTCCATGCCAGGGCGTCCCGGTAGGCGCGCTCTGCTTCTTCCCAACGTTGCTGATCCGAATAAATATTTCCGAGACCATAGGCCGCGCGCGGATCGCGAGGCTTGATCTTAAGAATGCCCCGGTACGAGGCTTCCGCTTCAGCGAAACGACGGCCATCGCGAAACTGATTACCCTTTTCCAGGAGGTCATCTGCACGATCATCGACTGACCCACCTGTTGCTGGTCCCACGGTGGGACGGGAGCCCGAACCACGCCTCGGGCTGGGTGCCGTTTTGGTGCGTCTTTCGGGATTCTTTGGTCTAAAAATCCCGGCGCCGCCACCGACATCCACGCCTACGTCCTGTCCGTTGGCGCAAACACCGGCCAGCGATAAGCAGGCAGACAGTGTACTAAACAAGAAAATTGCGCGAAAAACCGAAGGGCCTCTCATTGATCATGCTCCTGAATGATTGATGATTGTAGCTTCAACCACACACGCCGATAAGTGGAAGGGAGCTCATGCTTACTGAAACTGTGGCGGATTGTAGCTCAGTTTGCGGGATATCATCTAATGGCAGATAGTGAAATGCAAACCGCTTGAGCGCGCATTGATTGGACTTCCAGACTGACCGGCGCATTTTCCACCCAAAACCCAGCAGTCTGAGTCAGAAATGGCAGTAGTTACTGAGCGGAGCGCACCAGGCGAAAACCTAATTGCGGTTTCTTGCTTTCCGGAGAGACAAAGGTACGAATGCAGGACGTCACCGGGTTGTCCTTATCGGCTGGGTTTCTTTCGAAACCCGCGCCCCTAATTACTATCCAGTCCTTTGCGGCCGTGGGAATGGCAGTAGGATTTCCGGGATATGCTGACACTTTCGATGAGGTCCACTCCCATACATTACCAATCAGATCCTGCACGCCCCATTTGTTGTTCCCGTCAGGATGCGAGCCGACTTTTGTAGGGGTGGTTTCCATCAGCACAGCATACGTATCTTTCCAATCATTGCCCCAAGGATAAAGGTTACCACTTTCACCATTTCGCGCGGCATACTCCCACTCTGCCTCAGTAGGCAGCCTATAGGTAACCCCGTCCCGCTTCGAACGCCAATTAGCGAAATCAGTGACGTCTTTAAGCGAGACATTCAGCACCGGCCACTTCTCGGTGTTAGAGAGCGGTTTGGTCCCGTTCCAATCCTCCGGCGGGGTATGATGCCTGTCCCTGACAAACTCGGCGTATTCTTCGTTAGTGACTTCCGTCTTATCCATCCAGTACGAGGCTGAAATCGTGACCTTGTGCGCCGGCGATTCACCCAGCGGTCCATTGTCTCGGCCCATCTGAAATGTTCCGGCAGGAATCTCAACCATATCAGGTTTGATTTTCTCAGGACCACCATTCGTTCCCTGATTGGTATTTGGGTTGGTGCTGGTGTTTGTGTTTGGGTCGACCACCACGCCAGGTTTGGGCCACAACAAATATCCGGCGACACTGGCCACCAATACCAGCGCAACCACGCCCACGCCGACGATCAACATGGAGTTGCTCTTCGGCTTCGCGGCTGTGGGGAATGAGACTTCCAGTCGTGGCGCACTGTGAGGAATCGAACTCGCCACTCCCGGCAAACTATTGTTGGCGACGGCCCCAGTGCTAGGCCCCCGATGCACCTGGGTCGCTTCAAGATCAGCAACCGTAGCCCCTCCAGGAGAAATGCTGGTGGCGAGCTTGGCCAAACGTTCTTCGAGTTCCTTGGCCTGGCGTTCAACGCGCTCCATCTGCTCACGCTGTTGTCGCTCGCGTTCTTCCCGCTCTTCCTTCTCCTTGCGTACCTTGTCTTCCTGTTCCTTTCGCTCGCGTTCCTTCTCTTCCCCGATCTTGCGGCGGGCGTCGGCCTCACGGGCCAACTCTTCTCGGGCTATCCGATCTTTCTCTTGTTGCTCACGTTCGAAAGCTGTTCGAGAGGCTGAGATCTTTGACTGCTCTTCGGCACTTAGAGCTGTTGAACTAACCGTCCCGGCCATCGAATCAAATGGCTCAGCAGTGGTTTGCTGCGGCATTGCAGCCGTATTCGGCGACGGCTCAAACAGCGTCCGGTCGAGCTCGGGCGGAATAGTTTGGCGCCCAGCCCGCATAGTCGAACTCTCCGCTGCGACTGCCTCTCGAAGCTCGGCCAGAAATGCGTCGACGCTGGGAAAGCGCGCTGCCGGATCCTTCTCCAAAGCATGGTAGACAACTGCCTCAATCCGGGGCGCCACGTCTACCCCTACTGACTGAAAACTCGGTGGCGGCAGAGTGAGGTGCTTCTTCATGATCGAAGGAATCGAAGTGCCTTTGAAGGGAACATCTCCCGAGAGCATCTGGTAGAGAATAATTCCCAGGCTGTAGACATCCGCGCGGGTGTCTGGTTCTTCGTCTGACCATTGCTCCGGCGCCATGTAAAAAGGCGAACCCATCAAGCCGCTGGTCTTTGCCTGAACAAACGAACCCAACAGCTCGCCTGATTTGATCTTAGCCAGACCAAAATCGAGAATCTTCAACCCTTCAGAGATCGACTGACCCGTTTGAGTCATGATGTTCAAGGGTTTCAGATCGCGATGCACGATGTTCTGCCGATGCGCTGCGCTCACTCCGGCGCCAATTGCACAAGCGAACTCCAGAGCGCGCTCCGGTGACATCCTCTTTTCAGCGGCCAGGATGTCCTGAAGCGATTTCCCGTTGACAAACTCCATCACCAGAAAAGGCATAGTGCCTCGCACCACACCAAAATCCGTAACGGCAATAATGTTTTGATGGCGGATGGCAGCGGCAGCAAGCGCCTCCTGACGGAAACGCGTGACCAGCATGGGGTCATTACCAACCAGGTCCGGCAGAATCACCTTGATGGCGTGAGACGTTTTCAGAAAGATGTGACGCGCCTGAAAGACGACTCCCATACCACCCTGTCCAAGACGCCGTTCCAATTGATAGCGAGCATCGAGTATGGGCTCGCCAATCAGCGATGGCGTCGTGGCATCGCCGTCCTGGGGACAGTGGTTGATCTCGTCAGGGAAACAGCGCCTGCAGGATGGACATTCTTTCATTTATTGAAAAGGTTGGAACCACGCGACGGTTTCGGTCCGTCTTCGATAACTTGCTTTTGGAAATCCTTGGCCTGCTCTGGATCGACCAAATGGGGACCAGCGACATGCGGGGTTATGAGTGCTTCAGCCGGCACCAAAGCATACACTAGGGTCTTCTCAGGAGTGCGGACGTCTGGTATGAACATACCGCATCCACTCTCGATCATGTCTTCGTACGACGCGATCTTTCTCATTAACTTACCTCATATGAGGCTAAATCTAACATAAGGTATCCTTTCGGTCGAACCAAAGAATTCTAGCAAGAGTAGCGACGCCTTGATCGCTGGTTATTTTTCAGGAAGGAAATATTTAAGACCGCCAGCAAGGATTTATGATAGCCAGCCAGCGGCAGGGTTAGAGTTGGAATCAGTTCCTAATGCTTTAACTTGTAAATCTCACGCCGGTGACCAATCAGGTGAACCATGATCAAGAGTTCGCCTCGTAGTATTTCGTAGGCGATTCTATAGTCGCCTTCACGCAATTCATAAAGACCTTGCAAACGTCCTTTCAACGGCTCCGGGTTGATGTTATCAAGGTTTTCCGCAAGCCAACGCAGCCGCTTTGCGACGCGAGTTGCGGCAGTTTTGTCCAGCCGTTCCAACTCGCGGCTGGCAGGCTTCAGAAGTCGAATCGCATACATTGAGTTCAGGCGATACCTAACCGATTTGCAACCTCGTCCAAATCTTCGCCCCGTTCGCCATTGGCAACGGCCTTTTGCTGTTGCAGCAGTCGGTTTCGAACGTCAGCCCTTATATCGAGTCCGTCGTCCGGATCTCCAAGAATTTCCCTCAGCTTTTGTTCGATGATAGACCCAATGATCTCTTTGAGTTCATCTGTGCTCATTTGCCCCACATTTGCGGCCACACTGCCTCCTTTCACTTCACTACCACGTTCACGAGTCGCTGCGGCACGACGATCACTTTAACTACCTCATGGCCCTGAATGAATGCTTTGATCTTATCATCATTGAGCGCTGCCGTACGAAGTTCGTCTTCCGTCACTTCAGGCGCAACCACCAGGCGCGAACGCAGTTTTCCGTTCACCTGAATCGGAATTTCCAGCTCCTCACGACGGGCCAAGGCAGGATCCGCCTGGGGCCAGCGGCCCGACCCCAACAATCCACCGGAATGGCCCAATTGCTCCCACATCTCTTCGCCGGCGTGTGGGGCAAAAGGTGCAAGCATCAGCACCAGAGCCTCCAGGGCTTCCCTGACTGCAAAGACTTCAGCCTCCGAAGCGGAAGCAGGATCCGCATTGAGATCGCCAAGCTCATTGAACAATTCCATCAGCGCCGCCACAATCGTGTTGAGATGCAACTCCTCGAAGTCGCTGGTCACCTTGGCGATCGTCTGGTGCGTCTTGCGCCTGAGGGCGCGCACTCGCGGGTCAGTCTCCTCCCCCTCCGCCGCCGGCTCCAGCACCGCGGTATTGAGTAAACGCTCATGCCAACGCCAAACCATGGTGTAAACGCGGCGGAGGAACCTGACTGCGCCTTCGATTCCACTCTCCAACCAGCGCAGTTCGTTCTCAACCGGCGCCGCGAAAAGGAT
>JANNJZ010000191.1:0-2690 GCA_031396065.1 Pyrinomonadaceae bacterium | reverse complement strand
CCGGTTTCCGATCCAGCTATGACAGCTTAAGCGAATGTGTACATCCAAATTGGGCGGGAACGTTGGGGGCCTACGGCGAAATCGACCACGACAAATACGAGTTGAAACTAGGGCCGTCTTCGCGAACGGCGACTTTTTCTATCGGGGTCCACGCGCTGTCCGGAGCACTCATGATTTTCCATCACTACTACAATGACTCTGCCGAGTTGATGGCGAAACTCAACGAGCATTTCGAGCAAGCGAAGCAGATATGACGCATAGCCATGCGTTCGAGCGGAGCGTCCGTCAGCGCTGCTGCCGGGTGCCCTCGTCGCTTCGCTCCTCGGCGCCCGCTCAACGCAGTCGTTGAGGTTGTAGAAAAACCCCTTTTTTGCTTTGTTCGCGAGCGCGCGAGATCGCGCTGGCGCGATTGCAAAGCGCGCGACGAAATAACTCCTTGGATTGTTTGCGGTGAAGGATGCGTTCAGCGCTTTGCCAGGTGCGTTTTCTTTGCTTCGCTACTGCGCGCACCCATGATGCGCCAGCTTCTCGATGTTGTGCACCAGGCAGAAGAGCTTCCATTGCCCGTCGACCTTCTTCTGGCCACGTAGCGTGAAGCGATCGAGCCCTTTGTTGTAGCGCAGGTTGGGCAAGCATCGTCTGGGCGGCCGCTTCGAGCTTGCCGGCTTGGCGTTCAAATTCGGCGCGGGTGCCGCTTCGGGCCTTGGAGGCATTGCTCGGCAGCTTGACGCCGTCTATAGCGAACATCTCGCGCCCGATTAACCCTTGCCGGTCACAGATGAACAGAACCTGGCTGAAGATGCGCGCGATGTCCTCACCCAGGGTGCTGACGAAGCTGGCTATCGTAGTGAAGTGCGGGGCGTTGTCGCCCGCGAGGGCAACGAAGGTAACGGGCTCGCGGCAGGCACGCTCGATCGGGCGCGAACCGACGATGCCCCGCGAGTAGGCGAAGAGAACAACTTTGAGCAGCATGGCCGGCGGGTAGGCGGTGGCACCGTTCAGGTCGTTGCAGTAACGCACATCGAAAGCCGACAGATCAAGTTCCCGATCAATCAGCCGACACAGGGCGTGCTCGAAGGTGCCGGGAAGAAGCTGTCGTTCCAGATCCACGGCCAGAAAGCGCGGGCTGGTGTCGATGTGTTTGTAACGCGCCATGCTCTGCTCCCCGAAGTCCAATCATCATTCGAGTCTTGCTATTCCATATCGTTCACGGCAGGATGCACGGATGGAAAGCGTTTTTCTACACCGTCGTTATGCGACTCCAATTGCATCGGAGTAGACTATCAACGAGAGTTCGAACCGAAGGGGTCTTATGAGCCAAAAATTGACCATGGTTTACTGGAAAGGCGATCAGTTCTGGCTGGGAAAGTTACTTGAACATCCCGAGATCATGACCCAGGGCGAAACGATTGAGGAACTTGAGGAAAACCTCAAAGAAGCCTTTCGGCTAATGGCACTAGACGAGGTGCCCAAGGACTACAGGACGAAAGAAATCGCGCTGTGAAGCGCACCGAGTTGGTCCGCCAGCTTGAGCAACAAGGCTGTGCTCTTCTGCGGCATGGTGGACGCCACGACATTTACCACAACCCTGCAACCGGCCAGAAGCAACCGGTACCCCGCCACAACGAGATCGACAACGCCTTGGCCAGGCACATCAAGAAATACCTCGGCTTGAAGGTCTGACGAGGATGCGTCGCATAACAGCGCGTTCGACCACGACGCGCGCAAGAGCAGCGCGCGCGGGTCAACGCGGACGTTAGACATCTAAAAAGCCGTTGTGCAGGCGGCGGTTTGCGCGCTGCAGCACGTCGTGCCAAAATGTTTTGCACAACAAACATGTAGGAGACAACGTGTCCAAAACCGCTTTCACCATCAAGGCGTTCGGCATCTATCTTCTGATGCTGGGTGCCGGCCTGATCCTCGTGCCAAACCTTCTCCTGTCGGTGTTTGGTATGGCCCAAACCACAGAAGTTTGGATTCGTGTTGTTGGAGTCGTCGTCCTCAACATTGGTGTCTATTACTGGTTTGCAGCAAAGTCTGAAGCACTACCCTTGTTCAAGGCATCGGTCTATACACGTACCTTTGTTCTCGTTGCCTTCGCAGTCTTTGCTGCCCTCGGCCTTGCTAGTCCGGTACTCATTCTCTTTGGTGCCGCGGACTTCGCTGGCGCGATCTGGACACACGTGACAATCAAAGGTGAAACGCAAGGTGCCTAAGCCTTTGATGCTGCGGACGGGCCGCCAGCGCCGTGCCAGGGCAGCGGTCATCTTGGCCCGCCGCGGAGCAACACGTTATACGACTTAGATGTTATGCGCTCTGTTCCCGAACACTGTGTATGTCCGTGTCAAGCGAAATCAATTTCGCATTAGGCATCTCGAATCAGGCGTGGACACTACGGTACCGGCTGGCATGCCCTTCACGACTCAGAGGATGCTGATCGGTGACTTTACGGCGGCGGCGCAAGCACTAAAACACGCGCTGAAGGAAGTCGCGATGGGTCGTATCCATCCAGTCGCACCGCACGTGTTGATCCAACCGCTCGAGATGATTGAAGGTGGTCTATGTCAGATCGAGGAGCGGATTTTTCGGGAGATCGCCATCGGTGCCGGGGCTTCAAGGGTCGTAGTATGGGTGGGGCCTGAGCTAAGTGACTTCCAGGTAAAGGAGAAGCTCAGTGGTAAGTAGATCGT
>JANNJZ010000455.1:0-4564 GCA_031396065.1 Pyrinomonadaceae bacterium | reverse complement strand
GCCCCTGAATCGATCCTGCTGAACCTTGTATGAGAACTCTTGCGCCCTCGCTGATTGGGTTAGAGTCAAGAGGAGTAGAGCAGCGAGCACCAAAAGACTGGGATGGCTGGCTTTCATATGACTGACTTGTCTCTGTTGAACTCCACTAGTCCCGCTGCTCGTCTGTGGCAGATCGCTTTTGTTGAGTGTGTGCAGAAACTCCCGTGCGTACCCTCGAAGATCCGTACTCATCTGCTTCACTCGCCACAGGGCATTGTTCGAACACGTTCCCTGAAATTCGCCTAGCTGCGCTGTGAGCTGCTCCAGTCTCAAGCCAAGGCCGTCGACGGAGTTCGCAATTTGAGCGAATTCACGACTCAGCTCTTCAGATTCCTCTCCCGGATCTAAACTCAGCTTTCCACGTTTCAGGGCGTCCTGCGCCCACCTAACATCTACTTCTAAACGCTCAAGCTGTTCGGTGCAGCCTTTGGTAGATCCACTCTTGCTGGATTCTTTCGGATTGATGGTGCAACAGCAGCGGCCGTCCAGATGGGCAATAGCGTCTTCACACTTGCAGTATGGTGGGACGTGGTCCAGGTCAGTCGCTAGACGCTCCGCAGAGAAAAACACATTCCGCGACCTGTCGAAAAGGCTTGGCGGTTTCTCACCTATACCGAGATCAGGCTCGAAGAACATTTCCTTTAGCTTCTCAATCAATTTCATGGCTTCACCCATTTGACGGTCGTGAGTTTACTCATCCGCGTAACTTCCAAAATGGCCCTGCGGTTTTTCCGCGTCTGCGCGCCACTTGCCTTCGTAAATTCCCAATTCCTTAAGCCGGCCTCGCATCTCCTTGAGACAGCGGTTTTCACAGTCGTCAACTTCCCGGTTGAAGTCGACGCGATGCAGGAGATGGATCGTCAGTACCACTTCGCTCCTCGACTGCCGACTATGGGGAGCTACATGCAGCGACCGATCGAACCCGCCAATCTCATAGATCGAAGGCCGCTCTTCTCGCGGCAGGATTCCTTCAGCGATCTTTCGCAGGTCGTCGTAGGTGCCGTGGCAGTATTCACATCCAGGGACCGGCTGATGCTCCCCCGCTGCCCCTACGTGACTGTTAGTCCCACATAGCTGTAGCTCAAAGCCGATCCGGATCGGCACTCCTTCGGCAACCGACCGCTCTGGCCAGACTTCGTAACAGACCTGATGCTTGTCAGCGAGCTCGCGCAAACGCTCGAGGGTGGATGCCGGATTGAGCGAAGTGTTTGGGGACACATCATCTGAGTCTCCCGCTGTTAAATGGCTTTCAGAAAACATTAGTCTTCGCCTCCTCAGATCTGAATTGATAGATCGGCGCACGTGGTTTAGCCGCAACAAGCCACAACGGAATCAACATGCTTGAAAGCAATGCGTATCCGAGTATGCCAAAATAGACTGGGGCATCGATTACCCATCTGGTGATTCCGAATCCCAGAAACAAAATGCCAACTTCACCCGGACCAACCATCGCGCCGGTGTTGCGCATTGCGTTAGTGGATGACGTTCCGCCCGATCTCATCACCACCCACCCGGATACAAACTTGAGGAGCATAGCCGCCAACACAGCGACGATGAGCGGCAGAATTCCACCCAGTCTTCGACCATGCGATTGCAGGAGCACCGGCACGAACACAAACGAAATCAGCGCCACCGATGCGAGTGGTCTTTCGTTCTCACCAAATCTCTTCCCGATCTCGCTGCTACGCCACAAAGCTCCGGCGACAAATGCCCACGCAACTGCACCAAGCTGGTTAGTGGTTATTGCGGCGAGCGCGAATATCAGGATGGCGATGAGAACAAATCCGATGGTCGTTCGGGCAGCTGAGATGCGCCCTTCAGCGCGGGCTAAGAATCGGCTGGAGATAAAGTAGGCAAAGGCGAATAAGACGAGCAGCTTAACTGTTTCGTACAACGCCACGATGATGTAGACCGTGGCGCTCGCGGCCCGGGCGTGCCTGATGATCGCGAAGATGTCATAAAAGTAGACTGCCAGCATTGCGAACGCGGTGAACGCGACCGCACCTGCTTGCCAATTGATCACGAGATCATTGTCTCCCTTATCAAAACGAGAGAGTTCTCCGGGAAGCCATAGGCTACTGGCGATAATAGTCGCAGCGACGAGGACGAGTGGTCCCGAATCCAGCCATCCAGGAAGTTTCAGCAGCAGGACTACAGAGGCAAACAAGACTCCAGCAGAGAGCGCAAAGCCAAACATCAGACCGAACTTCCTAAGCAATTGTTCAGAATTGAAACGTGTGCCGGCGAGAAACAGCACGCCCGTCAATCCGACTATGCGAACAGCGGTGAGCAGGCGGTCGCCCCACGATCCGCCTGTCCACCAGTCCCGCCAGTCGGCCGGAAAAACCCAAACGCTCAGCGCTATGATGCAGAGCGCCACTCCGCATCCGAAAGCGTCTGGCAGGCCGAAACGACGGGCCAACTTCGTGCCTCCCAGGATTAGAAGAGCACCCGTTAAAAGAATTAATGCTGGCGCGATTTGGTTGATCAAAAACAGTTACCTCTAATCAGCCGGTTGCGGGCTGCGGATCCAGCGCCGGCGGCCCAGAATGTTTCTTGACCTCAAAGTGCCATTTCCAAAGCGCATAGATGGCCGGATAGACCACCAGTTCCAGAATGAAAGAAGTGAAGATGCCGCCAATCATCGGAGCCGCAATCCGCTTCATAACGTCGGCCCCGCTGCCGGTAGACCACATGATCGGCACCAGTCCGGTAAACATCACACCGACGGTCATAACCTTGGGACGGAGCCGCTTTACTGCGCCATGCAGAATTGCTTCCTTAAGGTCGTTCCAATTCCTCATCCGGCCCTTATCGCTCGCCTCCTTAAAGGAGATGTCGAGATAGAGCAACATGAACATGCCGGTTTCCGCATCGACGCCCATCAGAGCGATCAAACCGACCCAGACGGCAATGCTCATGTTGTAGCCAAGGAAGTAGAGGAACCAGATTGCCCCAATTGCAGAGAATGGAACTGCCACGAGAATGATTAGGGTTTTGGCAACTGAGCGGGTATTCAAGTAGAGCAACATGAAAATGAGGAAGATCGTAATTGGCACTACGATCAGTAGTCGGGCCTTTACGCGTTCCATATTTTCAAATTGACCACTCCAGATCAGTTCATAACCGGCAGGCAGTTGTACCTTCTCGCGCAGCACCTTCTTGGCATCCGCCACGTAACCGCCGATATCGCGCTGAGAAGTGTCGATGTCAACGTACACGTAACCGGACAGTCGACCATTCTCATCACGAATCATTGCTGGGCCAGTGACCATTTGGATATCCGCAATCTGGCCGAGGGGAATCTGAGTGCCACTTGGCGTCATCACAAAAGTCCGCGATAGCTTGTCCGGGTCGCTGCGATAGTCCCTCAGGTAACGAACATTGACTGGGTAACGCTCCCGGCCTTCGACCGTCGTAGTGACGTTCTCACCACCGACCGCCGACATCACCACGGCATTGGCTTGATCCACAGTGAGGCCGTAACGCGCCAACTCCTCGCGCTTGAGGATGAAATCGAGGAAATACCCACCGGCCGCGCGCTCGGCAAAGATGCTCTTAGTGCCCGGCACGTCTTTTAGTAGCATCTCGATGTGCTCGCCGAGCTTCTGCACCTCGGCGAGATCGGCACCCATAATCTTTATGCCCACGGGAGTGCGTATGCCGGTTGTCAACATATCAATTCGTGCTTTTATGGGCATGGTCCAGGCATTTGAGACTCCGGGCAGTTGTAATGCTTCGTTCATTCCGCCTGGCCCATAGATGAGCTGATCCATGCTCTTATGATCCGGCCACGCACGACGCAGGATTCCCTGCAACCAATTTGGCGCCCTCGATGAATACCAACGCGGCACCTTGGGCCATTCGGATTCAGGCTTGAGTTCGACCACTGTCTCCATCATCGAGAATGGCGCCGGGTCCGTCGCAGTTTCAGCGCGCCCAGCCTTGCCGAACACACGCTCGACTTCCGGAAAGCTTTTGAGCTTCTTATCCATCACCTGGAGCAAACGCTCGGTTTGAGTGACTGAAATACCCGGTAGGGTCGTAGGCATGTAGAGCAGCGTTCCTTCGTTCAAGGGCGGCATGAATTCTGAGCCGAGTCGATTAAAGATCGGAATGGTCAAAATAACTGCCAGCACAGCCAGAATGATCACCGCCCATGTATGCCGTAGAACAAACTCGCAAACCGGGTGATAGATCTTCATCAGCGGCCGGCTAATGTGATGGTTCTCCTCACTATGAATCTTGCCGACCAACAACACATTGGTAATCTTTGCGAGAAACTTTGGCTTGAACTTGTACGGATCCATGTGCGTGAAGAGCAGTCGAATCGCTGGATCGAGTGTGATTGCCAGGAAGGCAGCGATCGCCATCGCGAAGTTCTTGGTATAGGCGAGCGGCTTGAAGAGCCTCCCTTCCTGGCCTTCAAGCGTGAAGACGGGAATGAATGCCACTGCAATCACGAGCAGTGCAAAGAAGCTGGGGCCGCCAACTTCCTTTACCGCTTTAATGACTACGTCTTTAT
>JANNJZ010000448.1:0-9561 GCA_031396065.1 Pyrinomonadaceae bacterium | reverse complement strand
GCGGGACGGCGGCGACAGGTCGCCGACGACCAAAGCGGTAACAGGTTACCGCACTCCAAAATGACGTTCCCGACTCTAGCTGATCGTTTCTTTCCGCACTGTCAGTCTATCAATTCTGGGAAGGTTAACTTCGAATCCGATTCCCGGTCCGTTGGGCGCCGCGATCGTTCCCTCAGGCGAGACCATCACAGCCGGTTCAATAATGTCCTCCGCCCAATATCTCGCGCTTGCCGACACATCGCCCGGCAAGGAGAATCCTTCCAGCGTAGCCATCGCGATGTTGTGAGCCCGACCGATCCCGGATTCAAGCATCCCCCCACACCAAACCGGTATTGCGTTCTCACGACAAACCCGCTCAACCTCTTTCGCCTGTGCATGTCCACCTACGCGGCCAAGTTTTACATTTACGATTCGACCAGAGCCCATGTCGATCGCATGGCGGGCGTCTTCAGTTGTGCGAATGGATTCGTCAAGACAGATCGGCGTGGAGATCTGTTTCTGAAGCTCAGCATGATCGAAAATATCGTCGTGTGCGAGCGGCTGCTCAATCATCATCAGATCAAACTGATCTAAAGCCTTGAAGAGGGAGATGTCAGCGAGCGTGTAGGCTGAGTTCGCATCAGCCATTAAGCGGATCGCAGGGAACTTCCGGCGTACCTGCTCAACGATGTTCACATCCCAACCAGGCTTTATCTTGATCTTAATCCGCTGATAACCTGCGCTCACTTCCGTTTCGATCTTCTCCATCAGCGCCTCGGGCGTGTTTTGGATCCCAATAGACACACCGCAGGAAATCTCAGCCCTGACCCCGCCGATGTGTTTCCAAAGCGGCACTGCGGTTTTCTTTGCTTCCAGGTCCCAGCAGGCAATCTCAATCGCGGCCTTGGCCATGCGATGCCCCCGCACGGGTTTCATCAACTGCAAGATCTGGCCGGCGCCATCAACTGTCTTACCTACAACCATAGGAGCCAAAAACTGGACCATCGTCGGCCAGGCGGATTCTACCCATTCATCGCTGTAGAAGGGGCCCTCGCCCGCGGTGCATTCCCCCCAACCCTCGGCGCCGTCCTTATCCGTCACGCGCACCAGGACAATTCGCCTTTCGGTGGTGCGGCCAAAGCTAGTTTCGAAAAAGTGGATTAATGGCAGACGAATCTCGCGCAGTTCGACCGAAGAGATGTTCACAGGATACCTATTCCATGAAAGAGTTTAAGCAACAAGAGCGGGCCAATTATGCCCATGGTTTGCGCTTTTGTCAGCCTTGGTTAACGGTTTTGTAAGCCTGTCGCATGAACATCAATGTTAAATCATTCTTCAATGCAAAATCTCTGGCAACTTCCCTTGACCTCATGCAAAAATACTGGTAAAAACTCCCTTCATTCCTAAGCCTTCATTCTGGTTTGTCCCCAGATAAAAGTTCGGAAAATTTTAGTAATTGATCTTGAAAGGATCTAACTATGCCTAACCGCCCCCGCTTCACATCACGGATGCGTCTTCTTATTTCTTCAATGTTTGTCGGACGCATTTCCACGCCAATCGCTCGTATGCTCCTGGCTTTAGCAGTTTGCGCTGCACTGTTCAGCCAATTGGCTATTTTCAAACTTATTCCCAGCGTCTTCGCGGACACGACGACTCCAGTAAGCGTTGCGACGTTCGGCACCGCCTTGACACAAAACTTCGACACGCTGGTCTCTGCGGGCACGGGCACTTTGGCAGCCAATACGCCGGTGGGCTGGGGCTTCTCAGAAAATACCGCCAACACGAGCTACACCGCTGGGACCGGTTCGGGTGCCACGGGCGACACCTACAGCTTCGGTTCGGTCGCAGTTCCCGGCGATCGCGCGCTGGGTCAATTGCGTAGTGGCACCACAATTTCAACGCTCGGTGCAACATTTCAGAACAATACCGGCGGCACAATCACCTCGCTCGCAATTTCGTATGTCGGCGAGCAGTGGCGACTCGGCGGCACCGGCCGCACGACTGCCGAGAGAATGGACTTTCAATACAGTACCAACGCCACCAGCCTGACAACCGGAACCTGGATCGACGTTAACGCGCTCGATTTCAATCCGCCGATTACGTCAGGTCCCACTGGTGCTCTTGACGGCAATGCCCCGGCCAATCGTATTTCCCTAAGCTCCAATATATCCGGACTAACCATTTCCGCTGGAGCAACTTTTTGGATTCGATGGACAGACGTAGACGCGGCCCCTGGCGCCGATGACGGTGTCGCAGTTGACGATTTCTCGGCTACGGCTACCGGCTTCTTCCCGGGTGAGACTGAACCCTCCGTAACCGTGACTTCACCTATTAACAACGCGATTAATGTTCCGGTTAACACCAACATCGCCGTCACGTTTAGCGAGAGCGTCACCGCGACACCGAGCGCTTTTTCAATTCAATGCCCGAATGGCTCCCCTCAGACTTTTTCACAAACGGCTTCTCCCAGTACGACTTTCACTCTGAATCCAACGGCCGATCTTCCATATAGCACCGTTTGTACGGTGACGGTGACGGCCAATCAGATAAGTGATACAGACGTCAGCGATCCGCCTGATCAGATGGCATCAGACTTTGTCTTCTCGTTTACGACGGCAAATCCGCCGCCACCGGTCGCAACCAACGTGATCATCAACGAGGTTGATGCGGACAATCCGAGCACCGACACGACGGAGTTTGTCGAGTTATACGATGGCGGCGTCGGCAACACGTCACTGACTGGTTTGGTTGTGGTCTTCTACAACGGTAGCAGCGATCTATCCTATGCCTCTTTTGACCTGGACGGATTTACTACCAACGCCAACGGTTACTTTACGCTCGGGAACGCCGCCGCGCCCGGAGTTGATCTGGTCTTCCCGGACAATACCTTACAAAACGGCGCCGACGCCGTTGCGCTCTACGCAGCCAATGGCTCCGACTTTCCGAGCAACACGGCAGTTACCACTACGAGCCTTCAGGACGCGATCGTCTATGACACGGACGATGCCGACGATGCAGGTCTTTTGGTGCTGCTGAATTCCGGACAGAGTCAGGTCAACGAAAACGGCGGAGGGAATGGTCAGGGGCATTCAAGCCAACGCTGTCCCAATGGCACCGGTGGCCAGCGCAACACATCGACCTATACCCAGAACACTCCCACTCCTGATGGCGCGAATAATTGTGTGCCCCCACCCCCGCCAAGCAACAGCGTGATCGTGATCAGCCAGTTGTATGGCGGCGGCGGCAACTCCGGAGCGACCTATCAGAATGATTACGTCGAGCTGTACAACCGAGGCACCACCACCGTTGACATTGGCGGCTGGTCGTTACAGTACGCGTCCGCTACAGGAAGCGGATGGGACTTCAGCAAACAACCTCTTGGAGGAACGATTGCACCAGGTGAGTATCTTTTGATCTCGCTGGCGTCGGGAGGGGCAAATGGCGCCCCCCTACCGCCCGCTAATATTTATGGCCAAATAAACATGAGCGGCACCAGTGGCAAGGTAGCGCTGGTCAACAACTTCGATGGACTAGTCGGGAATTGTCCGACGAGCGACCCGGATGTGATGGACTTTGTGGGCTACGGAAGTGCCGACTGTCGCGAGGGCGCTTCGACGGCTCCTTCGCCAAGCAATACCACCTCAATATTCCGTCTGGGAGATGGGGCTGTCGACACCGACAATAATGGGAGCGACTTTGTTACTGGCTCACCAGCACCGCGCCGGACCGCACCGATCGTCGAACTGGGACCATTGGTATTGAGTACCGATCCGCGCACAAACGGCACTAACGCGCCGCGCGATGCAACTATTCAGGTCACTTTCACTGAGCCGGTAGACGTGGTCGGCGCGTGGTTTGACATCACTTGCGCCAACACCGGGCAGCACAACAGCGCGACGTTTGCGGGCGGCGGCCAGACTCACTACATAACGCCTAACGTCAACTTCCTGGCGGGCGAACAATGCACAGTCACGATCTTCAAAGACCAGATTCACGACCAGGATCTGGACGACGGCGGGACGAACACCGACACCCTGCCAGCGAACTATGTCTGGTCATTCACAGTCTCGACGGGCACGGCACCGCCTTACCCGTCGAGCGTACATCTAACGATGGGTAATCCCAGCGGCGCGATTGCTAACACCGGTCAGCCGTTTAACTACCTGATGGAGAAGCCCGAATACTCGCTCTCTTACCACAGGGATTTCGGCCGTCCGAATTGGGTTAGCTGGCACCTATCGGATGAATGGGTCGGCACCTTAACGCGGGTGGACACTTTCCGGCCTGACCCCGCGGTTGATCCCAGTTGGTATCGGGTGCAGTCATTTGATTTCTCCGGCAGCGGATTCGACCGCGGGCATATGGTTCCCAACGCCGACCGCGACAAGGAGACTTCGATCCCAATCAATCAGGCGACTTTCCTGATGTCGAATATGCTGGCGCAGGCTCCTGATAATAATCAGGGCCCGTGGGCATCCTTTGAAAACTACCTGCGAACGCTCCTGCCTGGTGATGAGATCTACATTGTTGCCGGTGGCGTGGGCACCGGTGGTTCTGGCAGTAACGGCGGTGTGACCCTGACCATCGCTAACGGCAATGTGACCGTCCCCTCCCAAACCTGGAAGGTGGCGCTGGTAATTCCCAAGGCCAGCGGCGACGACATTTCGCGCGTTAGTTGCGCGTCACGAACGATCGCCATCATCATGCCCAATACGCAGGGCATTAGGAACGACCCATGGGAGAATTTCCTGACGAACGTCGATACGGTCGAAACTCTGACTGGCTACGACTTCTTCTCGAACCTGCCCGAGCCAATCCAGAGATGCGTCGAGGCAGGAACCAACGGCAACAACCCGCCGCTCGATACTGACGCTGACGGCGACCCGGATGACGTAGATAACTGCCCCTTCGTCGCTAATCCCAATCAGGAGAACTTTGACAACGATACTATGGGAGACGCCTGCGATGCAGATGACGATAACGACAGCTTCTCCGACACCGACGAAAACACGGCCGGGAGCGATCCGTTCAACTCGGCTTCAACACCGGAAGTATGTGATGGAGTCGACAACGACTTGAATGACGGCGTCGATGAAGGGTTCACCAACACCGACGGCGACAGTCAGGCCGACTGCGTTGACGCCGACGATGACAACGACGGCTTCTCCGATACGGTGGAGGCTGGGGCCGGTTCTGACCCGTTGAACTCTGCCTCAACTCCGGAAGTCTGCGATGGGGTCGATAACGACTTGAACGACGGTGTCGATGAAGGGTTCACCAACACCGACGGCGACAGTCAGGCCGACTGCGTCGACAACGACGACGACAACGACGGCGTCTCCGATACCGCCGAGATTGCGGCTGGTTCTGACCCGTTGAACGCTGCCTCAACTCCGGAGGTCTGCGACGGCGTGGACAATGACCTGAACGACGGCATCGATGAGGGCTTCCCGAACACCGATGGTGACGGTCAAGCCGACTGCGTTGACGATGATGACGATGGCGATGGAGTGCTTGACGCCAACGATAACTGCCCGCTGACTTTCAATCCGAATCAGGCAGACTTTGATCTAGATGGGATCGGGGACGTCTGCGATCCGGCGCAGGGACCACCAAGCAATAAGGATCAATGCAAGAACGGCGGCTGGCAGCTGTTCACCGTTCCGCGCACCTTTAATAACCAGGGCGACTGTATTCAGTTTGTGAATACCGGTCACTGATCTGATTAACTAAAAACCACGCCTGCGTAACGGCGCTAACCAACAGGGCGGGACTCGATTCGAGCACCCCGCCCTGTTTTTTATTCATAGTCTTAGCAAACTGCTACCAGCAAAGCGGGCTGTTCTCCGGAGGACCAGACAAGGGTTTTCTCAACACCCTGTATTGGAAGGAAAGAACGTTGAAAACTGACGACGAGATTGTGGAGGAATTACGGAAGGCCAGTCAGGGCTGGTTGTATATGAGTGAGTCTGACTATCCGTTTGAGTTGGTTCGCTGGGATGGTCGCACTGAACTCACGTCGGCGTTCCTTCGCGGTGTTGCTGGCGAGTCCACTGACTGTCCAATTCAGGAGATGGACAGCGAGGACTTCCTGGGCGGGCAGTATCGCCAACTGGCGCAACTATTGGCAGCGAATCTGTCAGATCTCAGAGTCTACCAGGTGGGCCGCATCAATATGCCGGTCTATATCGTGGGGCGAAGCCCTGAAGGTAATTGGCTGGGGTTATCGACTCGAGTTGTGCAGACCTAGACGAAGACAGGCGACTCTAGCTGGGAGCGCCGGCATCCTGCCTGCCGAAGCGTGCGTAGCACGCGTCATGGGTATGATGAATTGAAGTGCTTCAGCAACTGGTTCGCGCTTCGCGCTCAATTGCAGGCAAGATGCCTGCGCTCCCAGCTACGCGGATCCCAGCTACGCGGATCCCAGCTTCGTGGATCCCAGCTACGCGGATTCCATCTATACGGATCGCTTCACTGTTGTAGGTAGGTTGGAATAGGAGAGTCTATTCAGTCGAGACGATTTCCTGATTGTTCAATGCTGCATGCATCGTGTGCCAGGGCAGAGTGGCGCATTTCACCCGCACCGGAAATTCGCGGACGCCCTCGAAAATCTTCAGGTTGCCGAGACGCTCCTCGGAGCTGCCCTCGTAATCTTCGCCAGTCACCATCCGATGAAAGTCGGTGAATAACGCTTCTGCCGCCTGCTTGCTCTTTCCCTTCACCGCCTGAGTCATCATGCTGGCAGCAGCTTTGGAGATGGCGCAGCCAGAACCTTCGAAGCTAATTTCCTTCACCGCGTCATCTTCCAGACTCAAGTAAACGGTCAATTGATCGCCGCAGAGTGGATTAAACCCTTCGGCGCTGTGATTAGCGCCTTCGAGCTTGCGAAAGTTTCGGGGCTTCTTGTTGTGGTCGAGAATGACCTGTTGGTAGAGTTCGCTGAGTTCAGACATATTTAAAAGCGGTAAATGGTGAATGGAAGAAAAAAGTAAATGGTAAATGGTGAATAGTAAATGGTAAGACGTTACATGTAAGACGTTACATTAGGGCGCAAAGGGCAGGGTGAAAGGCTAGGTCGTTACCAGCTCCGTTCCTCCATTTACCATTCACCATTTACCATTTACCAAAACTTACCGTTCCTCCATTTACCATTCACCATTCACCAAAAATTACCTAACTGAAGATCTCAATCACCCGCGCCACGGTCCGCGCCAGGACGTCGACCTCTTCCTTCGTATTGTAGAAAGCAAACGACGCTCGCGCGGTCGCGGGAACATTAAAGCGTTTCATCACCGGCTGGGCGCAATGATGCCCGGCGCGAACAGCGATGCCTTCCTGATCGAGGATGGTGCCAATGTCATGCGGGTGAATGTCGTCGATTACAAACGAGAGCACACTGATTTTCTCACGGGCAGTACCGATAATCCGTACACCTTCGATGGCGGTAAGCCGCTCAGTCGCATAACGCAACAATTCATGTTCATGTGCTTCAGCTTGAGCCCGATCGATGGAGTTCAGATAATCAATCGCGGCGCCCAGACCTATCTGCGAAGCAATTGCCGGGGTGCCGGCTTCCATTTTGTGCGGCAGATCGGCGTAGGTGGTTTTCTCAAAGGTGACGCTTCTGATCATATCGCCGCCGCCTTGAAAAGGATTCATCGTCTCCAGCACCGCTGCCTTGCCGTAGAGGATGCCACTCCCGGTAGGCGCAAAGATCTTGTGACCTGAGAAGGTGTAGAAATCGCAATCGAGATCCTGAACGTCCACCAGCATATGCGGAGCGCTCTGAGCGCCGTCGATGAGAACCGGCACACCATACTTGTGCGCCTGGTCGATCATGCGCTTCACCGGATTCACAGTTCCCAACGCATTTGAGACGTGGGTAAAAGCCACGAACTTTGTCTTCTCACTTAAGAGCGCGTCGTATTCGTCCTGAATCAACTCGCCGGCGTCATTCATCGGAATCACGCGCAGGACAGCGCCCTTCTCTTCGCAGAGCATCTGCCACGGGACAATGTTCGCATGGTGCTCCATGGCCGAGATGATGATCTCGTCGCCCGGGCCGATGAACTTGCGTCCATAACCATGCATCACGAGGTTGATCCCTTCGGTGGCGCCGCGGACGAAAATACATTCCTTCGACTCGCGGGCGTTGATGAAGCGTTTCACCTTCTCGCGCGCACCCTCGTAAGCAGTCGTCGCCTTCTGGCTTAAGTAGTGAACGCCACGATGAATGTTGGAATGTTCTTCTTCCAGATAGAGACTGCCTCGGTCAATCACCACCTGGGGTACCTGTGACGACGCACCGTTGTCGAGGTAGACCAGCGGCTTGCCATTCACCTTCTGGTGCAGCACAGGAAAGTCTTCGCGGATTCGGGTCACATCAAAGGCCGGGTCCGCTTTTCGTTCCGATTGCACTGATTGTTCGATAGTTGCCATAACGTCTCTTCTCCGTGCCACCTCTGTGCTCTCTGTGTCTCTGTGGTTGATGTTATTGCGTGGGAAAACGACCACAGAGACACAGAGAACACAGAGGTTGCACAGAGACAGCAGTTGAGTCAGTTACTTTTCGCGCAATGCCAGCTTGAACTCTTAACCGCCAGAACTATGCTTCCAGGCGCGCATCCAGCCTATTTAGAACTGCTTCATCCAACTCTGCCCTAATCGATTCGATCTTTATCTTGCCAATCACTTCTTCTGCAAAACCATAGGTCAGAAGATTGCGCGCCAGATCGGGGTGAATTCCCCGAGCTTCGAGATAAAACAATTCATCTTCGTCAATCTGTCCAACGGCGGCGCCATGCGCACACTTCACGTCATCGGCAAGGATCTCAAGCTGCGGTTTAGTATCCACCCGAGCCTCATTCGACAGCAGCAGATTCTTATTGGTTTGCATGGCGTCGGTCTTTTGCGCATCGTGACGAACAAAGACCTTGCCATTGAAAACCGCGCGCGACTTGCCGTCCAGAATCCCTTTATAGAGTTGATGGCTGGTGCAGTGGGGCTTTCTATGATCAATCACGGAGTGGGTGTCCGTGTGTTGGCCCGTACCTACCAGGTAGAGCCCGTCGACCCAACATTCCGCACCTTCATGATCCATCGTCACATTAAAATCATGTCTCGAGAGCTCGGCACCAAAGTTGATCGTGGTAGCGTCATAACTCGAATTCGGTCCTAGATCAGCTGTCGTGGTGGCAATGTGAAACGCCCGCGCACTCTCGCGCTGAACCTTATAATGCTCGACCCGGGCCCCGTCCATGAGTACCAGCTCAACCACTGCGTTGGTAAAGTATGGTGCCTCCTCAGCGCCAACATAGCTTTCAATCACGGTCGACTTACTGTTCTCTCCGGCAACCAGAAGCACACGCGGAAAATTTGCGGTCTGAGGGCCATCCGAGATGAATAACAAATGTATGGGCGCCGAATCTCAGTTGAATCGTCTCGGCTTAGGACGCACACATTTGCCGTTGGAAGTCCTTGGCGTCGGACTTGAAGCAACAGAGTTTTGGCCGGCAGTGGCTCGGGCATTCAAAAAAGGCTACGCCGCCATTCTGAAACCGAGCACGCGTCTCCAGATGCGGC
>JANNJZ010000436.1:0-4681 GCA_031396065.1 Pyrinomonadaceae bacterium | reverse complement strand
GGCAGCCTAGACGATTTCAGGTCTGCCGCCCGCTCCGCGGGCTACCGTATTTCGGATGACCATTTCCTGGGGTTCCGCTGCGCTCCGCGGGTTGTTGAAATTGTTGTTTCAACCAGCTTATCAGGCCCAGAGCGCGGCCCAGGTAGCTGGTCCACAAACGCCGTCGTTCGTCAAACCTTTCTTGCCTTGGAACGCAACCACCGCACTCCGCGTGCCCGGCCCGAAGTTTCCATCAACCCCAATCGCGTAGCCGAGAGTAGCGAGCTGTTGCTGCATCGTCTCCACTGCATCACCTTTGCTGCCCTGTCGCAGCGCTGTGCCCGGATAGGCCGGCGTCCCACCAGCGGGTGTGGAAGCTGCTAACACCGCGGGAGCCGCAGCGGTTGCACCTGCAACTACGGCCGATGAACCACCAGCTGACGAGTCAACCACATCGGTTTTGTTCAAAACCTGCTTCGCGCGGTTGTAATACTTGGTGCGATCATCGAGGCCGTTGTATCCGCCGTTAATCCGCTTGGTGATCTGCTTGAAATCCTGTTGATCCGCGAGCTCGTTAAGGCCGTTTAGTTTCCAAAACTGGCCGGCGATGCGAAAGCCCACTTCCTTCGTTGCGGCTATCGTCGGATTATTAATCAGGTCAAGGCCGAGCAGGTCGCCATACTTCTGGTAGTTTGCCCGCCCGGTTAATTGAATCGGCCCACGTCCCTTGTAACGTTTGCCATCTCCAGGCTGTGTATTGCCCAGGTCCTTACGTCCTTCGTAGGCTGAACCGGAAGCAATTTCTTCCATGTAACGAAGCTCACCTGACTCATGAGCCAGCTGGGCCAGGAACGCGGCTTCGCGCAGGTAGCTGGTAATCTGAAACTCCTGCATCGCCTGTTGAATGAAGGGTAGATAATCGGCCCGCTTTGCTGCGGCGCAGTTGGGCATGATTTGTCTGAGTTCGTCATCGGTGACCATGTTCTGATTCTCCAGGGTGAATTTGGAAATACCAACGTGAGCGTTTGCTGAGCTAGCGCGACTGACACGCGAGGCCATGTACAGATCTTAGGTAAGAGCGCGGAGGCAGATTATCCCTGCAAGTTGGAACGTGTCAAGACTTGGCAGAACCACCTGCGTGGTTCTGACACTATTCGCGCTGATCAATGGGAACGTAGGCTACATCTCGCTGACCAATATATTCCGCCCGAGGCCGAATGAGTTTGTTATCGGCGTATTGCTCGAGGATATGTCCCGTCCAACCTGATATGCGGCTGACGGCAAAAATCGGCGTGTAGAGGTCGAGCGGAATGCCCATCATGTAGTAAGTCGAGGCGGAGAAGAAATCGACATTTGGATAAAGCCCTTTCTCGCTCAGAATTACTTCTTCAACCTTGCGCGACATGTCATACCATTTCGAATCTCCGGAAGATTCTCCTGCTTGCTTCGAAAACTCTCGCAAGTGCGTCGCGCGCGGGTCTTCGGTTTTGTAAACGGCATGGCCGAAACCCATGATCTTTCGCTTCTCTGCCAGCGCCTTCTTTATGTAGGGCTCCACGTTCGAGACTTCGCCGATCTCCAGCAGCGTCTTCATCACGTTTGTGTTTGCGCCGCCGTGAAGTGGGCCGGAGAGGGCTCCTATGGCCGCAGTCACTGCGGCGTACATGTCGGCTAAGGTTCCGGCCACGACCCGGGCAGTAAAGGTGGAGGCATTCAACTCGTGATCAGCGTGCAGCACCATACAGACGTCAAATATGTGCGCGTCATGCTCAGAAGGCTTTTCGCCCTTCAACATGTAAAGAAAGTTGGCCGCGATGCTGAGATTTGGATCCGGCGTTATCGGATCTAATCCGCGCCGAATTCGATCGCCGGCGGCAACCATCGTGGGAAACTGCGCGGTAAGTCTGATGGCCGTCTTGATGCTGGTCTCACGCGAGACATCGCGCGCGTTTGGATCGTAAAACTCAAGGGCCGAGACAGCGGTTCTCAACACATCGATCGGATCGGCCTCATGCGGAAACTGCTTCATCAAAGCGATAAGTTCGCCCGGCACCTGGTAAGAAGCTCGTAACGATTGCTCCAGTTCCGTAAGTTCAGCTGAAGTCGGCAGGCGCTTGTTCCAAATAAGAAAAATAACTTCCTCGAAGGTGGAGTGTTTTGCCAGATCGTGAATGTTGTAGCCCTGATAAATGAGCTCGCCTTTTTCCCCGTTGACATCGGAGATAGACGAGGTCGCAGCAAAGACTCCACGGAGTCCTGCTGAAGAAGTTGCGGCCGGCGCATTTGCTTTGTTTGTCATGAGTTTTTAGTGTGCAGCGAAGATAACAAACAGTACCAGCGAGTGACAAGCGATGCCTGGGAACGCAGGCGGCTCGCCTGCACGGAGCACCGCAAGGTGCGACCTTCTGGCCAATCACTGAAGTTACCCGCGCTTTTCGACGCTGACTTGCTCATTGCAGGCGGGCCGCCTGCGGTTCCAGAACGCGTGCGCTTCCATTGGCTGCCCTCAAAGTGCAACGATTACGGAGTCACCTCGCCGTGCTTTCAAAACGTTCGCAGCCGATTCCTCAGCCGCAGCGATCTCTAAAAATCCCGCGCTGCCCCAAATCGCAAAGACGGTATCTTTGCTTCTTGTCTCTTCCGAAAAGTAACTGCGAAACGACTTCACCACTCTGCGCTTGACCCGCAACTTCGCACCATCGGCGATCATCTGCGGCGTCAGTTCAGTTGGAGTGATATTGGTGACGCAGTTTCCGAAGCGATCGACGTGGATGATTCGACCGGTTATTGCACCGGTCGCCGAAGTCTCGGCATTCAGCGGCTTCAGTCTCACGTAGTCTTCGGTCTTCTGCCCCAGCTCACTGGGCTTGGCGCCGCTTGAAAGTGCGGCCGCTACCGGGGCGAAAATGTCTCGACCATTGAACGTAGGACTGACCTGGTGTCGGAAGTATTCAGCATTCGTGAGATGCACGATCTCAGTCCGAGCCGAACGATCACACACGTAACTGAAGATGCCATTATCGGGTCCCACAAAAAACTGCTCACTCGCCTGAATCAATAGCGGACGGCGGGACGATCCGACGCCGGGATCGACCACCGCTACGTGAACAGTAGCGGCTGGAAACGACGAGTAAGCCGCTAGCAGCGTGAAGGCCCCCGCTTCAATGTCGTGAGGGGCAATCTCATGAGTAATATCTACTATGCGTGCCCGGGGACTTAAAGCAAGGATCACTCCTTTGACGGCGCCCACGAAGTAGTCAGATGTGCCAAAGTCTGTGAGCAGCGTGATGATTCCCGCCGGCTTGTCAGAACCACCTGCGTCAGCGGGTGGGTTTGGTCGCCTCTCGCCGCCACTTGCCTCAGCGGGTGGCGTACGAACCGAAAACGCAGAAACGGGGCGACGAGATGTTTTAGCATCGCGTCGCCCCGGATTCTGTTTGCGCGCTGGACGCTTCACTGGATACGCGTCTCGGTTGCAGTTCGAATTCTTAGTTGTTGACCACGTTCGAGCCGAAGGTCTTTTCCGCTGGAGCGAAGCACTCCGGCGGTACCGACACCGCCTCCGATGGCAGCGCCGATCGCCGCACCTTTTCCACCACCAACAATCGCGCCAATGACTGCGCCGATTCCGGTGCTGGCGCCAATCTTCGAAACATTGTCTTTGGTCGAATCTTTCCCCTTCACTCCACCTTCAGAGTCGACCGTGCCGGCCTCATCGCTGTTCCCTGCATCTACTAAAGCAATTACGTCCGCCCGGAAACCGACCGTGCGATTATCCATGCGAATGGTCTCGAACGAGAGCTGCAGTTCCGCAGCGCCCTTCACTTTGCCGGCTTGCTTCACGCGCGTCACCCGTCCCTCTATGATCGCCCCAGCGAATTCTCGCGGTTCTACCACACGTGCTTGAAAGGAATCTCCCGGCTGACTGGCGTCCGTTGACAGACTTGATTGCAACTCGATCACGAGAATGGAATCCTGGGGAATGATTCCCGATCCGCCGGTTGAAGGCGGCGTCCCGGAATTATTCTGCGGGTTATTCTGCGGGTTATTCTGCGGGCTATTCTGCGGGTCAGCGGGAGCAGTGTTGTTCTCCATTGTGGGCCCGATATCCAATGACTTCTCTCGGCGGGCCAGCCCGGTGGGGATGGAGGAGTTAAAGGAACTGCGATCGTATCCGGCCCCGTATCCAACCTCAAAGCCCTGCTGGTACCCATCCTTATAGTCTTCAGCGGTTCCCCAGGCCTGGTTGTATGCGCGGTCGCCCCGCTGGTATTCATCTTTGCTTTGATAGTTGCGCGCGGCATGATCGGTAACATCTCGGCTACCGGCGCTGTAGCCATCTGAATAACCCGTGCGATAGCCTCGCTCGAGTGCGCTCGACTGGCCCTGCGCAGTCGTTGAATGAGCTTCAGCGGTTGGCAATATCACGGAGGAGGTCGCAGAAATCCCAATCAAAATTACCAAGGCAATCTTCAAATATTTCATTTTTTAATCCTTCCAGAGTTTACAGCAGTCGAGCCGCCGTAGTTGTCTTGGGAGAGCCAACCTCAAATCGTTTTCCTGTCGCACCATCAGACCCTTACCGGCCCTGCCACCCCACGCGGGCTGCCCAGCGCGGGGACCCCGGTTGAAAGGCCGGGCTAAATTCATACCGTCGCTCCGGGTCGAAAGCAGACATTCAAGACCTTGAACCCTAAACTGC
>JANNJZ010000182.1:0-29014 GCA_031396065.1 Pyrinomonadaceae bacterium | reverse complement strand
GTGCTTGAATGATTGCTAAGGAAGCGGCGTCAAGCCGCCGCGGACCAAAGCTGCATCAGGCCGCCGCACTCCAAAGAGCGGCTATCACTTACCGGCCTTGAGAAATCGTGATCGATCCGCGACCACGACGCGGATCATGTTGTAGGTGATTGTCTCTGGCAGCGCTTCGTGAAGAGGTTTGAGCATCTCCGTCCCGTGCTGCTCGATTGCTTCTTCAATCTGTTTTCGATTCTCGGGCGACACTAGCCTGGATGTGTCCACTGGCAAGCCTGAGCTGATGCACTCGACCAGGTGGTTTTCGATCGTATTCGTCACCAGACCTCGTTGCGCGGCAATCTCAGTCACGGAGAGTCCCTGACGATAGAGCGCCAGAGTTTGCAACGCAGTTGCTGGCGGCTCAACTTCTTCATCGCTTCGAATCGCCTGCCCGCCTTCGGGAATGGCTAACTCAATTCGTTCCTGCTCGCGCATCACGCGCTCGCCCAGATTAGTTATTGAAACGGTGGGATACTCGCCGGGGCTGACACCCAAACAACCAGCTGCGCATAAGGCGTCGATGTAGAGCAGGAGGTCGTCCTGCTTCATCTCCTTCAAGAGACCGTAGGTGGAGAGCTCGTTCAAGTGCGCCTGCATCACGTTCTTCGCTGCCGAGCCGCGCAAGGTCCCAGCCAGCACAGTCTTCCCAAACCGGCCTCTCATTCGAGCGGCGCAGGCCAGGATTTTACGCACCCGCAGACTCTCATCGTCGTTGAGAGCGCGCGGCGCGACAGTTTGCAAGGCCCGACCCTTGGAAGTTTTACGACTGCGGTTGGAAGCCGGCGCGTCGGCTAAGATTTCATCGCCGGTAAGTGGAGTTCGGGCCGCCGAGTGTGATGAGCAGTTTCCGCAGGAACCACATTGCCGGGCGTGATGCCGATCACCGAAGTAGTCCAATATGCTGGCGCGATAACAATATTCGGTGTAGCAAAACTCGATCATCTCGCGGAGTTTGCGCCGCTCGAGCGCCGCGCGACGCTCGACGTCGCCGGGGTTTACGCGAAGCTTCGTTCCCGGTGCGGCATCGAGCATGATGATGCTTCGACCGCGACGAGATTGCTGTTTCGCGGTCGACTGTCCAGCGGCCCACGGGGGCGGCGCGTCTGTGTTTCCGGCAGAACTGGCGACCCGCGCGATATGGCCCGCGCGTTCGAGCAGGTAAAGCGCTGACTGGACAGCCATCTCGTTGCGAGCACCGGCCCGCTTGGTTATCTCCGAGGCCGAGAGTTCGATCCGCTTCTGACCGGTGGCCACGAGCGCGTCGTACACGTCATGTACGATCTCGTTAGAGGGATATGAACCCTCGATAAAAAAGTCGTGGGTGTTTTTGTCAGCATAGTTGAACAAGAGTACGCACGATGACGGCAGGCCGTCGCGTCCCGCACGTCCTATCTCCTGGTAGTACGCTTCGATCGAGCCGGGCATTTGATAGTGGGCCACAAATCTAATGTCCGATTTGTCGATACCCATGCCGAAGGCGTTGGTCGCCACGATCATTTGGGTGCGGCCGGTCATGAAGTCTTCCTGGGCCCTCACCCGGACTGAATCATTCATGCCCGCGTGATAGGCCGTGACTCGCAGTCCCTGCAACTCCAATTCAGTTGCTACCTGCTCTACGGCTTTGCGCGTGGAGGCATAGATTATTCCGGAGCCGTCATGCGTTTTAGCCAGACGCTTGATGCGTGCAATCTTCTCTCGCTCTCGTTCGGTGTGCACGACATCAATGGTCAGATTCGGACGGTCGAAGCCGCTGACAAACGTTTCTGGTTTGTTGAGTCCGAGTTGCTGGATTATGTCGGAGCGAACGTAAGGTGTAGCCGTGGCCGTGAGCGCCAGAGTTTGAGGTGAACCAGAGGTACCATTGAGTGATTGGATCACGGATTTCAGACGCAGGTAGTCAGGACGAAAGTCGTGACCCCAGGTTGAAATACAGTGGGCTTCATCGACTGCAAAGAGCGAGGTGTTGATGGATCGAAGGGCTTCGAGAAAGCGCTCGCTGCGAAAGCGCTCAGGCGCGACATAGACGAGCTTGTACTCGCGTCTGCGCAGGGCGTCAATACGCGCCGCCTGTTCACCCCAGGGGATGGAACTGTTTATGAAGGTGGCCGGGAGTCCGCGGGCGTGCAGGGCATCAACCTGATCTTTCATCAGGGCGATCAAGGGAGAAACGACCAGCGTCGCGCCGTCCAGCATCATCGCCGGCAATTGATAGCAGAGCGATTTGCCGCTGCCCGTAGGCATGACGACAACCGCGTCTTTGCCGGCGAGGATTGCCCCAATCACTTCACGCTGGCCTTCGCGAAACTCGTCAAAACCGAAGTGCCGGTGCAGCGACGTGAGGGCATCGTCAATTGATTGCATGGGTGAGAGTCTAGGGTTTCATGGTCTGCGTGAGCAAGTTGATTCGACGATGGTAGCAGGTCGCGGGCATAGCAAGAATTTCAGTATTCATATGGAGTGCGCTGACCTGTCAGCGCTTTGGTCATCTGCGACCTGTCGCAGCCTTCAGAGTGGGATGCGAGCTTCGTAGAAAGTGCAGCTCAGGGTGGCTGAGGACGGCGGCGACAGGTCGCCGAAGGCCAAAGCGGTGACAGGTCACCGCACTCCAAAGAGAGAAGCACTCTCTGATTCTGCTTGCAGTCCGTCGGGGAAAAGTAGTAAACGACACTTCTCAAATCGTAGGCCGGCTCCTTTGGCTTCAAGTCTCAAACCCGTCTCTTAAGGAACAAGTCAATGCCAACTTCGGAAAGCGCCCTCAGCCGAATAGATCATATCGTGGTGCTAATGATGGAAAACCGATCGTTTGACAACGTCCTGGGATGGCTCTATGACCCCGGAAACAAGGCACCATTCGACAAAGTGCCTTCCGGGCAATCGTTTGAAGGGGTTTCCGGGAAGCGCTTGTGCAACCCGCGGCCGGGCGGCGGCGAAGCGTGTGTCGGCAAGGGAACTTCAATGATTGACCCATTCCCAGATCCCAACGAACCTTACGCCGACGTCTACGCGCAAATGTACGACGACCACACGCATCCCGATCCGATCCCGAACCCAACCACCTCGCCAAGCATGGACGGCTTTGTCATCAATTACGCGTCCGCGATTCAAGCTGCCGCGCCGCCGAAGCAAGGTTGCAGCCGCATACTCTCTTCGCTCTTTCGCGGCCATAGCCCAATGGCTATCGATCCGGGCGTGATCATGAACTGCTTTACACCAGAGTCGTTGCCAGTGATCAGCGGACTCGCCAACGCTTATGCGGTTTGCGATCACTGGTTCTCGTCAGTTCCTACGCAAACCTTTCCCAACCGTTCGTTTGTGCATGCCGCTACCTCTTCAGGTTACGTCACCAACGGCTGGAAGACCGGGCCACACGCCTGGGACATCGGCTACCTGCTGAATAAGACCGACACGATCTACAACCTGCTTTCACGAGCGCAAGTCGATTGGCGAATTTACTACGGCGGGCCATTTCTGTTGTGCAACGCGTTGATGATCCAGGAGAAGCTTTGGGAGTATGTACCTCTCAACCGGCACTTCTTTCCGATGGCCCAATTTCTCGAAGACGCAAAGAGGAAAGGAGGCTTGCCCAGCTACACCTTCATCGAACCAAACATGCTGTGCAGCCGAAAGTATGGCCCGGAAAACGACATGCATCCGGCTTTTGCGGTCACCGAAACCGGAACGGCGACTAATGTCTTGTACGGAGAAGAGCTGATCCTGACGGTCTATCAGGCGCTCAGGAATAGTCCTGATTGGGACCGGACGTTACTGGTCATCACCTTTGACGAACATGGTGGCTGTTATGATCACGTGCCCACTCCGCCGCCGAAGGCCAAGCCGCCAGATGACCTGGCAATCCTCTCGGGTCAGCCTGGTTACAGCGGGTTTGATTTCAAGCGCTACGGCGTGCGGGTGCCTGCCGTGCTGGTCTCTCCCTGGATCAAACAGGGGACTGTGTGTAACACGGTCTTCGATCACACTTCGATTCTCAGGACTGTTTCGAAGCGTTGGCTGCACGGTCAGCACCTCACCGAGCGCGATCGGCATGCGACCGACCTTAGCGAGATATTGGCAGGTGACAAAGCGCGTGACGATATTCCGGAGATCGTGCCTAACCTGGTGCCCCCATTCCACGGCTGCGGCGCTCATCCGCTCTCAGATGTTCATCGCTACCTGATCGCAGCTGCGGCTGATCGCGTCAAGAAGTACACCGGCGAAACGATTGATCTGGATCGGATCATGACTACGGAAGATGCGGTGACGGCGCTGGACGCACTGGAGCAGAGCGTTCGGAAGTCCGCAGATTACGCAGATTAGAGCAACACATTAAAAACTTGATCACTGAGGCGCAAATGTTATCGCGCCGTAGCTGAAGGTAAGCAATCTGCGTAATCTGCGGATGTTCTTACCAGGTTCGCCTGATCGGATGTGCTTCGGTGTTGAAGATGACCTTGTTGAAGTTCAGTGTAGGCGGCGTGGCGAAGAGTAGGTAGAAGTATTTGAAAGTCTCAGCGAAGAGGAAGCTCTGCATTGAGTCGGATTTTTCCTTCGTTACCACACTCTTCAAAGCGGCATAACCAATGTCGTTTTTGCAGTGCTTCACGAAATCCTTCCAAAGCGTTTCGCCCATTCTGAGATATCGCGGGTCTTTGGTGTAATGGTAAAGGTAGTAAGTCGATTCGACGATCTCGGGCCGCAACGGATAGCCAGGCGAAACAACCTCCATTTTTTTGTAGTCGAGTTCCTCGGGCTCGATACCGTGTAGCTTCCACATTCTGAAGGACGAGTCCTGAAGCCGCTGCGCTCGATTCAGGTCCCCACTAAGCGCCAACACCGCCGGAAAGAATGCGTCCAGGGCGCCGTAGATGGTTGACTCCCGTTTACCGGTGGCCATGTCGGCGTGACCATACCAAAGCTCCCGGATGGACCGTCGACTTGACGGCCGGTTGACCAGATGGTCCGGGCGCTCAACTTCGTCGGCCAGATACTTGTTTATCGCGGCGATACTCTCAACCCACATCCGCCGGCAATCCTGATCGTCGAATAACAACCAACACTTCAAAAGGTATTCGTAGTAGCTGTCGATCTCCGCGCTGATGTGGCTGTCGGTGTTGGTCCACTGGCCAGTCTCCACATTTATCCGCGTGCCGACGAGGCCGATAGGCGAGCGTCGTTTGTAAGTCTCTACCAGGGCGCGCTTGGCTTTGTGGTAGAAGATTGGCTTGCCGGTGAGTTTGCTGAGCGTGCCAAACTCGATTAGTAAGGTGCCCGACTCGGCCGGGTTGGTGACTTCACCGCGCACTTTGCCGGTCTTAAGGTTCACGTATCGATAGGGAATACCCGTGGGCGATTCGAAGACGGGCAAGAGCCTGGTCCCTAAGTCCTCGGCCTTCGTGAGCAGCCGCTTATCACCGGTGAGTTGATAGCTGGAAAGCAAACCGCCGAGGAGACGAATGGTGACCTCGAAATTCTGGACCGAGATATCTTTGTCAAACGAAAGATTCTCGATGATGTATTTCTTCGACGCCGCAGCCTCGTCTTTGAAACCCATGAGGATCATCGTGTCGAGCGAATCGACTGGGGTCATCAGGAGCGGTTGCGCGTACCAATCGTGATAGCCCTTGCTCAGCGGCTTCAGGTCGTCGTGACCCCAGGCGTATTTCTTGTAGCCGTTCCAGGCGTGCATAAACTCGGAACGCACTTCGGCGGCGAACTGTTGCTTGTTGGTTCGCTGTGGAAAGGCAGCGGGTGCAATGAAGCAAAGCAGCAAGGAGACTGTTATTAGTTTTCGAATCATTCCTGATGGGCCTTTTTAATAGAGCATTCGTTGGCACTCGACCATTTAAGAACCCTGAGACACCGAAGAGCCTGAGACACTGAAGAAATTGGGCCTTTCGGCCTCTGCGGCTTTGCCGCCTTCCGTGCGGTAAGGCTTCGCCTTACCGAGGATTCACGTTTTTCTCTTGAGGCTGTGCCTCGAAGTCAGTCGGAGGCGCAGCCTCAAAATTTGTAGAGCCAACCGGAAAGGCGGAGCCTTTCCGCACGGAAGGCGGCACAGCCGCACAAACGACCTCCCGGTTGCGCTCATGAGCAAACAGTACTTTTATCAGAAGTGTTTGGTCCGCACCATATCACTGAGGGCACGAAGAGATTGTAGTAGCTTTATTTCGCGGTACAGGTGGCGTAGCTCCGGTTGGATTTGTGGGATTGGTGAAGTCCGCCGAGTTCACATTCGTATCAGTGCAACTTGTCGTCCTAATCGTTGATCTCCGATTCTGATCGCTGCTGGTAGAGAAGGGTGCCGGCCCACTGCCTTCATAGCAATGATTGGTGGTGGCCGCGGTGCCGCCATAACCTACGAAGTCCATAATGACGGCACCGACGGGATTGAAAGGTTGGACGCCATTGTCGCCCGGACAGCTACCGGCAAGAAGTGTTGTGCCAGGCACAAGGGCGACCTTCCCCGGAGTTGTGCTGGTTAGGTTGATGGTTCCAGTCGCGTCTGGTGCCGGCAGCGCGGAGCCATTTACACCGCCCGAAGCTCCCTGGACCAAAAAGTATTGTCCGGGTGCAATTGTCTTCGTTGTGAGATCAGTCTTGACCCAGGTTGCAGCCCCCGTGCTCAAAAACTGAACCGAATATGGCGTCACCGCGAAATCAATGGTGGTAGTGCCGCTGTTGAAGATCTCGATAAAGTCGTTTGTAAACGCTGCGCCGGCGAGACCCCCACCGGGATAGATCTGTGTAATAACCAGCAGCGGCGCGTCATCGTTTTGAATGGTTCCCATTCCCTGGCCGTCAGACACAGTCGCTCCTGAAACATTCGTCACGTTGACGAAGAAGGTTTCGTTGGGTTCGACGAGGGTGTCTCCACTTACGGTGACCTGGAAAGTCCGGGTGGTGTTTCCTCCGGTGATCGTCTGGCCAGTCAGACTGTTCGCCAGGTAGTCGTTATCTTCTGATGGCGGAGTGTCGTCCTGCGCGCTGCCGTCAGCCGTAGCAATGTCGAAAGTGATCCCACCAGCGGGCGCCGGCAAGGATGAAGTGACGGTAAACGTAAAGGTGGTAGTCGCACTGTTTGTTTCCTTAGCTGAAACGTCACCTATGGTGAGGCTGGGACTATCGTCGTTTTGAATGGTGCCCTGACCCTGGCCATGAGTAACTGATGCACCTACCACATTCGTGACGTTCACGAGGAAAGTCTCGTTGGTCTCAATATTAAGATCCCCATTAACGGTCACATCAAAACTGTAGGTTTGACTGCCGGCCGGAATAGTTTGGGCCGTCAGAATTCGGGGGACATAGTCGGTATCTTCGCCGCCGGGAACACCGTCCTGCGCGGTAGCGTCAGCGGTGGCGATGTCAAACGTGACGCCACCAGTGGGCGCCGGCGATGACAAGCTGAGGTTGAAGGTAAATAGCTTCGTGCCTGCGTTACCCTCGGTAAGACTGACGTCATTGATTGAAAGGGTAGGGAAGTCGTCATTTAAGATTGTCGCCACACCCTGACCATCCAGCAGAGTAGCTCCTGAAACATTCGTGACGTTGATGAAGAGCGTCTCGTTATTCTCAACTGCCAAGTCTCCGTTAATAGTGACAGTGAAGGTATGAGTGGTCTGCCCGGCGGGGATAATTTGGCCGGTTAGGGTCTTGGCAACATAGTCGCTGTTGGCGGTTGTAGCTGTGTTGTTCTGCGTGGCGATATCAAGTGTGACGTCGGTTGAAGGTGCAGGCGCTGACAGGCTTACGGTGAAGGTCGCCGCCGTTGAGCCGCTATTGCCTTCCGTCACGGTAACGTCATCGATTGTCAGATTCGGCGGCGTACCGGCAACGCAGTTGTTGGCCGGCCAGCTGGTGTTGCGCGGGAACGGCGCGGTGACGAGGAAGTCATTTGCATTATCGTTAGTGTCGGTGCAGCCACCGGCTTTACGCAGATCGGCGGTTGTGTTGCCAGGCGTGGGCGCGCGACCGGAGCCTTCAAAGCAAGCGGCGGTTGTGCCATAGCCGAGCAAGTCGGCAACCCTTGATATCACCGGACAGCCGCTGCCAGTCAACGCTGTCGTTCCGGTAACCAGCGCGACTTTGCCGGCGGTGGCCGCCATAGCAATGGAGCCGGTTGCGTTGGGTGTTGGCAGCGCTACTCCGTTAGCGCCGCTGCTCGAGAGCTGGACCAGGAAGTAGCGACCCGGTGCCAGAGTGCCCGAGGTTAGATCGACCTTGTTAGAGCCAAAGTTGGCTGTCGCTCCCGCGTATTGAATCGAGTAGGGCGTTGCCGCGAAGTTGATGGTGGTCGTGCCGTGATTAAAGACCTCTACGAAATCATGGGTAAACTGCGCGCCGGAATTTCCGCCACCTGGGTAGACCTGACTGATGACCAGATCCGCGGTGTCGTCGTTTTGTATTGTTCCCTGGCCCTGTCCATCCGCGACCGTCGCGCCGGAAGCGTTAGTAATGTTTACAAGGAACGTCTCATTTTGCTCGACCAGGGTGTCGCCGTTGATGGTCACCTGGAAAGTTTTGGTAGTGGCTGCAGCCGCAATGGTTTGTCCAATCAGGCTGCTGGCAACGTAGTCGTTATCTTCACTCGCGGGGTTGTCGTCCTGCGCCGTGCCGTCGGCAGTGGCAAAGTCGAAGATGATCCCACCGGCAGGGGCAGGCAACGACGAAGTAACGGTAAACGTCAGGGTGGTGGTGCCGCCGTCGGTTTCGATGGCTGATACGTCGTCGATGGTGAGGTTGGGCGTATCGTCGTTCAGGATTGTTCCGGAGGCCTGTGGGTCGCTGACTGTCGCGCCCGAGACGTTGGTGAGGTTAACGAAGAAGCTTTCATTCGGCTCGATACTCACATCACCATTGACGTTCACTTGAAAGGTGTAGTTCTGGCTCGCCGTCGGAATCGTTTGAGCGCTCAGGCTGCGGGCCACGTAATCGTGGTTGGCGACGGTGGCCGAATTGTCTTGGGTCGCAATGTCGAAAGTGACTGCGGCGGGCGCCGGCGCCGATAAGCCTACAATGAAGGTAAAAACCTTGGTTGCCTCGTTGCCTTCGCTCAACGAGACATCATTGATTGAGAGTGCCGGTAGATCGTCGTGTTGGATTGTGCCTATGCCCTGGCCATCGAGGAGCGTCGCGCCGGTGACGTTGGTAACGTTAACGAAGAAAGTCTCGTCGGGTTCGATTGCGGTGTCGCCATTTACGGTGACGGCAAAGGTGTAGGTCAGTTGGCCCGCGGGAATAATCTGGCCGCTGAGCGTCTTGGAAACATAGTCGTTGTTGGCCGCCGTGGCGGTGTTGTTCTGGGTTGCGATATCGAAAGTGATGTCAGAAGAAGGTGCGACCGCTGACAGGCTAACGTTGAACCTGCCAATAGTGGTTCCGGCATTTCCCTCGGTAACTGTCACATCGTCAATCGTAAGCCTCGGGGGCGCACCGGCAACACAGTTATTAGCCCGGACACCGCTGTTGCGCGGGAACGGCGCGGAGACGAGGAAGTCATTTGCATTGTCGTTTGTATCGATGCAGCCGCCCGCCTTGCGAAAGTCTGCCGTGGTGGCGTTGGGTGAAGGTGCTGGACTCGCGCCCTCGAAACAAATAGCGGTCGGACCGTAACCGATGGAATCGCTGATGGTCGCTCCCGTTGGACAGCCGGTCGCATTCAGGGCCGCCGTGCCGACCACGAGGGCAACCTTGCCCGCAGTAGCGGCCATGTTGATATTGCCGCTGGCGTCGGGAGTTGGCAGGGCTGCTCCGATAGCGCCGCTGCTCGATAGCTGAACCAGGAAATACTTTCCTGGGCCGATCGTTCCCGAGGTCAGGTTAGCCTTGTTCGATCCAAAGTTGGCGGTGGCCCCGGCATACTGGACCGAGTAGGGAGTCACCGCAAAATCAATTGTGGTGGAACCGCGGTTAAAGAGCTCGACAAAATCATTCGTGTACCTGGCACCGGAGTTACCGCCGCCGGTGTAAATCTGGCTGATGACGAGATTGGCGTGATCGTCGTTCTGAATTATTCCCTGGCCCTGACCATCCGAAACTATGCCGCCGGAGACATTGGTGAGGTTGACGAGAAACGTCTCATTTGGCTCGACCAGGGTGTCACCATTGACGGTCACCTGGAAAGTATAGGTAGTGTTTCCGGCTGGAATCCTTTGGGCAGTCAAGCTCTTCGCCACATAGTCGTTATCTTCAGTTGGAGGATAGTGGTGTTGAGCTGTGCCGTTAGCTGTGGCGATGTCGAAAGCGATGCCACCCGGCGGTGCCGGCAAAGACGAGGCGACCGTAAATGTCAGCGCGGTGGTGCCGCTGTTCAGTTCGTTGGCTGAAACGTCGTTGATGGTTAGCACGGCGTTATCGTCGTTTTGAATTGTTCCCAATCCCTGGCCATCCACGGCGGTAGCGTGGGAGATGTTCGTCACGTTAACGAAGAAGGTTTCATCCGGTTCAATTTTCAGGTCGCTATTGATTTCGACATTCAAGGTGTAGGTCAGATCTCCAGCGGGGATTGTTTGTGAGGTCAAGGTCCAGGGAAGATAGTCGCCATCCGCAACCGTCGCGGTGTTGTCCGCGGTAGCGATATCAAAGGAAACGCCCCCGGCTGGTGCCGGTGCCGACAAGGTGATTTTGAAAGAGAGATTGAACGTGACCGGCCCATTACCTTCAAGAATTGAGGCATCGTGGATTGTAAGTGTGGGAAGCGGCGGCGCATTACAGTCATGCGCCGGTGAACTAGTGGTGCGCGGAGCAGGGGCAGCCACGAAGAAGTCAGACGGGTTGTCGTCGGTGTCCATGCAGCCTCCCAGCTTGCGGAAGTCTGCGGTAGTGGCACTGGGCAGCGGCGCTGGACCGGTCGGGCCTTCATAGCAGACGGCTGAACTGCCATAACCAATGAGGTCGGCCATGGTCCCGTGGTTTGGATTAAACGGGGCGGCGCCATCATCACCCGGACAAGTGGAGACCGGAAGCGACGTTGTACCTGCTACCAAAGAAACCTTGCCGGCAGTGGCGGCCAGGTTGATGCTGCCGCTGGCATCGGGAGTTGGCAAAGCTACTCCGATTGCCCCACCACTCGACATTTGGACCAGGAAATACTTGCCGGGGGCGATGGTTCCTGAAGTTAGATCAAGCTTGTTCGATCCAAAGTTGGCAGTGGCTCCGGCGTATTGGATTGAGTAAGGCGCGACGGCGAAGTCAACGGTGGTCATGCCGTGATTGAATATCTCGACGAAATCGTTGATGAACTGAGCCCCGGAATTACCGCCGCCGGTGTAGACCTGGCTGATGACCAGCTTGGCTGTATCGTCGTTCTGGATGGTGCCAAGTCCCAGGCCATCGGCGATAGTGGCGCCGGATACATTAGTGAGGTTGACGAAGAAGGTTTCATTCGGCTCAACCAGCAGGTCGCCGTTGACTGTAACCGCGAACATGTAGGTTTGCTGTCCGGCGGGAACGGTCTGCGCTGTTAACGTTCGGGCGACGTAGTCATTGTCATCAGTAACGGTATCGCCGTCTTTCGCGCTGCCGTCCCCCGTGGAAATGTCAAAAGCTATTCCGCCCGCAGGCGCGGGTAACGACGAGCTGACGGTGAAGGTCAATGTCGTGGTCCCGTTGTTCCCCTCGATGGCCGCGACATCGTTGACCGCGAGTGTCGCATTCGGCGTCGCATCGTCGTTTTGAATCGTGCCCTGTCCCTGACCATCGCCGACAGTAGCGCCGAAGACGTTGCTGACGTTAACGAAGAAGGTTTCGTTCGGCTCAACCTTGAGATCGCCGTTTACCATCACTTCGAAAGTATAGGCAAGATTTCCCGCCTGGATGGTTTGCGAGGTTAGACTCCGCGCCACATAGTCGCTATCGGCAACGGTCGCTGTGTCATCCTGCGTGGCGATATCAAACGAGATGCCGCCGGCCGGCGCAGGTGCCGACAAGGCGACTGTGAGAGTGAAACTGGTCGTCCCACTATTACCCTCGTTGGCCAGCACATGATTGATGGTTAGGGTAGGAACAGGCGCACTGCAGTCGTGCGCAGGCGAACGGGTGTTACGCGGAGCGGGCGCGGTCGTCAAGAAGTCTGCCGCGTTGTCGTTGGTGTCGGTGCAGCCTTCGGCCTTTCTAAAGTTTGCCGCAATCGCGCTCGGCGCAGACGCCCGATTCGAACCTTCAAAGCAATCAGCAGTCGTGCCATAGCCAACTAAATCACTGACCGGCGCTCCGAGCGGACAGCTGGCTGCTTCGAGAGCGGTCGTTCCGGCAATCAGCACCACTTTGCCTGCGGTTGCTGCCATGTTGATGCTGCCGCTGGCGTCGGGAGCGGGTAGCGGTGTCCCGTTCGCTCCGCCGCTTGACAGCTGTATCAGGAAATACTTTCCGGGCGCGATGCCTCCTGAGGTTAGGTCAACCTTGTTCGCTCCAAAGCTGGCAGTACCGCCGGCATACTGGATTGAGTACGGCGTGGCGGCAAAATTTACCGTGGTTGTGCCGCGATTGAAGATCTCAACGAAATCGTGGGTGAATTGCGCTCCAGAATTTCCACCACCGCCGTAGACCTGGCTAATGACCAGGTTGGCAGTATCGTCGTTCTGAATTGTTCCTATTCCCTGACCGTCAGCGACGATGGCGCCCGATGCCTTGGAGAGATTGACGAACAAGGTTTCGTCAGATTCCACCAGGAGGTCGCCGTTAACAATGACCGTGAACGAGTAGATTTGCTGACCCGCGGGAATCGTCTGTGCTACCAAGGATCGAGCGACGTAATCATTGTCGTCATTGGCCGGATTATCGTCCTGGGCTACACCTTCAGCCGTAGCAATGTCGAAGCTGATTCCACCAGCGGGCGCAGGTAACGACGAGGTGACGGTAAAGGCCAATGTGGTCGTCCCCCCATTCCCCTCGATGGTCGCAATATCGTTGATCGTGAGTGTCGCAGCCGGTGCCAAATCGTCGTTCTGAATGGTGCCAAGTCCCTGACCATCGGAGATAGTGGCGCCGGATACATTGGTGAGATTGACGAAGAAGGTTTCATTCGGCTCAACCAGCAGGTCGCCGTTGACTGTAACCGCGAACTTGTAGGTCTGCTGTCCGGCAGGAATGGTTTGACCTACCAATGTTCCGGCGCTGTAATCTTTGTTAGCAGTAGTGGCAGTGTTGTCCTGAGTGGCAAGGTCGAAGGTGATGCCACTTGCGGGCGCAGGATTTGACGAGCTAACCGTAAAGGTGAACGTGGTTGTTCCGCTATTGCCTTCCGTTCCGATGACGTCGTTGATGCTTAGTATTGAAGGCACTGGTTGCACGACAGTGGTCGCAGTTGCCGAGTTGTTTGCCAGGACCGGATCAGATGTAGCGGACGCGGCCAACGCAGTATTATCAATTACACTTCCAGCCGGGCCGTTGACATTGACCACGAGTGTGATGGTCGCAAAGGCACCACTGGCCAAGGATGAGAAGCTAATGGTCCGGTTGTTACCAACTCCGCTGCATGCGCCGCCCGCCGTCGAGGAGCATGAGACGAAGTCCACCGAGGCAGGCTGGCTGTCAGTTATCACGACAGATTGAGCAGTACCGGGACCGTTGTTGGAAACGATGATCGTATAGGTAAGATCAGCACCAGTTGTCACTGGATCAGGCGAGTCGGTCTGGGTCAGGCTAAGGTCGGCACTATTCAGATCGAGACCGGGGGAATCCGTGTTCTGTGGATTACTACTGCCGGCATTCAAGAGAAAGTCGCCGGCGTTGTTGTTGGTGTCCGTGCCGTTGCCGGATGCGCCTCCAGGCTTCCGTTCATAACTCTGGTTCACGCTATTCGTAAGTGGAACCAGCGTCGTCCCTTCTTTGTAGGCGGAACCGCTGCTCACCCCTACCGCATCGATGATGCTCGTAGCGTTTGATCCCGTTATGACAATCCCTCCGTCGTCGGCAATCCCGGCCGCATAGGTTTGATTACCGGGTACCGCCGCGCTGTACCCGGTGTTCGCCGAGCTGTTGGTAACGAGATAGTGGCGACCTGACAGGAGAGTTGTGCCTAAAGGGATGGTTATCCGGTCGCTTACCGAGCCGGCGTTGTTCGAAATGCGGATCCTCAAGCCCCCGATTGTTTGAGTGGAAAGCGTTGGGTTGTAGATTTCGATGAACTCGTCGGCAGCGCCATTTGGTCCACGGGTGCGAAATTCACTGATGAGCAACTGACCAGCGCCGGGTTCGACAGTCAGGATTGCCGCACTACTGGAGACACTCGTGCTCGCATTGCTGGCTGTCGCTGCGATTTGTATCGTCCCGCTCGCGCGACCCGTTACTGTCGCAGTCACCGAGCCAGTGTCTGAAGTCCCCCTGACCATGTCTACCGTCGCGACCGCACTGTTGTTTGAGCTGAACTCGATCGTGACCCCACCGATATTCTGTCCGAACTGGTCCTTCGCCTGCGCTGTAAACTGCTGAGTCTCACCAACATGTGAGGTTGCAGTTGCGGGAGCGATTGCGACGCTGGTCAGAACGGGAGTTGCGGGATTGACGGTCAGAGTTGCAGCTGAGGATTGAATGCGTCGGCCGGTGGCGCGAATCTGGGTTGAACCGGCTGACAACGCATTGGCCAGGCCATTCTTATCGACTGTTGCCGCAGCCGCGTTGCTGGATTGCCAGGTGAAGATAACGCCTGAGACTTCGTTTCCAGCGTCATCGAAAGCCCGAGCGGTGAATTGTTGTTGGCCGCCGGCTTCCACCGTGGTCGACGATGGCGAAACTTCGACATGGCTAATGGGCGTGCACGGGTTAAACGGCGTTCCGATTATGTGGGTGCCGGGACTGAAGAGAGGGCCGCCAACTCCGGCGGCAGACTGATGCAGAGTGAAGGCGCCAGTCTTATCGGGGGACCTGGTTACTGATTGGTTGGCATCGCCCTTGACGCCGGTCGAACCTCCATAAGAAACGAAGTTGAGGATGTTGGCTGCCTGGTCGCGAAGCGTAATTACGCCAGCCGAGTTGATTAGGTTGAGACTGCCGGCAGAAGCCTCGAGAATTTGCGAGCCGCCAAAAACAGGATTATCAGGACCAGGATTTCCACCACCGAAAACTGCGATTGCGGTACACGCAGGCAGAATCGTGCCAGATGCAAAGGTATGCCGGATCGTGTCGGCGCCTGTACCACGCGCTAGGATTTGATAGCCGCTAACGTCGATATCGTTGGTGGTAGTGTTTACCAACTCCACGAACTCATCGTCGCTGGTGCTGCGCACGCCATCATGGTTCGCATCTCCGGCAGCGCCATCTGGTGGATCGACCAGGAACTCATTTATGACAATGTCTCGTTTGGCGTCTCCGTCAAAATAGAGTGCCGCAGGATTACTATCACGCCCGTCCGCGTGGACCACGAGGTCGACCTTGCCGGCACCGCGCAAGTCGGCCGGAACCATGACATGGATCTCATCGAGCCCGGGCATTGTCGGGGACGCGAAGATAGACTCAACCGTCAACGCTCGACCTCCAGCGCTGGCTGAAACAGCTCCATTGCGCACACCCGTCGAGAAGACGATCAAACGCAAGTTCCCGTTAGTCGGGTCAAAGGGCGAAGGCAAGAGGGTGCTCGCGTCGAGGACCACGCCTTCACCCAGCCCGTCGCCGCTGAATGTGAAGACACCGGGAGCGGCTCGCAGCGTCGTCACAGTGCCGCGACTGGGAAAGTTATCGGAGTTCGTAACGATGACTTCCGCGGTGCCAAGTTCAGTCTCAGGCGGAACCAGGAAATTGACCTGTGTCGGCGATACAAAAATTATCTGCGCCGGTCGCCCATTAACGGTCACCGTGGCGCCGCCCACCGTTAACGGAAAGTTCCCATTGGAATGCGGTTGAGGGAGTTCGGTTCTGTTAGCCAGCACACTGCCCCGCGCCACCGCGATACTGTCCGGAGCCATGGCATTAGTGGCAGCAGGCTCGTTGCCAAACGAAGCTCCGTTAACTACGGTCAGAGTTCCTGACATCGGCCGGGCAGGTGTGGTGGTCACGTAGATTTCCGAGTTGTTAACAAAGTCAGGATTGGAAGCGCCGGAAAGAATCCTGGGGAAATTAAACGCGACGAGTGAACCATCGTCATTTAGCGAAGAGACTACTTCTGCCGTGGCTGTCGCGGGGCCGTTGGTGACGAGCCCAAACGAGGCCGAAGGAATATCGAAGCTGTAAAGGTCGACGCTGCCATCGGAGTTGCCGAGGAAGCTGCGGCGCGTGGCAAAGGCGATGCGAGAACCGTCGCCGCTGATGGTCGCATGAAGAGGCACGTCAGTCGCGCGTGAACCCAGCGCAGTAATCTGCCGCGTGATGTTGTTCCGGGCATCAAAGAGAAAAACCTGGGTGGCATTCGGGGCCGTCTCAGCCGCCCAGACCACACGCGTTCCATCGTCGCTGATGGCGCGGCCGTGAGTCATGGCTATTGATTGAACATCCGTCGCCAGAACTCGCAGCGGTGTTGCGCCGGTTCGACTTTGTAACAGCAGATCGCGTTTGGCGCTGGGAGTGGGATTGGGCGTGGGATTGGGCGTGGGATGGGTGGCGTCGCGAATGTATGCCACAAAGGCTCCGTTGCCGCTTATCTTCGCATCGCTGAACCCCACCATTGCCGAGCTGTTCGTGAGTTGGGTGAATTCAAGTGCTACGGAATCGTAGATAAAGATTTCGAGATTGCCGTCGGCATTTTGTCCGGCCAGGTCGCGGTTTGATGAGAAAGCTACGTAACGCCCGTCGTCTGAAATCGATGGCAGGAAGTTTCCATTAACAACGCGGTTGGCAAGGTCGCCCGGTGAAGTATTAGTCAATTGAATCAGCCCCGCGCCGTCGTGGAGAAATATCTCCGAGTTTGCATCGGCGTTGGTCCCCAGCGGATTGTCTTTCGACGCAAACGCGATCCGCGAACCGTCCTGGGAGATTGCCGGTGCGGGCGCGCGCGTGACGCCGACTTGCATATACGTTGCGGGAACAACCGCGACATTTGCCCTGATCGCCCGGAAGCTTTCAAAGCCGCCGGCGCCGGCGATGTCTTCCGTAGACTCAAACGCGAGGACGCGGCCGTCGCCGCTCATTGACGGATTGATGTTGGTTCGTTCTTCTGCTGTATTGGTGATGCGGCGAGGTGGCGATTGCGTTCGCGCGCTTTGCCAAACGAGGACGCAGAGCGATGCCAAGGCGACAAAGGCGATGATGGGACGTCTGGGACGACGAAGCACGTTTTTGATCCGTTAAGGAAGTCGAGCGTAGTAGGCGGCAACGCAGACCCGGACGCGCAGCTGAAGGGTGATTGGGCGAATGCGGTCGCTGGGTCTGCTAAACTAAAACCAATGTAGACTGTCGTGAAGCGGGTACGTAGAACCGGGTGATGGGGGATTCTACCGCTTTCTACTGGCGAGACAAGCTTCGACTCGCAGAGGCAGTTGTTCCCTGGATGCTTCACTTTTTGCATCGTGGAAGGTAAAGCAAGCTGTTAGCTTGCTTGTTGCTGACAAGAGGCGACGGTTGTCACCGAGAGTCGAGTGTCGCGGCCAAGTCGCAAACCCGGGGTCCCCGGCGGGGCAACCCCGCTGGGGTGGCCTTACAGTTTGCTTTACAAAAGAAAGAAGAGTTTAGCTGATGAAAATTCTGTTTAGTGGATCACACGGGTTGGTTGGCAGTGCTTTGATTAAGTCGCTCGAGCAAGACGGCGGGCACGAGATTTTTCGCCTGGTGCGACACTATCCCGCCTCACCCTCGGAGATTGAATGGAGTCCGGACCGCTACAGTATTGCCTTGGCGCGGATAGAAGGCTTTGATGCGGTGGTGCATTTGGCCGGCGAGAGTATTGCCGAAGGTCGATGGAGCGATGAGAAGAAGAAACGGATTCGCCAGAGCCGCGTAAAGGGAACGCGGCTGCTCGGGGACGCGCTGGCTAATCTAACTCAGCCTCCAAAGACAATGATTAGCGCTTCAGCAATCGGTTACTACGGCAATCGAGGAGATGAAGTGTTAACCGAGTCGAGCGCACCCGGGGATGATTTTCTTTCCGAGGTTTGTGTTGAGTGGGAAAGCGGCACGGCGCTGGCGACAGAGAAGGGAATTCGAGTAGTCAACACCCGGTTTGGAATTATCCTGGACCAGAAGGGCGGCGCGCTAAAGCAGATGCTGACACCTTTTCGCCTGGGGATCGGCGGACGAGTCGGAAGCGGAAAGCAGTGGATGAGCTGGATCTCCTTGGATGACGTTGTAGGTGCCCTCAAGTTTGCTCTCTTGAACGAAGCCTTGAGCGGTCCGGTGAATTACGTGGCGCCTAACCCGGTTACGAATGCGGAGTTTACGAAGGCGTTGGGCAAGGCTCTTTCGCGCCCGACGTTGTTTCCGATCCCCGCCTTTGGTGTGCGGCTAGCTTTTGGTGAGATGGCCGATGCGTTGTTGCTGTCGAGTCAGCGCGTCGATTCAGCGTTGATCGAGGTCGCCGGTTATCAGTTTCAGTATCCGACTTTGGACAAGGCCCTGCTCAGAGCCACCGCGGAAAATTAGACCGCATTGAAGACTGGCAAAGCATGAAAGATCTATTGCATTTATCCTTGCTTCCGGTTGCGAGCGAGGTGTTGACCCATCGGTTTGGCATGAGTAAGGTTAGGCTTGCCTTTGCACAAAAAGTCGATCAGACTTGTAAATACTCGCTTCTTCGCCGCAGGGCGACGGTTGAATTTAGCCCGGCCTTTCAAGGCCGGGCTAAGTTCATCATTTTGCCGCGTCGCTTTAGCGAGGGTTGAACCCCCTTTCAAGCGTTGCTGACGCGACGACAATCAAAGAGGGCGCTGCTTTTGTCCCGGCCTTGAAAGACCGGGCTAAATTCATCCCACCGCTACGCGGCGAAGACTAAGAAGCCTCGCTAGATATATAGAAGAGGACTTTTTGTGCAAAGCCAATCAGGGAAGACAGGGGTGTCCAGAAGCGTCATCAGTATTGAGTTCACGTTCGGAAGGAAATGACCAATGGGCGAAGACTGGCGAGAGCAGATGAAGCGCGTAGAAAGGCAAAGGGCCGAGGACCAAGCGCAATATGAACTGCGGTCGTCGGAAGCCGACAAGCGTTGGGCCAAAGCGGGTAAACGTTGGGCCAGAACCGAGCGGAGCATCCGGTCTCTGTTAGCGATTGCTCGGGAGCACGAGCGGGAGTTCGCAGCGTGGCGCGAGGCCTTTAAGGCGACCAATAAGCGACCGATGAAAGATTGAGCGTCCTAATAAATGTCGTCGAGCGTCACATTAGCGAAGGGCATAATCACAAACCTGCAGAAAAAGTAGCAATTATGCCGAACGCGCCCCGCAGCAACATCTAGTGGCGCAGTTGTGGTTCATCGGACACTGCAAGGAGCTGTTATGAGAAAGATTTCAATAATAACCTTCTGCCTCGTTGCTGCAATGTGCGCCTCAACCGCATACGCTCAACGCACCGCTGAGGATTACGTTAAGATCGGCAAGGCATTTCTTCAAAAAGCGGATTTGGATGGCGCGCTTGCGGCCCTCGATAAAGCCATCGAATTCAAGCCGGACTTTGCTGAGGCGTATTTTGAACGCAAAAAGTTACACATGATGAAAGGAGCACTCAATTAGCGCTAGCCGACCTTGACAAGGCCCTCTTGATCGATTCGGAGATGAAACAGGCGTACGCTGATCGCGCCCGACTTCGCATGATGAAAAACGACATGAAAGGCGCCTTAAGCGATCTCGACAATGCGGTTGCTAGGGGCTATCGATCTGACGAAGTTTATTCATCTCGCGCGCACGTGAGAACGATTATGCGTGATTTTGAAGGGGCGGTTAGCGACTTCAACGTCGCAATTTCGATGAATCCAACCAATGCCCGTCACTACCTTGGACGGGGATCTGCGAGGTCTAGCCTGGGTGATGAGGATGGCGCAGTCGCCGACTACACCTATCTAATTAATGGGTTTGAGGACGAGGAGCGCGAACGGCGCGCGGCAGGCAAACCGGAACGGCGTGTCCCTTCCGCTGATAAGAAGTCTCCGATTATTAGCGGTCCAGAATCCGCCACGACGAAAACTGCCAAGACGGGGCAAACTCAACGTGAAGTTACGAAAATCGAAGCCCAGTCAGTAATGGGAATGAGGTTGGGTCCCGGAATGACCCCGCAGCTAATGGAATACCTATCAAGCGTCGCCGGCGCCTACAACGGTCGCGGCCTCATCTATGGGAAAAAGGGCGATTCGGAAGCGGCGATAGCTGACCTGGGTAAGTCCATTACCATAAACGCATTCTTCGGTACCTACTATAACCGGGCGAGGGAGTTGAGAAAGCGTGGCGACCTTGCGTTAGCCGTCGCAGACTTCACCAAAGCCATGGAGCTACGACCGAAGATGGCACCCTTTCATCTTGAACGCGGTGTGACATTGCTCCAAATGGGTAAGGAAGAGGAAGCGGAGAAGGACTTCGCCGACGCTTTGGCGCTTGATCCTGAACTAAAAACCACCATTGAAACGCGTCGTCTCGAAGCGAAAGACCCAACGAAAAAGAGGCCGTAGAGTTCATCCCTGCTATTTATTAGGTCTCAGAGCGTTAGCCATTCGCCAGGAGTTCGGCCTTTTTTTCACCAAACCCTTCCAACACCTCAAACACTTCCAGCGCATGCTTCACATTCCCAAACGGCTTGGAGACCTGAACGCCGGGAATAGTATCGCGTAGGTCCAGCCACGACTCGCGCGCGATCTTCAAGCCTTCATCGCGGGCGGCTTCCTTGCTCTTGTTTGAAGCGACGCGCATTCGTTCCATGACTTCCTGAGTCACGCGTACGCCCGGGACTTCGTTATGCAGAAACTCCGCATTGCCATAAGCGACGACCAGCCAGCTACAGTCAGAATCTTTCAAGACTGGCGACGCATGAAAGACTTATTGCATTTCAATGTGCTGACGACTGAGACCGACGGGGTTGACCTGGTAACATGATCTGTCTAATCTCGCGCTACAGAGAGGAGTGTAGTTGTGGCTAGAGATTCCATACACGTCTTGCGCCATCCTAAGGGTGGATGGGCCGTAAAAAAGAGGAACTCCTCACGAGCATCAAGGATCTTCGATAGTCGACAGGACGCAATCACTTGGGGCAGGAGAGCAAGTAAAGATGGCGCCGTAGAGTTTGTCATTCACGAGCCTGACGGCACTGTTAGAAGTCGAGGTATCTTTGCAAAGGATCCGGCACCTCGGCGAGAACGCCCTAGCAAAAACTAACGACAAACGAAATGCCTCACCCAACTGAGAAGCGATCAGCCAAAAACGTATTCATCAACTGCCCGTTCGATAGTAAGTATTATTCACTACTGCGACCTTTACTCTTCACAATAACCTACCTCGGATTTGATCCAAGAATCGCCCTCGAAACATCGGATTCAGGCGAAACCAGAATTGAGAAAATTTGTAGGTTAGTGAAAACTTCGCTGTATAGCGTACATGATCTGTCTCGATTGAAAGCGGCTAGGAGCGGAGAGTTCTATAGACTCAATATGCCCTTTGAACTAGGCATCGATTATGGCTCCCGAAGGTTTGCTAGCAATCACTTGCGAAAAAAGAAATGCTTGATTCTGGAGGAAGACCCCTTCGATTATCGTCGGGCGTTTTCCGACATCTCAGGGTTAGACATCAAATCTCATGGTAGTGATCCATTAAAACTCATTAGGGCCATTCGAAATTGGTTTGTTGAAACAGTGGGCTTGGAAGGTGTCGAGGGGCCAACGGTCATCTGGTACAAATTTAACGATTTTGCTGCCGATCTTAAAGCGAAGACACGCGTAAAAGGCTTTTCCAAAACGGACCTGGACATCATGCCGATTGCCGAATACCTTCGTTTCATCAGATCATGGATTAAGTCAGAGTCGAACGCCAACTGCAATCTGGTATAGATTTAATGACTTTACCTCCGATTTCAATGCCAGGAGATTGGCCGAGGGTTTTCAAAAGCTGATCTCAATATTATGCCCATTCCGGAATACCTTCGCTTTATCAAATCGTGGATACGCTCGAATCCATGACTTTTGAAGTTAGCCGACGTTCGATAGTCGCAAGGACGGAGCAAGAATGTAGGGAATAAGAATGACGAAGCTGAATTCATCATTCACAACCCGGATGACACTATAAGCATCCGGGGGTACGGGCCGAAAGGAAATGACCAATGGGCGAAGACTGGCGAGAGCAGATGAAGCGAGTAGAAAGGCAAAGGGCCGAGGACCAAGCGCAATATGAACTGCGGTCGTCGGACGCCGACAAGCGTTGGGCTGAAGCGACTGAGCGTTGGGCCAAAACCGAGCAAAGCATTCAGTCTCTGTTAGCTATTGCTCAAATACACGCGGGGAAGTTCGAAGGTTGGCGCGAAACTGATAAAGGGTGGCGGTGGGCCGATAAAGAGTGGCGCCAGGCCAGTAAAGAGCGGCGCGAGGCAGGTAAAGTGACCGATGAAAGATTGAGAGCCCTGCTCAACCTCGTAGAGCGGCAAACTAGGGGCGGACACAATCGCCAGCGTAAAGAACAGTAGTAAATCACGCCGAAGGCGCGGGTCGCAGAATTCGAACCAGCCTATTTATTGGGTCTTAGAGCGTTAGCTATTCGCCAAGACTTCGGCGGCCTTCTTTTCCCCAAACCCTTCCAGCACTTCAAACACTTCCAACGCGTATTTCACATTGCCAAACGGTGCGGACACCTGAACGCCCTGGATAACATCGCGCACCTCCAGCAGCGACTCCCGCGCGATCTTCAAACCTTCGTCGCGGCCGTCTTCCTTGCTCTTGTTCGAAGCGATGCGCATGCGTTCCATGATTTCCGGAGTAACCCGCACACCCGGGACCTCGTTATGCAGAAACTCTGCATTCCGAAATGAAACCAATGGCCAAATGCCGGCGACGATCGGAATCCTGCAGTGCTCGATGCGCTTTAGAAACTCGCGCAACTGTTCCGTGTCGAACACCGGTTGGGTAATGGCGTATTCGGCGCCGGCTTCGATCTTCCACTCAAAGCGCTTGATCTCTTCATCAAGATTCACTGCGCCCGGATTGACGCCGACACCAATCGAGAAAGCCGTCGGCTTCCCAGTGGGATTGTTGCCGAGGTCCAAACCGTGGTTCAGCTTGTTCACCATGTTCGTCAGACCAATCGCATCGATATCAAAAACAGCGGTGGCGTCAGGATAGGGTCCCATCTTCGGCGGATCGCCGGTAATCAAGAGCAGGTTCCGCAGTCCGAGCGCGGCTCCACCTAACAGGTCTGACAACATGCCGAGCAGATTGCGATCACGGCAGCAATAATGGAGCACGGACTCGATTCCTATTTCGCGTTCGACGAGGACCGCGGTGGCCATTGCGCCCATACGCGTCTGCGCCCGAGGTCCATCCGGAATATTGACGCCATCGACACCCGCCGTTTTCAAAAGTCTGATTGAATCCAGAGTCTTGGTTGGGTCGCAGCCCTTTGGTGGCAGCACTTCGCAGGTGGTGACAAATTCACCCCGCGCGATCTTGCGTGCCCAATTCGATCGCTCCTCTGCGGGAACGACGGTCACGTCTGGCGGCTTCAGGTCGTGCACTTTCACCTGCGCGCCAACCACGACCTGCTGAGTGCGCGGGCTGAACTGGCGAACCGCGTCGGCGATCCATTTGATATGGGCCGGCGTCGTGCCACAACACCCGCCTACGAATCTGGCGCCCGCCTGAATGATTCGTCGCGAGTATTCAGCCATGTACTCTGGCGAGCACATGTAAAACTGCCGACCCTGCACATCGCGGGGCAAACCGGCATTGGGCTGCGCCGAGAGCTTTTTCGTTGTAACCGGGCGCATCTTTTCGATCGCGTTAAGGACGATGGCCGGCCCGACTCCGCAGTTAAGACCGATAACGTCCGCACTCCATTCATCGAGTTGGGTGGTGAACGACTCGGGTGTGGCGCCGAAGACCGTATTGCCGTCGACCTGGATCGTCACCTGCGCCACGATCGGCAAGTCGCACAATTCACGCACGGCTTTGATTGCCTGTTCCAATTCGGTCAGGTCCGCGAAGGTTTCCAGTACGAACAGATCAACGCCGCCTTCGAGCAGCGCCGCTACTTGTGCAGTAAACATCGCCCTGGCTTCGTCGAATGAGGTGGGTCCATACGGTTCGATTCGCAAACCGAGCGGACCTACGGCCCCGGCAACGTAGGCGCGATTTCCGGCTGCTTCGCGAGCGATTCGCGCAGCACTGATGTTGATTTCGCGCAGACTGCCCTCCAGACCATAGGGCTGAAGTTTATTCGCCGTGGCGCTGTAGGTATTTGTTTCGATGATGTCGGCGCCGGCGCGAACGTATTCAGCGTGAACGTCCCGCACCAGATCCGGCGCGACCAGATTCAGTTCGTCGTACGAGCGATTGATGTAGATGCCTTTGGAATAGAGCATCGTACCCATCGCGCCATCGAAGACCTGGATCCGGTCGGACTCAAGTACATTTTTGAAAGGTTCCATAAGGTGCCAATGCTGAATGCGGAATTCGGATTGCGGAATCAAAACCGGATTCTGATCTGAATCCGCAATCCGAAATCCTCATTCCCAAATCGAAAGTCCCGCGCATAAACAACGCGGGACTTCACCAATACTGAAGTTTTGTAAGCTGTCCTTTCGGACGGGCCGTGCTGTTTAGCGGTTGTTTTGCGTGGCCGCAAGTCGCCTTAACTCACCACGTTTCATTGGTGCTTATACGCTCTTCGGAATCTGGCTGTCAAGCAAGGTGGCCTCGGCATAAAACCGAAAGCCCGCCTTTTGGGCACCGGGTCGTCAGGGTGGCCAGCTTTCGCCTTTTGAGCTCATTTCCTCATGCAAGATTCAAGAGCTTTGAGTTTCAGGGTCCACTTACTAGAAAGACATCCCAAGCCCATCTTCCGAGTTGTGCACCTTTTCTATCCTTGACCTTTGCCCGATACCGAAACTTGTTTCCGTATTGGTCGGTCTTCTTCGATTCTTTGTAATTAAGGTCGAGCGTCGCCAGCCCAAGTTCCGTTAGGGAGCGCAGCTCACTTGGTTCCGAGACGCCGTTGTGGTTTGTGTCTTGCCACAGCCGCAACGATGAGAAAACACTGTCGGTCGCCCTGATTAGACCATCCGCGTTACCGCCGTACTCAGGCTTGTCAAACTCAGCAAGAGCTAGAAAGCCGTTTTTGTGTTCGCCCGCTGGAGGTTCTGGCTGTGGTGTGACGTCACCAAACATCTCAGTGCCGTTATCGATTGCGCCGTTGCCGTTGCGGTCCAACACGAGCCAGGCGTCGTCAGAATCGACACTGGTCCATGCAATCCTTTCTCTTCCGCCAATATTATTGAGGTCGAAGTCTACGCCGTTCGCCGCATTGGTAAGACTGAATCCATCGCCATCAACATCTATCACGATTGGAGTGACTCCTGGTGGGTTGCATCCGCACCACACATCGTTCCAAGAAGTATAGTCACAGTATGCGGGAACCAGAGTGCAGGGCGGCGGAGCGTCTTCCTGACAATAAGAGGTGAAAGGATTCCAGTACCAGCTTTGGGCCTCACATGCTGATTGCGTTGGCGGTGGTGGCAGAGGTAGGCAGGGAAACCAATCGCATGAGGGGTAAGGAATAAATAACCCCGGTGAATAACCCGGTGGGCACGTTGGCTGCGGAGGATGAGGCAATGGGCAATCCACCGGATAACAGCATCCGAATCTTTGAACTTGGTCAGGCGGGCATGTTGGAAACAATGGTGAAGCGCAATCAGCGGGTCCTATGGCGTTGGGGTCTTGGCAATACTGACAAGGTTCGGGTGACGGGGTTGGCGTAGGGGATGGTGTCGGCGGTGCAAAACCGCAGTCAAAAATGGCTATTGTTTGACACACAAAGCTTTCACCGTTTCCAAGAGGGCATGTAGTAGTTCCAAACCTTAGTTCCCTGCAAACACCCCCCGAAAAAGAAGTAGGCCGATTTTGCGGTGCGCAGTTATAACAAACGTGCACTGGAGGGGCGATAGTAATTTTGGTGCATCCGGTAAACTGGCAATCAAATTGGTCGGTCAGAGGAGTGTCTGTACTCAAAAAATCAGCCGGCAAAGCCGGCATATCAAGAGTTAAAATTGGAGCAGTAGACGTGACCTTTTCATTCATGAGCCATGCCAGAGTTTTAGGTTGGCCTTTGTTTTGTGTTTCACCGCGCTTCTCCCGTATTAATTTCTCCAAGCCGGGGGGTGGATATAGTGTGTTAGCCAGGTAGCCCGTACCATCACCGAAGCTAAGAGTTTGAAGGTCAGCGCTTAGCTTTGTTGCATCCCGACTTCCGCCCTTTGAGACTAGTGTTTCCCAAGACTCGATTTGACCGGGATGAATCGTAAATACATGGGTTTCTCCAGGTTTTATCGCAACATCTTTGGGCTCTGCTCTTGTAATAATGTCTCCCAGCTCAAGCCTCCCGTATATTACGGGGAACATCACTGGGTTTCCGTTCAATTCCACGTCACTAGTTAACATTAGGTATACGAAGTAAATAGGCTTGTCCCCAGTGTTTGTAAGTTCAAGTTCAAACTCACTTACCCATTTTCCGTTTTTCAAATTCTTGAACGCTTTTTCTTTCTCCTTTTTGATATTGACTTTAATTGGAACGTTTTCTTTTATATTACTTTGCAGCACTCTCTCTTGCATTCGGGCGTCAGTTAGTGGTGCCTTAATCAAGAAGAGTCCGGCAAAAAAGAGAAAGGTGACTAACACCAGGGCTTTAACTAGCAAGGTATATGAGTGAGTCACAGGAGGTGATTCCTTTCTTTAGGAGGTGAATCCTTTTCTTATTTGCCTTGTACGCTCAATTCATTTTCGTGTCAATGAAAGATCTCTTTCATCTAGTTTCAAAAACAGTTGTGGACGTAAGTGCCAATACTCTTTCAGGCGTTGCCTCTTCTTTTATGCAAGGTGCTGTGTCTAAGGTCGTGCAGCGGGAAGTTTGGGAGACCGCCATTGGCCTCTCGATCCTTGGGGCTCCAAGGCGCTTTAGCACATGAGTTTCAGAAAGCTTTAGAAAACTTCCTTGACATAGGCTGCAATCTTTGGCTGAATGCGTGGCATCCCCGTGCACTCTCCCTTATTTTTACCTGTCTAGTCTTAGTTTCAGGAGGAGCTTGAACTATGGCCACGGCCACTACCATGAACGGCGCTGTCGAGTCTGGAAAACATCCGAAGGGTCTTTATGTGCTCTTTGGCACCGAGATGTGGGAGCGTTTCAGCTTCTACTCGATGCTGGCACTCTTTACGCTTTACCTTCGCGACCCTGCCGAAGGATTTGGATGGACCGCGGCCCAGGCAACAGGGCTCTATGCGAATTACCTGATGTTTGTCTACGCCAGCCCGCTGATCGGCGGTTTGATCGCGGACAAGATCACGGGTTATCGCAAGGCCGTCATGATCGGCGGATTCTTCTTCATGGCCGGTCACGGATTGCTGTCGATTCCGAAGCTGTGGGCGGTTTACGCCGCTCTGACATGCCTGGTGATTGGCAACGGCTTTTTCAAACCGAATGTCTCGACGATGGTCGGCAATCTTTATCCCGAAGGCAGTCACCTCAAGGACCGCGCTTACAATATTTTTTACATGGGAATCAATGTGGGTGCGTTTCTCGCTCCCATAGTGATGGAGATCGTACGCCAGAAGTTCGGGTTCCACCCGGCGTTCGCGGTTGCGGCCTTCGGAATGGTCATTTCAGTCGGCATCCTCTGGTATTTCAAAAATTTGGTGATGGCGGCTGATAATAAGAGGGCCTTCGGCAAGCCTGTCATCGAGAGCGTGGCCGCCAGAGATTCGCAGCAAGCAGCTGACACCGCGGCCACGGCGACGGACGCGCCGCCCCATGGCATCAGCGATCAGGACGAAGGTGGTCACGCGAAAGGCGCCGGCGGAGACGCTGGGCGGAACGCCGAAATGTTGGCGGTCCCGAACTGGAAACGCGTCATGGCGCTCATCGTTATATTCCTGATCGTCATCGTCTTCTGGATGGTCTTTCACCAGAACGGCTCGACGTTGACCTATTTTGCGGATGACAACACGGACTGGAACGTCACGGGTACGATCTCGAATTCCATCAACGCGTTTTGGGTCCTGGCCCTGACCTTTCCGCTGGTTTGGTTCTGGGGATTTCTCGACCGCCGCGGTAAAGAGCCGTCCACGCCGACGAAGATGGCGATCGGTATGACACTTACTGGCCTTTCGTTCCTCGTACTCTGGTACGGCGCGTCGATCGGCGAGAAAATGACGAAGACGCCCGATCAGCTTTCGGTCGGAGAGTTTCGCATCAACGAACGCGTCCTCAACAATCTCGCTGCGGCCGGTGTTTCGAAAGACGTACTGGACAAGATTCAAAATGCGAAAGCAGCCGACGGCAAGAACAGCGTCTTCGGAGTTAAGTTTTCCGAGAAGACGGATGAGGTGACGAAAGTGAAGACGTCAGGCGAGCAGCAGTTGGTTGCGGCCGTCAACGCCGCTTCGCCCGGCGCCGGTGATGCGAACCGCGCGGCGATCCTTCAGAACGCGCACCTCTTCCGCGTTTCTCCGTTCTGGTTGGTTTTTGCTTACGCGATCGTGACGCTGGGCGAGTTAATGCTTTCGCCCATGGGTCTATCGCTGGTGTCGAAGGTCGCTCCGCTAAGTATCCGCGGTTTGATGATGGGCGGGTGGTTTGTCGCTACGGCTATCGGAAATAAGCTGACGCAGATCGGCATCTACTGGGACATTTGGCTGCAGTCGAGCTTTTTCCTGACCCTGGCTTTGATGGCACTATTTATGGCTATCGTGCTTGCCCTACTGCTGAAGCCGCTGAAGAAAGCGATGCCCGGCGTTTGAGTTGTTCCAACACTTTCGATCGAGAAGGTCAACTCCTTGGAGTGCGGTGACCTGTCACCGCTTTGGCCTTCGGCGGCCCGGCGCCGTAGTCATTTTTCAATAGACTCAACCGCATCGTTGTCGCGACAGGTCGCGACCGACCAAAGCGGTGACAGG
>JANNJZ010000340.1:0-17847 GCA_031396065.1 Pyrinomonadaceae bacterium | reverse complement strand
AACTTTGCGACAGCTTCGCGGCCTTTGCGATTAAGACCACGCGACACCCGCAAAGCTCGCGAAGCTGTCGCAAAGTTCCGCAAAGACAAACTCAGGGTTATGAGAAATAGAATCTGCTTGCCAGAAAATTAAGAAACAGGGTATAAGTACCTCCACCGAGCCCTTTTATAAGAATTTGTTTGGCACGGCGCCCTTCATGTATAGGCAAATATTTGTTGTTGCGCAGAGAGTGTATCCCTGTATTGCGGGGAGTTGTATGATTTGCACTCTACTGCAGCGTTGAAGTGTATTTGCCTCAGGTCACCTTAAACGGAGGATTAGCGAGCAGTGGATAGTCCGGTCAACCAGGATCCACCCGGCGAAACTGTTAAGGCTGGAGAGTCGCCGCGTGTGGCAGCACCAGCCAAGCCCCCACTTCCGCCCGCAGCGAAAGTGGCGGCCCGGTCTGGCGCGATTGTTGAAAGTACGCCTGATCCGCCGGTTAACAAGATGCGGCGGAGAATTGTTTGGGCCAGCGTCGCAGGTTTTCTGATAACCAGCTTCCTGATGTTTTTGAGGTTCTTCCTGCCCCGGTCAATTCTTGAACCATCCAGCACCTTTCGAATTGGCGCCCCAGGCGACTACGCCCTTGGTGTGGATACAAAATGGCAGCAGCAGTATCGAATTTGGGTAACCAGGACTTCGGATCGTATTTTTGTGATTTACGCGCGCTGCACTCACCTCGGTTGCACACCAGACTGGAAGGCCAGCGAGAATAAGTTTAAGTGTCCTTGCCACGGCAGTGGCTACGACAGCGAAGGGGTTAACTTTGAAGGCCCAGCTCCGCGTCCGATGGATCGGGCACATGTAGAACTGGATGCTGAGGGTCAGATACAAGTCGATATCGCCAAACTCTACGACTGGCCCAAAGGCGAGAAGGGCAAGTTTGACGAACCAGGTGCGTACATACCGCTCTAAAGCTTGCGCAAAGCGTGATTGATTGAATGGAAGAGAATCCTGATAAGAAACCAACCGAGCAGTTGACCACGGGCGAAAAGCCCAGCGGCAGCATGCTTGCAAAGGCCAAAGAGGGTGGCACTGCATTAACCAAGCGGGCCATCGAAGAGGCCAAGGGTTACGCCGACGTTCAGGACACCCAACTTTGGAAGTCAATCTTCCGTGTTTCTCACGATCGTTCTGATCCAAGGAATCGCTCTCTGGCGATTCTTTCTAATGTCTTTCTCCATCTCCATCCGGCAAAAATCAATCGCGACGCCGTGCGTTACCCATTCACCTGGGGCATGGGAGGCATAACGTTCTACCTGTTCATAGTGCTGACGTTTACCGGCGTGTTGCTGATGTTCTACTACCATCCGACCAAAGCGGATGCGTTTCGCGACATCCTTTACCTCGAGCACGACGTGCCTTTCGGCAAGCTCTTGCGCAACATGCATCGCTGGGCGGCGCACTTGATGGTCATAACTACGTGGCTACACATGTTTCGCGTGGTGCTGACCGGATCGTACAAACGGCCGCGAGAGTTTAACTGGTGTGTCGGCGTCGTATTGCTGGTGTTGACGCTATTGCTTTCGTTTACCGGATACCTGCTGCCGGACGATCAACTAGGATTCTGGGCGGTCACCGTCGGGACAAACATGGCCCGCGCAACGCCGATGCTCGGTTCGGAAGGACCGTTTGGCGTTCAACTCGGCATGACCCCCTTCAATGATGTTCGTTTTGGCCTCCTGGGGGGATCGATTGTCGATTCGAATGCATTGTTGCGTTCCTATATATGGCACTGCATTGGTATTCCGTTGGTGGCTTCGATCTTTATGGCAGTGCATTTCTGGCGGATACGCAAGGATGGCGGCATCTCCGGCCCAGCGCCGGTGATGCTTGAGTCAGAGATGAAAGCGATCAAGAAGAAGTAGTTGTCAGAACCGCCTGCGTAAGCGGGTGGGACGGTTGGCGAATTAACCGATCTGACATTAATGATCTGCCCGCCCGCTTACGCAGGCGGTTCTGACAATAGTATGGCGAAGAGCACATTCAGCAAAGGCAAGTTGATAACCCTCGGCGTGGTTGTCGTACTGGTGCTTCTGTCCATTTGGGCGGTCCAGGATTGGCATCAGCTTTGGAAGATCTCTTCGGCGCCCGACAATGTTCCCATCGTGGCTATGTTATTCCTGGTGCCTTTCTTCACGTGGCTGGGAATCAAGCAATCAAGAGCCAACGATCGACTGATCGAGCAGTTAGCCGTGGATCCCAAACTGGCTAAAACCCATCACCGTAAAGCCGAACCCTGGCGCCCGGGCTGGGCCCGAGAGATTCATGTTTGGCCTTACCTGGTGCGAATTGAGTTCCTGGCTACGGTGATAGTCACCGTTATCTTGTTTGTCTGGTCGATCACTCTGAATGCGCCGCTCGAGGAACCCGCAAATCCTAATCTGACCATGAACCCATCTAAAGCGCCGTGGTACTTCCTCGGACTGCAGGAGATGCTGGTTTACTTTGACCCCTGGATCGCCGGCGTGGTTATGCCCAGCCTGATCATGGTGGGTCTGATGGTCTTTCCCTACGTCGATTCAAACCCGCTGGGAAATGGCTACTACACTATTAAGCAGCGACGAGTGGCGCTGTGGATGTTTGGCGCCGGCTTTTTGCAGTGGATCCTACTAATCGTTATTGGGACCTTCATTCGTGGGCCTGGTTGGATCTGGTTCTGGCCCGGGCAAACATGGGATCACAATGCGGTGGTCTACGATCGCAACCGCGATCTGCATGACATCGTGGCTGACATGACTGGATTCACGATGCTATCGAGTTCATGGATCCTGAAAGCAATTTTCGGCGCCATTGTGGTCGGATTGTTTTTTGTGGTAGGCGCACTGTTTTTCCATTGGCTGTTGACCCGCGGCGGCATGGACCGGATCGATCCCACCCTGCCGTTTTGGAAGCGCATCTGGCTGTGGATGAAGACATCAGATCCATTTGAACAAAAGCTGCTGGCCCGAACCAGCTTGCTTCAATATCTAACGTTCCAGTTTTTCGCAATTACGGTTTTGCTGGCGATGCCAGTGAAATTGATCTTGCGACTCGTGTTTACGATCAAGTATGTGTGGGTTACTCCCTGGTTTAACGTTTAGTGTTTAGCGGGTACGACAGGCATTCCTGCCTGTTCGTGGGCAACTAACAATAGACCGACCAGAGTGTCTATCAACTAAAAACGGACAGACAATAACGTCGGTCCACTCTCAAAGGATCAACTTCGCTTGGCAGACTCTCCTGAAGCCACTGAATCGTTGGTGAAGAAAGAGCCCGAGGTTCCGGCACACGATCCGATCGTGAGTCGCTCTACCAGCGGCATTATGCTGCTCTGCGCTTTGCTCCTCACGCTGTCTCTGGGTTGGGCACTTTATGACGAGGCCCTGGGCCAACGTCCGTGGAAAGGCATTCAACAACAGTTTGTCAGCCGCTACACGCGCTACCTGAAGAGCATTAGATCACAGGCAGGAAAAACCGAGGCGGAAGTTAAGGAGAGCGCAGAATATCAACAGCTCGACGCTGAGGCGCAGGCGGCGCTGGAATTAGTCAAACCCGAGGTTGCCGAGGGCGATAAGAAGATTGCGCTGATTCAGCGACAAATCGATGCTGTCACCGATCCGTTTCAGAATCAGCGCGGTCGGCTCACAGTCATCAGTTACAACATTGAGACGGCCAGCGGTTCAGCGAAGGAAAAGTATCGCAAGGAAGCTGAGCGCAAGCGACAGGAAGTTGCCGAAGTAGCATTGCCGGCGGCGGACGGGTCAAAGAAGACCGTTCAGCAAAAGATGAATTATGAGCAGCTCGAAAAATTCTACAACGATCTTCGCGACCAAAAAGCGGGTTTGTTGGCCAAGAAAGCTGAGCTGCTAAAGGAACCCACCGAAATAGCAAAGAAGAGGGACGATTATCTCAAGCACCACGTCATCGGGTTGACCCCGACCCAAATTGACGGGCTGGTGCGGAAGATGGAGAGTTTTGACTACTCAATTCTTGGTCACCAAATCAGCGTCAACTCGGCCAATATCGTAGACCGTTGCGAGGTTTGCCACGTAGGTGTTCGTGAGCCACTCGACCTTAAACCGGAAAACCTGGCGCCCGACGGTCCGGGCAAAAAGCCCGATAGCTTGGCCAAGGCCTTTGTCAGTCACCCCAATAAGGAACTTCTCCAGACTCATAGTGCGGAACGCTTCGGCTGTTCAAGCTGCCATTGGGGCAACGGCCGCGCCACGACCGGCGAAGTAAAAGGTCATGGGCGACACAAATACTGGCTCTGGCCTTTGTTTGAGCGAGAGAATATCGAGGCGGGCTGCCAACAGTGCCACGCCAAAGATCGGGTGACCCAGGGTGCTGAAACCCTGAATCGTGGTCGCGACCTGTTTGCCGAGCGTGGTTGTATGGGTTGCCACCGCTACGAAGGTTTCGATCGAGAGTCGGATGCGCTTTCCGGTTCGAGGCAGAGCATCACCCAACTCGAAGATCAAATTATCGGCAACGAGAAACAGATTCGGCAGGAGACTGAAGCAGCCAATCAGGCTTCAGACGACGCCGAAGCCCAGCGACTCCTGGCCCATGCAGAGTCGCTTCGGGTTACGAACAGTTTGCTGGCGGCCCGTAAGGATCAGTTAAATCTCCAGTCGAAGTATTTGATGCAGGACCAGAAGAAAGTCGGACCAAACCTGAAGGACGTCCGGCTTAAGCTCCGTAAAGAGTGGCTGCCAGTCTGGCTCAAGGATCCACAGGCATTTCGTCCCGGAACCAAGATGCCGACGTTCTGGCGTTTTGCAGAAACTGAGAACGCCAGCGGCGTCCCTCGTGACAAGGATGCGGATGAGCAGATCCAGGCAATCTCGGCATATCTGTGGCAGGAGAGCTTCGAAGGCAAAATCCCTGAGCAGCAGCGTGGCAACACGGCTCATGGTAAAGAACTCTTTGAAAACCGTGGCTGTCTCGGCTGTCATTCGATTGGTGACTCGGACAGCACGATGGGCGGGACTTTCGCCGCTAACCTTCAACGAGTGGGCGAGAAGAGTAACTTTGAATACATCGTCCGCTGGATTCACAACCCGCGCGAACGTTGGGCTCCATATTGCCCGAAAGAAAAGCGCGATCTAACGGCCGAGGATTACAGTAAGCACAACCAGCCATATGTTTTTGACACTGAGCTAAACTCGCGGTGCCCGAACGACGGCGCGGAACTGCAGGTCCAGAACATGACGGTTATGCCAAACTTCCGTCTCAGCGACAGTGATGCGCGGGACATAGCGACTTACCTGTTCTCGCTCTCCGGCCCACCGTCCTACGCCGACGCCTCCTTCATGGATGATCCAAATCTAAAGACCAAGGGCCACGCGCTCATTAAGCAGTACGGTTGTGCCGGGTGTCATGAAATCAAGGGTTTTGAAGAGGAGCAGCGAATCGGGAAGGAGTTGACGGTTGAAGGCGCAACTCCGATCGAAAGGCTGGACTTCGCCCTGCTAACCCATGATGCCGAGAAAGGGCATGACCCGCTCAATTTGCATGGTGAGCATACTGAGAAGCCCTGGTACAACCACAAGGGATTCTTTGAACACAAGCTCGCCGAACCTGCTATTTACGATCGTGGCAAGGAAAAGGATCCTAAAGATAAACTGCGCATGCCGAAGCCGTTTCTGACCCCGGAATGGCGCAACGCCCTAACGACGTTTTTGCTAGGCAGCGTAGGCACCGAAGGAGCCAACGTGCCGAAGTCGCTGTTCTTCGATCCGCAAGACCAACGGCGGCAGGACATACAAAATGGCTGGTGGGTGATCAAGAAGTATAACTGCGTCGGTTGCCATCAGATTCAGGTGGGCCAGCGATCATCGCTCATGGATGTACCGATCTTCCAGACGCCTGAGGGTAAAGATTTCTTGCCACCCAGGTTGACGAGTGAAGGTGCGCGGGTGGATCCAAATTGGCTGCTGCGCTTCCTGACTGATCCTTCGCTAAGTGGAGATCGCGGTCAAGCTGCTCCTGCATCTTCGAGCTCGCCGCCAGCGGCTCTTACTGGCGCCGGAACCAGCGCGGAGGCGAAACCGAGTCCCGGTGTTAACGGTAACGGAGCCGCATCAGGCCCAAGGATGAAACCGCAGCCAGGGGTGGATCGTAACGGCGTCCGTCCCTATTTGAAGGCGCGCATGCCGACCTTTAGTTTTTCGCCAAACGAGCTCCAGACGTTGGTTCGTTTCTTCATGGCCCTGTCCGGACAGCAGGAACCCTACATTAAGGAGCCGCTGCAGCCTTTGACTGAACAGGAAAAGCTGGTCGCGCGTCAGATGTTCACTTCGGGAACGCCGTGTCTGAAGTGTCACATCACGGGTGACCCAACCCATGACGAAAAGGCGATTGCGCCAAGTTTCCTGCTGGCCAGCCAGCGTCTCAAACCCGACTGGACTTTCCGCTGGCTGCTGGATCCGGCTCAGATTAGTCCGGGCACCGCGATGCCTTCAGGGCTCTTCAGAAAAGAAGGCGAGCGTTGGGTTATAAACTTGCCGAACCCGCCGGCCAGCGCGAATGCATACCAACAAGATCACGCTTACCTGCTGGTTCGTTACATGTTGTTAATGACTCAGGAAGAGCAGCGACAATTGCTGGCGACGGCGCCGGTGACACCGACGGCGACGGCGACCACGTCGCAAACGCAAGGAAGCCTGCGGCGGCCCGGAGAAGGAAAGACCCGGCAGACGGCAGCGAGGCGGGTTCGTAATAAGCGCCGGGGAATTGTGGTGGCTCGAGCATTCGATGCGCGCACCAGCGTGCGACCACCCGGGATGTAGCGCTTCCACCCGATCGAGGTTGCCTCGATGGGGACCCCGGCGAGCAGGGCCTTGCGGGTCTACATCTGGCCAGCCCCCGTGGTAAAGTTCATCGGAAAGAATCTTAATTTGGAGGAACTGATTTATGTTTAAGCAGATGAAGGTCTGGCTTGCCCTGACCACTATTTTCTCGCTGCTGGCGCTGATAGCGTCGTGCGGCGGCAGCAAGACGGTGACGAATGATGCCAGTCCTACGAACGACAGTTCGACCGCAGGGGTAGCCTTCGCGCCTAAGGGAAACGAGGGTTCAGTCAGTGGCGTTATCGCGTTCAATGGTGCGCCGCCCGCACCCAAGAAGATCGATGCTTCGGCTGACCCTGTCTGTGGCCAGGCTAACCCGAATCTCTCTACTGAAGATACTGCAGTCAAAGACGGCAAGCTAGCCAACGTTTTTGTTTATATCAAGGACGGAAGCACTGCTGAAGGCGCTAAGATCGCCAGCTTCACGTTCCCGGTTCCATCCGAGGCTGTCTCCCTTGACCAGAAGGGGTGCCAGTATGTGCCGCACGTGCTCGGTGTTCAGACAAATCAGAAGCTGAAGATCACCAACAGCGATCCGACGCAGCACAATATTCACCCGACCCCGAAGGTCAACGCTGAATGGAACCAGGGTCAACCCAATGGTGCGCCTCCAATCGAGAAGACCTTCGCGCGGGCCGAGGTCTTGGTCCCGGTTAAGTGTAATCAACATCCGTGGATGAAGTCCTATGTCGGTGTGCTGAAGCACCCATTCTTTGCAGTTAGCGCGGGAGATGGATCCTTCACGATCAAGGGCGTTCCGCCCGGCACCTACACTGTGGCGGCGTGGCATGAAAAGGGCGGTCCCAACGGAACCGAGAAGACCATGCAGGTGACAGTCCCGGCGAGCGGTGCCGGCAAGGCTGACTTTGCATTCGGCGACGCGGCTACTGCGTCAACACGTTCCGGTCTGCAGATGATGCCTGCGCTCGATGTCCCGATGATTGGGCGACACTGAACGGATTTTTGATTGCTGATTGGCGATTGCTGATTCTAAAGAAATGTGCAATCGCCAATCGCCAATCGGCAGTCGCAAATCGAAAATATGAATAGGGGTGTGCACCGTTTCGCGCTGCTCGTAGCCGGCGCTACGTTTTTTCTGATCATTGCGGGTGCGTTGGTGACGAGCCACGATGCAGGGTTGGCGACGTCGGATTGGCCACTCTCAAATGGCCAGTTTTTCCCAAAGATGGTGGGAAACCTTTTTTGGGAACATGGTCATCGCCTGATCGCCAGCACAGTCGGACTGCTTACTATCGGGCTGGTTATTTTCCTCTTTCTAAAAGAGGAGCGCGGTTGGGTGCGACGACTGGGCGTAGTCGCACTGGTCGGAGTGATTGCCCAGGGTCTGCTCGGCGGGCTGACGGTAAAGCTCATGTTACCGCTGGCTGTTTCGACGGCGCACGCGACTCTTGCCCAGCTCTTTTTCTGTACGACCGTGAGCCTGGCGGTTTTTACCTCAGCGAGCTGGATTAAGCACCGGCCCACGATTGAAGAGCAGGGAAGCTTACCGCTTCGTTACCTTTGCGTCGCGGCGGCAACAACGATCCTGGTGCAATTGGTGATCGGAGCAACGCTGCGGCATTCAGCAACCTGGGACAAGCCTTTGCCAACGGATCTTTTGTTGACCCACATCGGTGGAGCAATTGCGGTAACGCTGTTGTTGGGAACCACAGCACTGCTGATTCTGCGACGCCATCAGGGCGAGACGTTCTTAGTTCGACCGGCGAAAATTGCGCTTTCATTATTGGTTGTTCAGTTGAGTCTGGGCGTGTTGGCTTACCTGACGCGGGTGGCCTCGCCGAACGACCCCCAGCCGTTGAATCCAATGGTAGGTATCACCGTGGCGCATGTTGCCTGTGGTGCTTTGGTTTTTGCTACCACAATTGTTTTGACGCTCAGGGCGTTTAAAGTTTTGCGAGCCCCTGAATCGGCACTTAGTTTGGCACAAAGCTCGAGAGTCTCAGGCGCATAGAGTACAAGCTTTAGCTTGCGGTTTCGTTAGAGACGAGCTGGAATCTACCCCGAGGGGCAACCTGAAGGTTGTACTCTGAACACCTGTAATGGAGTTTTGCCTTCATACGAAAGTTTACATGGAAGAATTTGCAATAGAACTGAATAGCCGGTCGGTGGCCCAACTTGAGCGCTTGAGCGCCCGGGACAGATTGGCCGCCTACGCTGAACTCACCAAGCCCCGGATCACTTTTTTGATCGTGCTGACTGCGGCCGCCGGCTTCGCGCTGGCGTCGCCTGGAAGAGTTAACTACGCGGCCCTTCTCAGTGCGATGGTTGGTATCGCCTTACTCTCTTCGGGAATTGCCACTCTCAACCAGTATATCGAGCGAGACCTTGATGCTCTCATGCGACGGACGGCCGACCGGCCTTTGCCGACCGGAAAACTCATGCCCTGGGAGGCCTTATTATTTGGATCAGGATTGACGATCCTGGCCGAGGTATACCTCGCCGTGATGGTCAACCCGCTCAGTGCTGTTCTCGGGCTGACGGTCATCGCCGGTTATCTATTTGCCTATACGCCGCTGAAAACCAGGACGACGTTGTCGACAATGGTTGGAGCCTTTCCGGGCGCGGTGCCGCCGCTAATTGGCTGGGCCGCAGCCCGAGGCTCGATCGGGATTGAAGCGTGGGTCTTGTTTGCGATTTTGTTCCTTTGGCAATTTCCACACTTCCTGGCGATTGCCTGGATGTATCGCGAAGATTACGGCCGCGCGGGAATTCTCATGCTCCCGGTAGTCGAACCTGATGGGCGCGTCACGGCGCAGCAAATAGTGGTCTATACGATACTGCTTTTGCCGGTAAGCCTGCTTCCTACGGTGCTGGGTATCTCCGGTAAAGTTTATCTTTACGGGGCGATCGTCCTGGGATTGCTCTTTCTCTACAGCAGTGTGCGAGCAGCGTTATCCAAATCGCGACAAGAGGCCAGACGGCTTTTGCTGGCATCGGTTATCTATCTGCCACTCTTGTTTATTCTAATGGTCTTAAACCGGTAAATGGTAAATAGTAAATGGTAAATGGAATGCGCCACGAGTTTGCAACAGTGGCCCGGTAAGCTTTAGTGAACTGTTTTAACCATTTACTATTTACCATTCACTATTTACCTCCGAGGAGATCTAACCGATGGGACGAGCTCTTGCGGTTATTATCTGGATCCTGACTCTGGGTTCAGTGAGTCTCTTTTTCGTTAAGAAGTGGTGGTTTCCTACCTCTATCTCCGAACATGCGCCGGCTATCGATCGTCAGTTTCTGTTGACCATCATTGTCGTAGGCCTGTCCTTCACCGCGGCCCAGATCGGCCTCGGTTACATGGTCTGGAAGTATCGCGACCGGGGCCAGAAAGAGCGCGCTGTTTACTCGCATGGCAGCAATCGGCTGGAGGTTATTTGGACCATTGTCACCGCCGTGATCTTTATCGGCCTGGGAATTATGGGCCAGAGCGTGTGGGCCTCACTTCACTTCAACAAGGCTCCGGAAGGGGCCTTCAGGGTTGAGGTGGTGGCGCAGCAGTTTCAATGGAACTTCCACTACACCGGGAAAGATGGAGTCTTTGGACGCACCGACCCGAACCTCATCGACGATTCAGCGCTCAACTTTATCGGCCTGGACGAGAGTGATCCTAACGCCAAAGACGATGCGACTCACAGCGTAATTGCAATTCCACAGGGAAGGCCGGTCGAGCTGATTCTCCGTTCCAAGGATGTCACGCACAACTTCTGGGTTCCGCAACTTAGGTTCAAGCAGGACCTGGTACCCGGAATGGCGATTAGCGTCCACTTCACGGCGATCACGCCCGGCAAGTATGAGTTGGCCTGTGCCGAGCTCTGCGGACAGCTTCACTTCAAGATGAGAAGTTACATGCTGGTTCTGCCGACGGATGAGCACGCCGCTTTGATGGCCCTGCCGCAGGAACAATTTCAGGCGCGCATGACCGAGCTTTTGGCCAAGTATCCATTACCAACTTACGAACAGTAAATACAGTTCCGATTGTTGATTCAGCCTAACCAGTAGGAGACGAGAGATGTCAGCTGAAACGCACGAAGCAGTGCACCGTCACCCGGCGCCAACCAGTTTCATTCGTAAGTACATCTTCAGCATCGATCACAAGGTGATCGGCATTCAGTACATCATGCTGGCCCTGGCCGCGGTGTTGGTCGGCATGACCATGTCTGTGCTAATGCGTCTGAATCTGTCGTGGCCCGGCACGAATTGGCCGATACTCGGAACGCTATTTCCAGGCGGAGCGCCCAATGGTGTGATGAGTCCGGAGTTTTATCTTTCGCTCGTTACGATGCACGGGACCATCATGGTGTTTTTCGTGCTCACGACTGCCCCGCAAGGAGGCTTTGGAAACTATTTTCTTCCCATTCAAATCGGGGCAGAAGATATGGCCTTTCCATACCTCAACATGTTGTCTTTCTGGGTCACCTTCGTCGGATTCATCGTAATCCTGGCAGCGATATTCTTTTCGGGGTCTGAATCGACGGTTGGACCAATCGGAGGATGGACCGGTTATCCGCCGCTCAGTGCCTTGGCCAACGCCGGGCCGGGGCAAGGCATGGGCATGGACCTTTGGATTATTAGTATTGCGATCTTCTGTATAGGTTCGTTGCTGGGCGCGTTGAACTTTATTGTCACCTTGCTCAACATGCGCACCAGGGGGATGTCGTTGATGCGCATGCCCCTGACCTGCTGGGCCTGGTTTACGACCGCTGTCCTGGCGTTGCTTTCATTCCCAGTCCTGCTGGGAGCCGGGGTTCTGTTAATGCTGGACCGGCTGGCGGGGACAAGCTTCTTTATCCCCGGCGGGCTTTACCTGACCGGCGTCTTGTCAGGTTCATCACCCAATTTCCCGCTACACACGGGTGGCTCGCCGATTCTCTGGCAGCATCTGTTCTGGTTCTTTGGACACCCGGAAGTTTACATTGCGATCCTACCGGGTATGGGAGCCACCTCTCATATCCTGGCCACTTTCGCACGCAAGCCTGTCTTTGGTTATCGGGCAATGGTGTTCGCCATCTTTGCCATCGGCTTGCTGGGATTCTTCGTCTGGGGACATCACATGTTCATCAGCGGCATGAGCCCCTACTCGGCAATGACTTTCTCTATCCTGACGCTTTCGATCGGAGTACCTTCGGCCGTCAAAACGTTTAACTGGCTGGGCACACTGTGGGGCGGCAGAATTCAATTCACGACGGCGATGCTGTTTGCGATCGGCTTCGTTTCGCTGTTTGTGGCTGGCGGCATTACCGGCCTGGTCCTGGGCCAGACGTCGCTGGATCTGCCGATGCACGATACTTACTTCGTGACGGCGCACTTCCACCTGGTGATGGGCGTAGCTTCGATCTTTGGCATGTTTGCGGCCACCTACTTTTGGTTCCCGAAAATGTTTGGTCGCTTAATGAGTGAGGGTCTCGGCAAGCTCCATTTCTGGGTGACCTTCGTCGGCGTTTACTGCATCTTCGTTCCCATGCATACCATGGGCATCGCCGGTATGCCGCGACGGTTCGCTCAGTTCACCGAGTATAAATTCCTCGAGTCGCTGCATCCCTTAGTGGTGTTTGTTTCCATCGCCGCGATCTTGACGGTATTGGTCCAGTTCATCTTTTATTTCAACCTGTTCTGGAGCATCTTCAAGGGCAAGAAAGCTGGTGCCAATCCGTGGGGCGCAACCACGCTCGAGTGGGACACGCCGAGCCCGCCGCCACACGACAATTTTGCCGGGGTGCTGCCGACTGTCTATCGTGGACCCTATGAGTTTGCTGTGCCCGGTGCCCCAAACGACTTTGTGATGCAAACGGAACCAGAACCCGGTGGTGAAGGATCCGAAGGAGTAAGCGGAAATGGCCACAACGGTCACCGACACTAGGCCACTAACAAAGTCAGGGATTCGTGGCGGCCCAGGCAGTCGTGGTCCAAACGGTAACGGCGCGCGCAAGCGTAACGGCGACGAGCCCGCGTTTGCGGGCCGGAACTCTGCCGCGAACCGCTATCGCCTCGGAATGTGGGTCGCCCTGGCCGCGATCCTGATGATGTTTACCGCGCTGACCAGTGCCTACATTGTGCGCTCTGCCCCGGGCAACGATTGGCGGCCATTGCAGATGCCCCGCATTCTGCTGCTCAGCAGCGCGCTCATCCTCATCAGCAGTGGGACCCTGGAGACTGCCCGGCGCAAGTTGAGAGCGTCGGCACTTAATCTTCACCGCCGCTGGTTGCTGGTCACGGCCGTGTTGGGCCTGGGGTTCCTGGGGTCGCAACTGGTGGCCTGGCAACAACTCGTGCGACAGGGAGTTTATATCTCCAGTAATCCACACAGTTCGTTTTTCTACCTGCTGACTGCCACCCACGGAGTTCACTTGCTGGGTGGATTGGCGGCGTTGATTTATCTCTCTCTGCGGACAAGCAAACGAGGAGACGACGCCCTGGCAGTGGCTGAGCGGCAGGGAGCGGCCGATGCCGTCACGCTCTATTGGCATTTCATGGACGTTTTGTGGCTCTACCTATTCGTACTTCTATTCTTTTGGAGGTGACAGGTGAGTAGTGAAGCACGCGCAGTACATTTTCCGGCGTCCGATTGGGATGGTGGCGTTCACCCCTATCGCGTTGGGCATCGCAAGCTCGGAATGTGGTTGTTCATTGTTTCCGACTCATTGACGTTCACCGCGCTCCTGATTGGGTATAGCTATCTGCGAGCGTCAAACGTCTGGGCGACACCCTTTCCGTTTTATCCCAGTATCGTCTTTTCGTCAGTGATGACCTTCTGTCTGCTCTCTTCGAGCCTGACAATGGTCTTCGGGGTGTCAGCTTCGAGCCGTGGGGACAGAGCTGCGGCCCGTAAATGGATCCTGGCGACTATGGTTTTCGGCGCCGCGTTCGTCGTGCTGCACCTCATCGAATGGAGCCACCTGTATCACGAGGGACTGCGGCCGTTTGCTCTGCCAGCTCATTGGGTAACGGCCTTTACCACCACGGAAGGTCAGTTGCCCTCACCGGCGTTTGGCGCGACCTTCTATGCCATTACCGGCCTCCACATGTTCCATGTCACTACCGGGATCATCTATCTGGGCGTGGTGGCCGCGCGGCTCAAAAGACTCAAGCACGAGGACGTTGAGATCAGCGGACTCTACTGGCACTTCGTCGATTTGGTTTGGATGTTTGTCTTCCCACTGATTTACATCATGTCAGTGGACGTGGGTGGGCATTTGGCTAAGTAGTTTTTTTGGAGGTCGCGTCAAGCCGCGACTGGATAAAGCGGCGCGTCGAGCCGCCACACTCGAAAGTGAGCGGAGGAATCGAGCATGAGCGAACATACTGAAGAGCATTTCGCCGGAAGTAATAAACTGTTCACATCGATCTGGGTTTGGCTGGTGGTCCTGACGTTGATTGAAATTTTTCTTGCTTACAAGCCAATGTCCCTGGTGATCATGTTGACGATATTGCTGGGGCTGTCCATCATCAAGGCAGCTCTGATTGTTGCTTACTTTATGCACTTGAAGTTTGAGCGTTTGAGTTTGATTCTGACCATCGTGCCAATGCTGGTAGTGTGTATCTGTTTAATGTTTGTAGTCTTTCCCGATAGCTTCAGGTCGGCGGGACTGCGCTACAAATTCAAAGAGGCCCCGGCTGTCGCACCCGCACCCGCACCCGAGGAACATTGATGAGCGCCGGTCTTAAATGGCGAGCAGTTCTGATTGCCGTGACGGCGATCGTTGCAGTGTTCATGCTTAGCGCCTCCGCGTTTGGCCAGTGCTCGATGTGCCGGACAGCTCTAACGAGTGCGAACAATTCCTTATTCATCAGGAATTTCAACCTCGGCGTGCTGGTGCTACTGGTGCCTCCGGTCACAATATTCTGCTCGCTCTTCGTGGTGCTGAAACGCTATAAAAACTCGGATGATGAGCCCGACGATCAGACCAGGAGTTGAGCAACTCAGTAGTTAGGACTTGGTAATATGGCCGACGAGAATCTCCTGCGCATCGATGTTGATAAGCGAACTACCAGGGGGAGAGTCTGTCCGCGTTGCGGTGGTAAGATCATCCCCTCCGATCGTGCGGTTTATCAAGGGGCCGATCCTGGGGGACTGTTTCCGGTTTGGCAGTGTGAAAGGTGCGGGTATGAGGAGATGTCCGAGCGCACCGCGCCCGCCGGGAAAGCTAAGCACTAAGGTTGTGGGTTGGTGTGGGTAAAGAAGTATTGGGCCGCAGATTAACGCGGATCGACGCCGATAAGAATTCAAGGGAATGATTTACCCCGACTGTTCAGCCTCTTTTCTTATCCGCGAAACCTCCGCGTTAATCCGCGGCTAATGACAGAACCACCTGCATAAGCGGGCGGGAATTGTTTCGAACCCGCTAACGAATAGGCTGTTGATGAAAAAGCAAGTCGTCTTACTCAATCTCTTAAGCGTAGTAGCCGCGCTGGGCTTTATTGCCTTTGCGGTCTTCACCGCCCTTTTTTATCCCCCGCTGATCAGTATCGACAATCTCTTCATCATTTCGGTTTGCATGACAATGGCGCTGGTGTTCATGTTCATTCCGCTGCTGTATCTCAAGGATGAAGGACGCCTGCCGATTCCATTCGCCAAACGATTGCAGCGAAGAGCAGCGACTGCGTCGCTTGCCGCCGCCGCTGGCCCGCCGCTGCTTGATGCTAAAGGCCGCGCCATGCCTGCCGATGTTAAATCCATGGTTGCTAACATGAGTCCGAAGCAACCGAAGGATTCCTGAGTCTCTACCGTGGATGATCTAACCAATCGAGTTTTAGGAAGCTTCGAGCATTGGAAGAAGGATGCACTCGATCTGCACACCTTGTTTGAGGCTGGCGGCAACGACACCGAAGCACGTACTCGCGTTTTCGACATCGTCGAGAGGTTGGTGAAAGATGGACTGCTGGAAGAGCTTGGAAACGATTTCTACTCGCTGACTGAGAAAGGAACTGAAAAAGTGATGAGTAATGAAAAGATAGTTCTGAGTCCTGAGTCCTGAGTAAGACTCTAGCCAGGACTTCCCATTCCTCGCTGATTACTTCCTTTTGAACTCAGGACTTAGTACTCAGGACTCAGGACTCAGGACTTTCTTTTACTCATCACTTCTAATTTAATGCCTGAATTCATTTCCTATCTTCCCCACGTTAACGCTTTCTTAAACACCACCAGCGCGGTCTTATTGATGGCTGGTTATCGTTTCATCCGGGCGCTGCGGGTTGACGCTCATCGAAAGTGCCAGGTCGCCGCGTTCCTTACTTCAACCCTGTTCCTGATTTCGTATCTTACCTATCATTACTACCACGGTGACACGCGCTTCCTGGGCCAGGGAATTGTCAGGCCTTTCTATTTTGCCGTCCTTATCAGTCACGTGATTTTGGCCATTGTTATTGTTCCTCTGATTCTCATTACGCTGTACCGGGCCGCGCGAGGCGATTTCATTAGACACAAAAGAATCGCGCGCTGGACGCTGCCGTTGTGGCTCTATGTTTCGGTAACCGGCGTTATCGTTTATTTGATGCTCTACCACTTTTATCCGACACCACCGACGATGTAGCGCCTCCAACCGTGGGTACCCAGGCCCAGCCCGCGGTAGCGGGCGACAGCATAAAGCCTGGGGTGACGCGTAGCGGAACCCCAGGTCGATAGTGTAAAGACAATCCCAGCCCGCGGCAGCGGGCGACAGCGTTAACTGATCATGAACTGTCGCCCGCTATCGCGGGCTGCGGCAGGTCAGGCTGCGGTCCCTGGGGTTCCGCTACGCTCCACCCCAGGCTTTACGCTGCCACCCGCTACCGCGGGTTACTTTGGCTCTCGTTGCTAATCGCTTTTTTGTGCAAAGCAGTAAAACTCTCTTTCGTAAAACACTTGGTGAGAATGCACAGAAAGCGCGAGCCCCTTCTTGACAGCCTGGTCGTGCCCACGTCACGATCAACTACTTCATGGCAGACAACGGCAATAACCCTGAGATGACTATCGCGGTTCCGGCGGTGAATCGCCTACGGGCCTCAGGGCCCATTCTATTTCTCGCCATCCTATTTGTGATTGGCTCGTTCCTCGCCTGGTATTTCACCTGGTTTGGTCGCGGTCTTTCCGACTCCGATATTTCGCAGTATCTGGTTGACGAGCAGCGTCCGCGCCACGTGCAGCATGCCCTGCTCCAGATTCAGCAACGCATTGAAAAAGGCGATCAGACCGCGCAGCAGTGGTATCCAAAAATCATCACTCTATCGGGCAATGTTGAGACAGAGTTTCGTTTGACCGCCGCCTGGCTAATGGGCTTCGATAACAAATCGGAAGAATTCCATCAGGCGCTGCTGAGATTAGTTAAAGACCCGGAACCCATTGTTCGCAGAAATGCAGCGCTGGCCCTGGTGAGGTTCAACGATTCCAGTGGGCGCCTCGAATTAGTGGCAACCCTCAATCCTTATGAGCTGAAAGCAACAACGGCAGGTACGGTGGCGAGCACGCTGAAAGAAGGTTCACAATTGGCGCGCGGGACGCTGCTGGGCCGCATCACCCAGCCCGATGAGAAGACGTTCGAAGTGAGATCACCACTTTTGGGAAAAGTAGACAAGGTGGTCGCGCCGAGCGGTTCAAGCGTTATACCCGGGGGAGTGCTATTGACTATTAACTCTGACGAAGGAAGTGTTTGGGAAGCGCTCCGTGGCCTGGCGTTGGTTGGAGAGGTATCAGATCTTCCTGCTGTTGAAAAGTACATACAGGAAGTGCCGCCCGTATCCGAGCGCGTTAGAGAACAGGCAGCCATGACGGCCAAGGCGATCCAGAGCCGGGCAAAGTAGGGGGCATTCTTTTTAGAGATTGTTTTGGTTCCGCTATGAAACCTATGCCTTGACCCTAAGCAATCCGGCGAGATCAGCTCGTGGTAGGGAAGGTGGGCTTGCCCCCGCTCTTACGGGTTGAAATCTGGATGCCGATTAGCGAAGAGCGGGGACAAGCCCGCCTTCCCAACCTGAG
>JANNJZ010000335.1:0-3016 GCA_031396065.1 Pyrinomonadaceae bacterium | reverse complement strand
GTAATGACCGTAGCAATTGCAACCAAAGCAAATAATCACAATAATGAGGACAACGTCCAGAATTCGGGCAAATTTGTACGAATCAATAAAACTTAAGCCCCCTCTTTTAGAGGGGTTACAGCTAGTGCGGGAACTGCTGATGGAACGCCATTCCGAGAAAAAATCTATGCAGTGTTTCCCGGCTTCGAGCCGAGCGCATCTGATGGGAAGGGAGGCATTCACCTCATTGTCTTGTTTGATCCTGAGATAGGGAAGGATCGCTTTGTGAAGGCGTTTACGATTGCTACTGGCGGTCAGGACGTCTGGCGTAACGGTACACACCAGACATCTACAAAAAACGCTCAGGATCTGCTTGGTGAGCTTAAAGATCTCAAACTTCGGGAAGGAGATAGCTGGGATTACTTGTGCATAGCTCCGCATGCATTCAGTAGCAAAGGTGCTGTTGAGTCCCTGAAGGGAGATCTTGGGAAACACTTCACGTACGGTAACATTGCAGCACTCGAACTGAAAGACAATCATCTTCGACAAGATGCTATCGATGGCCATAGCTACCTTGAAGCTCATCTCAAACAATACTGTCAGTCGCTCATTCATAGTAGTGATGCTTATGGTTTGGTTAATGGAGGCCTGGTAGGACAAGTCCCCTGCGTTGATAGCCCGCAGAAAAAAGGAATTGGGTATAGATACACACTAGTCAAATTAGCCTCTGCGCGAATTGAGTCTTTGCGTCAAGCATTTTTGTCCAGTGACTCGCGTCTACGCATCGTGTATGAGAAGGACGCGTCGAAACAGCTTCAGTATAGGAAGGACATACCGCTCTCTGTAGATGCAAGCAGGCCATGGTTGCGTAGTATTACGATCGAGGAAGGGACATCATTCTTTGGCGGCAAAGATAAGAGACAAGTCTTACGTTTCAGCCCCGATTTAACATGCATCATCGGTGGGCGGATGACCGGCAAATCAACCTTGCTCGATGGAATTAGGATCTACTGCAAGATTGCAGCTCCGCAATTACCAAACCTCGCCAACGACGTTAAGGATCGTTCGAATCGCCTCCTAAGTGGAAATCCGACCATCACGCTTGATATAGCAAGTCCAATAGCGGCGACGCTATCACATTGCGAGCGATGGCCAGCTAGGTTCTTCACACAGCGCGAACTGGCCAGTATTGCAAAAGATGCCGATAACGTACGTAAAATTCTCTACCATCTTGCGCCATCCGGAAGCACGGATCTTCTTAATCCCTTTAGGGTAAATTCCCCGCCGCTTGCGGCGAGTTAAGAATCAACTAAAGTTACAGATACCCCGTCCGCTTGCGGCGGGGTGATTCATTAAAGACAAAGCCATTAACGTGTTTGATGACCGTCTCCGCTCCCTGACACAAACGATAGCAGATGTTCATGCAGCACTAGCTGAGAAGGAGCAGGCATTCGCGTCAGCAGATAAAGCACGTAAAGCTCTGGATGCATTTAAGGAAGCAGGAGCTGATGCATTGGCCGTTGCTCAAGCCGATCAAGGGCGAGTGTCAGGATTCTCGTCATATGTTAAAGACGCCCGAGAAAAGTTGTCGGCGGTACATACAATTTTGACAGAAATCGAGTCCCCAAGGGTTGATTCATTCGACTCAACAGTGCCTGCAGATCTCAAGCTGCGACTCGCATCTGTAGCCAAGAAACTGGACGAAGCTGAACAGGAATTGATCAAGCTTAATGATATATCAGCTGGGCTGGGACAAATTGTCGACAAACGTGCTGACGAACTTCGCGCATGTGTTCAAAAGGTCCTCGTCGATCAAGGAAGAATGGCCGAGGAACTTAATCAGTTTGAAGCCTTGTCAAAAATAGCAGCGAACTACGAATCATTCCGCATTGCCTATGAAGCAGCAAAAACAGCCATGGAGAAGGCCGAGGATGATTTCGCTTTGGTCGAAGGTGAGCGACAGTCAGCAGTAAAGGCACACCGAGAGGCGATAGACGAAATCATCAAAGAGGTGAATACAAGTATCACCACCATCCGCGTATCAATTGCAAATGCGGCGTCCCGAACCAATCTAGATGAGTGGATCAAGGAGTTTAAGGAATCAGGCATTACACGTTGGTGGAACGAAAACCACGCTGTGACAGATCCTTCTGCACTTTACACTGCCCTGTGCGAAAAGAAGTTGTCCACGCTGGGAATGAGCGAAACTGTGGCAACGCGATTTGTTGAGCAGATGACCACCAACCGAAAGTACCAATTGCGGTCAATGCGAAGTGACGATAAATGCCTTATAGAGGCTCGCGTAGGATCTGGTGCAAAAGATTTTAGACCAATTAATAAGTTGTCTGGCGGAAAGCAGATCAGCGTGCTTTTGTCTCTCTTACTGGAGAGCTCGGATACATCGCCGCTAGTAATCGACCAACCGGAGGACGAACTGGACAAGGCCTTCCTTGCCGAAACGCTATTACCCATCCTGAGGAGGCTTAAAGGAAAACGTCAAATCATCTTCGCAACTCACGATGCAAACTTGGTCGTAAATGGTGATGCCGACCAAGTTATTCACCTTGAGGCCGACGCCGATAGTGCGCATGTGAAGACACAAGATGCCATCGACAATCCAGAAATCCGGCATGCGGTCCTCACTGTTTTGGATGGTGGAAGAGAAGCCTTTGACCTCCGGAAACGCAAGTATGGCTTCTGATAGAAAAAGTTTTAAATATTTTATCAGGTGTCAAAAGTGGGTCATAGAACCATACGATTTAAGTTTCCAATCTAACGCAACAGCGTTCAAGCCGCCCGCTGGCTGATAGAAAAATAGACAAGAGTACCCCCTGAAGGTTTATAAAAAACTGGCCGGTCAGTATTTGCCCCGCTAGTCGTTCGAGGTGGTCATGGAATTTACAGAAGAAAAAGAACAACTACTGAAACGACAGGAGACGCTCGTTGCTGAGATGGAAAATCAATCGGATCGTGGAGTAGCCATCATTGTAGCATCATGGGTTGAGGAAGAGCTCCAGGCTGCTGTCAAGTGCACGCT
>JANNJZ010000286.1:0-2422 GCA_031396065.1 Pyrinomonadaceae bacterium | reverse complement strand
TATTCCCGGAGTGGAATTGAGTTGATAACGCACAAACCAATCCTGCAAGGTCCGCAAATCGCGCAGGCTCATATCAGCCGATTCGAGCGTGTACCAATAAACTTGTCCGAGTCCGGTGGCGTCGGGTCCGAGCGTCGGCGTGACGCCGTCGGGCAATTGTCTCGTAACCAGATTGAGGCGTTCGAGAACCCGCGTTCGCGCCCAATACAAATCAACGCTGTCCTCAAAAATGACGTTGACCATCGAAAAGCTAAACGCCGAACTCGCCCTGACGGTGCGCACCCCGGGAAGCCCTTGCAGACTCGTTACCAGCGGATAAGTTACCTGGTCTTCGACTTCGCGAGGCGAACGTCCCGCCCAATCGGTAAAGACTATGACCTGGTTGTCGGAAAGGTCTGGAATCGCGTCAATAGGCGTGTGTACCAAGGCCCAGTAGCCCCACCCGGCGAGCGCAAGGTAGACGGCGAGGACTATCCCGCGGTTCTTTAAGCTGAGTTCTATGAGACGGTGAATCATTAATTAGGTGGCGGCCTCAATTGTCGTAACGCGAATTGTCTTACCGGTAACTCTGCCCTTCACCCTGACCTTCTGGCCGGCAAACTCCCTCGCTCTTTCTTGTCCGGTTTTGTCGAGTTGGTAAACAAGCTTGTGGTCGCGGTCAGCCAGAACAAACTTCCCATTCTTAACGCACATCAGCGTGCAATCCTTCTCATCCATGCCCGCCATGTGTTGGAGACCACAGGAACCGTCGCTGATGTAGCCAACTACAGTTTTGTCCTGTGCAGTCCTGCCTCTTATTCTCTGAGCAACTCCTGACACAGAGACTGCCGAAGCCGTACTCGTGGCTAGGAGTATTGACGCAAATACCTTGAGCCACAGTGTTCTCATTTCATCCTCCGTTCGAAAGTGTCAAAGTCAAACTCGACGACTCTTGATTTCATTACTGAGCGGTGACCGGAAACGAGGCCTTGCCCCTTCCTGCTGGTCCGTCGTAAGTGATTTGTGCGTGCCACTCACCGGTCATCTCAACGTTGGCTTTCCCTCGATAAACACCCGGTGTATCTGTAGTCGTAAATGTTGCCGCGTCATTCATCGCCGACATCGTCCCCATCTGCGGCATGTGAAATGTCAAAGCCACTGCGCCGACATCAACAGGCTTGCCTGAAGAATCTGCGAACGTAAGTGTGAACTCGGCTTTGCCCTTCTTAAGAACGCCGTCACTCGTGGCCAGTGACACCGTCAGATTGTTTCCTGCGGGAGCACTCTTGATCACTCTTCCCGTGTCAGTAGCTTTAGAGCTACAGGCAGCGGTTACTATCAATAGTCCTACCAGACTTAAGCCGATTGCGAATTTGATCATCTTTCTCCTCCAAACAAACTTTTAAGTAAGTGAACGCCAGCCTGGGACCGTTAAGCAGACAACCGTTGCCTGGTTTTTAGCTTACAACTTGACGCGTCTCAGACGCAGCGCATTGCCTATTACGGAAACGGAACTGAAGCTCATTGCCGCAGCCGCAATCATCGGATTGAGTAATAGACCGAAAAATGGATACAGGACCCCGGCGGCGATCGGAATGCCCATAACGTTGTAGATAAACGCAAAGAAAAGGTTCTGTTTGATGTTGCCCATGGTGGCTCGACTTAACTTCCGCGCTCTAACGATGCCGCGCAAGTCGCCTTTCACCAGCGTCACGCCGGCGCTCTCCATCGCCACATCAGTTCCTGTTCCCATCGCGATGCCGACATGAGCTTGAGCTAGCGCGGGCGCATCGTTGATTCCATCCCCAGCCATCGCCACTTTGTGGCCTTCCGCCTGAAAGCGCTTAACAATTTCTGCCTTCTGATTGGGGAGCACTTCGGCCACGACCTCGTCGATATTCAATTTCGCGGCAACTGCGTTAGCCGTTGTGCGGCTATCGCCCGTCATCATCACGATGCGGATTCCCTCTTCATGAAGTTGCTTGATTGCTTCCGGCGTACTCTCCTTTATGGGATCAGCAACGCCCACTAGTCCCGCAGCTTTGCCATCGATAGCCACAAACATCACGGTTTGGCCGTCGGTGCGTAACTTCTCGGCCTGCTCAGCCAAATCACGCGCGTCGATTCCGAGATCATCCAGCAAAGCGAGATTTCCCAGAGCAACTGCGTGCCCATCCACTTGCCCTTTGACTCCTTTGCCGGTGACGGACTCGAACGACTGTGTGCTCACAACTTCCACGCCCCGCTCTTGCGCGCCTGAAACAATTGCTGCCGCTAAGGGATGTTCACTTCCGCGCTCAAGGCTGGCAGCGAAACGCAACAGGTCCCGCTCGTCCACATCGCCGACCGGAGCAACCGTCACGAGTTTGGGCTTCCCCTCCGTGAGGGTTCCTGTCTTATCCACCACCAGGGTGTCAACATCTCGAAGAACCTCGATTGCTTC
>JANNJZ010000274.1:0-3589 GCA_031396065.1 Pyrinomonadaceae bacterium | reverse complement strand
GGCGAGGGCGCCCGCGGTCCCAATAGGAAGTCTTCCCATAATCCAACCTCACCCCTACCCAACAAAAGAAATGTCCGCTGCCGTTCGAGTTCCTCGCGTGAGTAGGTGAAGACGGCAAAACCTGCTGAAACGGCCTTCAGTGAGGAGATAATAAAAATGAACCAACAAATATCTTTTCAAGCGGCTCTTAATAAAGTCTCGCCTATTACTTTCGCCACTCGCCGTTACGTTTACTGCGTCTACAAAGGTAGTCTCGGACGCATGCCCACCTATCTCGAGTTCATGCGCGACGTGCAGCAGGTCTCGCGTGGCATCATCGTCGGCAATGCAGTCTCCGCTGCAACCATCGAAGCGAATCGCGCTCAGTATCTGACTGAGTTTGTGCAACGCGCTGAGTTCGCAAATATCTACGGAGCCCTTACCAACCAGGGTTACGTCGATAAACTCTTCCTGACTACCGGCACGAGTGTTAGCGCAGCTGACAGACAAGCCCTGGTCAACGCTCTCAATGGGGCAACCGAGACGCGGTCCACGGTGCTGCACAAGGTGGTCAATGGCACGAGGGTGCTAGCTGAAGGTCAGGTGGAGATCACCGCAGCCTATGGCAAGACGTTTTGCGATTCGCAGTTCAGCCCGTCGTTTGTGCAGATGGAATACTTCGGCTACCTGCGCCGGAATGAGGACGCGCCCGGTTTCACCTTCTGGTTGAACAAACTCAACTCCTTTGGCGGCGACTTCATCAGAGCTGAGATGGTCCGTTCGTTTCTGATGTCACCCGAATACCGTCGGCGGTTCGCAGCGCCCTAGCGAGGACCCCAGGCGCTGGGAGCGCAGGCATCCTGCCTGCCTAGCGCCGTCAGGCGCTCTTAGTTGCGTGGACAATGCACGTGAGTTCACCGCATCCGTTGCGCTTGAAGCCGCTTAGTGCAGGCAAGATGCCTGCGCTCCCAGCGCCTGCGGTCCCGACCTTCAGAAGAAAATAACTCAAACTATTTTGAGCCAATTGACTCATTTTTTGCGCTTTGTAGGCGTAGGGAAAAAACTCTGAACACGAGCGGAAAGTTGGAACCTCGATGAAATTCTTCAAAAACAGCCGCACTTATTCTTTCGGTCTGATGATCGCCCTGGTCGGCATTCTGATCCCCCTGATCCTATCTGGTGCGCGGATCCGGAAACATTCACCCGAGGTCACTCAGGCTAAGCCGGCCGCGCCATCAACGCCAACGTGGTTGTCTTCAGCATCGATGACAGCCGGACCGCGCAACGAAGACTATGGGAATTTGTCCCTGAGTTTCGAGTCCAATCAAGGTCAAACGGATACGGCGGTCAACTTCCTGGCACGGGGACAAGGCTACGCGCTCTTTCTGGCTCCGACGGAAGCCACCTTCGTCCTGGCCCATCACAGTGGGACGAAGGAAGGGACCCAAGCCGATGATTTCCGCAAGGTCAGCCAGACGGTTAGTAGAACTTCCGAGCGAACGACCGTGTTGCGTATGAAGATCGCCGGTGGAAATGCAAAGGCTAAGACGGAAGGTCAGCAAGAGTTGGCAGGTAAGGTCAACTACTATATCGGCAACGACCCGGCCCGGTGGCGGACGAATATTCCCACCTTCGGACGCGTCCGTTACAACGAAGTGTATCCGGGCATTGACGTGACTTATTACGGTAATCAGCGGCAGCTGGAGTATGACTTTGTAGTAGCCCCTGGTGCGGATTATCGGCAAGTGGCGATGCAGTTTGATGGTGGGGACAAACTGGAAATCGAAAGCGCCACCGGCGATCTACTGATCCGTGTGGGCGAGCAAACCATCCGTCAACAGAAGCCATTTGTGTATCAGGAAGCGGCGGGCGAGCGGCACGAGATCCAAAGTCGCTATCAATTGCGAACTGATGGCCGAGTCGGTTTTGAGATTGACGAGTACAACCCGGAGCTTCCGCTCGTCATTGATCCGGTGCTTGTTTATTCGACATATCTTGGCGGACTCAGCTCCGGAGCCGGCATCGCAGTGGACTCAGTGGGCAACGCCTACATTACGGGCTCAACTTCCGCCACCGACTTCCCGACTGCTAATCCAATTCAGCCTGCCAACGGCGGCGGTGGGAATGATGACGTCTTCGTGACCAAGATGAACGCTGCCGGCACGGCGTTGATTTATTCAACCTATCTTGGCGGCAGCGGCGGTGATTCTGGCAACGGCATCGCACTTGACTCTTCCGGCAACGCTTACATTGTTGGCACCACTACCTCGACCAACTTCCCGACGCTTAACGCGATTCAGCCTGCGTTTGCCGGCCCTTTCGGCAGCCAGCTTCGCGGCGACGCGTTCGTAACCAAGATCAACGCTGCCGGTACAGCGCTGGTTTATTCCACTTATCTCGGCGGCAGCGAAGACACCAGCCAGGCCACCCCCGGAGGCACGGATGTCGGCAGTGGCATCGCAGTGGACTCAGCGGGGAACGCCTATGTCACGGGTACAACTTCCTCGCGTGACTTCCCGAAGACGGTCGGGGCGTTTCAGACCACGGGCGCAGTTGACGCCTTCAATGACGCCTTTGTCACCAAGATCAATCCGGCCGGGACTGCATTCGTTTATTCGAGTTATCTCGGCGGCAGCAGCAATGAATCCGGCGGCGGCGTCGCAGCCGATTCTTCCGGCAACGCTTACGTGGTGGGTCAGACTCTCTCTACCAATTTTCCCACGGCTAATCCGATTCAGGCCGCGAATGGCGGCGGAGGGGATGCCTATCTAACGAAGGTCAACCCGGGCGGCACCGCGTTGGTCTATTCCACTTATCTGGGCTGTAGTAGTAGTGACGGCGCCAATGGAGTCAAGGTGGACCCTTCCGGCAACGCTTACATGGTGGGCGGCACGTCCTCCACCAACTTCCCGACAGTTAATCCGATTCAGGCCTCAAACAACGGACCTGAGGACATCTTCGTGACGAAGGTTAACGCCGCCGGCGCGGCGCTGGTCTATTCAACCTATCTGGGCGGCAGCGGCAGAGAGTTCAGCGGCGGCATCGCGATTGACTCTTCCGGGAATGCTTTCATCACCGGCAATACCCTCTCCACCAACTTTCCCACAGCTAATCCCATTCAGGCCACCACCGGCGGGACTGATGATGTTTTCGTGACGAAGCTCAATGCTGCCGGCTCGGCGCTGGTCTATTCCACTTATCTTGGCGGCACTGACCGAGACTTTGGGAAAGGAATCGCGGTTGACTCGGCGGGTGACGCCTATGTGGCGGGCACCACCAGCTCGAGCTGTTTCCCGACCACGACCGGAGCCTTCGATAACACTGCCAATGGCGCTGGCTTCATCCTTGACGCCTTCGTCTCCAAAATTAGCGAGACGGCGCCCGGATCCCCAATCTTCGCTTGTTCACCAACGCCGACACCGAGTCCGTCGCCCTCCCCATCACCCTCCCCCTCTCCGAGTCCGTCACCTTCTCCGAGCCCAGGGGCATCGCCTACACCATCAGGAGTCTGCGTCGCACCTCCTTCAGGTTTGATCGCCTGGTATGCGGGCGAAGGTGACACCAAAGACATTCAGGGTCCCACCTTTGAGAACGCATCACCCGGTACGGG
>JANNJZ010000254.1:0-3360 GCA_031396065.1 Pyrinomonadaceae bacterium | reverse complement strand
GTCGGCAAACTGGGTGAAGACCAGCACCTTGTCCTTGGCGTGCGTCTGTTTGAGCAGGTCTCGCAAATGCTCAAGCTTGCGGTCGTTGGATGGCTGCCAGGAACCACGCAAATTGAGCAGAGAACGCAACTCGGCGACGTCGGCGGCAAGATGGTCGCGAAGAGTTTTCTTGAACAATCTAGGGCTGATCCACTTGAAGCGCTTGCGATATTCGCCCGCATATTGCCGGTAGACCGTTTCTGCCTGACTGGCCGGTTGTTCTTTGGACTCCTCGATGATGCCGTCGAACAGGTCTTCCTGACTACTGATAAACCCGTCGGCGTCTTCATCCACGTTTTGGGCATCGAGCAGGCCAGCGTCAAGCGTCCCGATGGGGAGGTCGAGGCCGTTGTCGATGGCGTGAAGATAAATCTCGTTGCGCAGAATATGTCGTTCCAGCGACTGCAGGAATGAGAAGCCGCTTGACTCCAGCCGTTTGAAGAGATTAGTGCGGCAGAAGCCGATGAGTCGTGCGCCGGCTTTGCCCAGGTCGTCCATCTGTTTGCGTTCGGCAGGACTCGCGGTCTTGATCGCGAGTGGGTCGGCATAGCTGCCGAGGCCGTAGCGCGACAGGTGCAGGGAGCTGATCACCTCGACTACCTGCTCGGAGTAGAGTCGGGCGTATTGATCGCTCGGGTCGCTTTCGTCGATGGGGAATTGCAGCGTCAATGGTTTGCGTATTGGAAAATAGCGCTTTTCTCCGTTGCTGTCGGTAATGTAGCAACGCCCCTTTTTATCGCATACTGCGTAGTTGGCAATGATGAAGCTGCGCGTGCGGCGTACCATGTAGAGCCGGATCAACTCGCGCCAATCATCCAGTTCATCGCTCTTTTCCATGGCCTGAATCGAGTGCGTCGGGCACTGGTACTGCCGCTCGAACTGGGCATCACTTAAGCCCTTCTTGCGCATGAAGTGTTCAGGCCGAATGCCAAGGTTGGCCTTTTCTTCGATGAATAGCCGTAATTGGCCGGACAGATCGGTCAGCGATTTGTTGTAAGGGGTAGCGGTCAGCAGAATGACGCGCGACTCCCAGTGGCGAATGTAATCGGCAATCACCTTGTAACGCTTACCCTCACGATTGCGCAGGTTGTGGCTTTCGTCGATCAGCACCAGCCGGTAACGCTTGAGGTCTTTCAAGCCCTTGGATGGGTGGTTGACCTGGGTGAGCGACATGACCATGCCGCGCAGGCCATATTCCTTGCGATAGGCTTCCCACATGGGCACGAGGTTCTTCGGGCAGATGATGAGCGTTTCGTAGTTGAGATCGTCTTCCACCATGCGGGCAAGTGCCGTGGCCATGATGGTTTTGCCCAAACCGACTACGTCACCGATCAGCACGCCGCCGCGACGGTTCAGGTGGCGAGCGGCAATTTTGACGGCGCTTTTCTGGAACTCGAAAAGCTCTTCCTCAAAACGTGCCGGCAGTCTGAACTGGCTCAAACCGGCCCGCGCCTCCACACTAAGATGGTATGCCATGTTCAGGTAGATAAGATACGGCGGGACAACAGCCTCGCGCGCCCAACTGGTTTCGATAACCTCGGCCAGATCCGCTGATACGTCAATGCACCAGCGCTCGTTCCAACGGTCGCTAAACCATCCAGAGAGCTTATCGGTCGCATCGTGGTCGAGAACGTCAACATTAAGCTCGCCCTGGCGGGAGAGCCCGGACATTGTGAGATTGCTGCTGCCGACAAATCCGGTAATCGGATTGTTTGCATCTTGGCGGAACAATAGATAGAGCTTGGCGTGCAACGGATAGGGGAGAAAAAGTTTTACGACCACTTGCCCTGCCCGTAGCCGTTTGGCCAACTGGCGCAAGCCGGCCTCATCCCGCGCTGTTGGTATGCCGAATGTGATCTGTTCGCGCAGGTGCTGGGCAAAACGTAACCTCAATTTAGAGGCGCGGGCATTGTCGATGAGTGCGTCATGGGCATCCGAACGAACCTGATACAACTCTCGGACCTCTTCATGAGGCGGTCGCTGCATTCCGATTAGAACCCGGCACAGCTGTCCTTGGCTGGGGTCCCAAGCTTCAATAAGGTCGTCCAGCGCCTGCCAGCCTCTCAGATTGAAGTAGCCAACGCAGAAATCAGCATGGCTGGCCGTTTCGAGGGTTGCTCGCAAGGCTGAAAGAAGTTGTTGTGAGATGTTGTCGAAAATACGAGGCATGATTCACCATGATTACGAAATTATTGGAGAGTTATAGCAAAACACCCCATCAAATGCCACAAAACAACAAAAGCGGGACCGGCATTTTTGCCTGTCCCGCTTTTGCTTTGGTTTTTTATTGAAGGCTTCATCCAGCGACATGTTGCCATCCGTCAATCATATTTACCGTAACTTCAAGACATTCAGAATCTTGCCCGTCACCCGGTTGACAACATGGTCACGCGGCAATGAGTCAAAGGGTGGAGACCGGCGGTGACCTAGCAGCCTGAGCTCTTCCAGGATTCTGGCATCCTTGCGGATCTTGAGACCTTTCCTGAAGATTTTGATGGCGATATGTTTCTTTTTCGCAAGGAGATAGATGCGTCCCAGGTGCAGGTAGTGATCACAGTTATGCGGGTTCAAGGCTATGGCCTTGAGACACAGCTCAATCCCTTTTTGAAACTGACCGGCTTCCCGGGCCAGACTGTAACCCATCAGGGAAAGAATTTCCGGCGATTCCGTATCTTGATGGTCATGCGAATTCATCAGCAGTCTCTTCTCTTTTAGCAGTTATAACTGATGCAGCTACATCTCCATGATTACCGGCAGAATCACCGGCCGGCGTTCGATGGTCTTCTTGCAGAAGCGGCGCAGGGTCTGATGTACGGCGGTCTTGACCTCTTCCCCGTTACAGCGCATCTCGACGTTCAGTTCGGACAGCGCGAAAATGACGGCCTGGCGGGCGTCCTCCAGATATTCCTGGCTTTCGTCCTCGAAGACAAAACCGCGTGAAACGATATCCGGACCATAGATGACTTCGCCGGTGGTCTGGTTCATGCCGATGATCACTACGATCATGCCGTCTTCGGACAGGTGTTTGCGATCTTTCAGGACTATCCGCCCCACATCGCCGACCCCCTTGCCGTCCACGAAAACCCGCCCCGATTCAATCTTCTCCACGATGGCCGCCGTATCGGCATAAAACGAGACCACCTCACCGTTGGTGGCCAGGATGCAGCGCTCTTCCGGAATGCCGACCTTGCCGGCCAGCTGGATATGCTTGACCAGATGGCGGTATTCGCCATGAATCGGTATGAAGAAGCGCGGCTGCACGGTGTTGATCATCAGCTTGAGCTCTTCCTGACTGGCGTGACCGGAGACATGCACCTCGGA
>JANNJZ010000251.1:0-9398 GCA_031396065.1 Pyrinomonadaceae bacterium | reverse complement strand
GGACAGGTTGGAAGCGTATTTGAGATTAACCACAACTTTTCTTATCCGAATGATGAAGAACATGAATGGCTGCAACTCATTGCTACGCACTCGTTAGATGTGGCTGACTGGCTATTTGGTCTGGATGAATTACTGGAATGCTCGATGTCGGTTGCTTCCCGTGGCTCGTTAGATGGGTGCCCCACTTGGTCGTGGCCACTGCGGGTTGATAGCTTCGGCTTGGAAGAAGCGATCAGTGTCGAGTGGCTACGCGCAAGCATTTCCACAAAGGGCGCTGGTCGCTATCAATGTAGATTCGGGCATCATGATGACGAGGATTTTACGGAGACACTGGTAGTGCGTGGCGAGTTCCTTTCAGCTGGCTATCGTACTTGGTTGCGACGCGAGAATGAATTTTCGCAGTGGAAGATTAGCAAGTTGTGGACAGGCAGTAGAAACGCGACTCCCTCGTATAGCGAAGAGCAGGGCCCGAGGTCCGATGCTTGGTTTGAGGCACATGTTAGGCAAGCGATCGAAATAGCAGTCGCTGTCAGCGATGATCAGCGATCAACCCCCCTCGCTTCGTTTGTAGATGCAGCGCGGACTCAAGATCTAATCGAGAGGATCATTGCGCACGCAGCGCTCCGTCAGTGAGGACCATGCAAGAAGTAGAAGTGGCACATCTCAGGACTCCCGCAGAGCTGGTACTGCCTTCTTCAGTGCTTGATCGGCTGCGGAAGCATCACGCCTTGAAGGTCTTAACAGAGGCGACATTCAATGTGGGCTCTTATGTTCTTTTGTTCTTTGTTGCTCTGTGGATCGATTCGTGGTGGAGTTGGATCGCAGTCTGGCTGATTCAAGGCTTTTTGCTTTCGGGTTTCCTAGGCGCGTCGCATGAGTGCGCGCATGGATTATTTTTGCGCAGTCGATTGGGCAACCGAATTTGTGGCATGCTCTGGTCAGCCTCCGTCGTGTTCAACTTCTCCATCTATAAGTACTATCACTTGGAGCATCACAAGTACACCGCAGTTCCTGGTGATACCGAGCCTCTTGGGACCTTTGAGAATGTCAGGGCGTATTTCCTTGCTCTTCCAACAACAGGCTTTTTCGTAGCCCTTTGGCTCATGTCCCTCAAGGCATTGTGCGGCCGTTTCCCACACTTTGTTCGAACTCGCAAGGGGAGGCGCCAGGTAATTGTGGACAGCGTGTTTCAGCTGCTCTGGTTGCTTTCGGTGTTTGTCTTGACGCTAATGTGGCCAAGAAACCTAGTGTTGTTCTACTGGATTCCCTTACTCGTTTACTTTCCAATGGTCTTCTTCACGAGCTTACCTGAGCACTACGGTTGCGATGAGGTGGCGGATCCGTTGTGCAATACACGAACCCTTTCTTCAAACTTTTTGTTTCGATACATGTTCTGGAATGGAAACTATCATGCTGAGCATCATGTTTACCCGTTTGTGCCCTCTCACAACTTGCCGGTACTTCATGCGCTCATCGGTAACCATTTCCAGTATCGAGAGCGGTCGTACCTCAAGTTCCATTTCAAACTCATCCGCGGGTTGCGGCGTCAGACAAAGTTGACTGGGAAGGTACTCGAACCGCTAAAGAGGGTTGACTTTGAAATGTATAACTTGCACGACGGCATGTCGAGCACTGGTAAGAACTCTGAACTCGAGGGACCAAAATGAGATTCTTCGTAAGGATGACCGAGCGGTCGACAAGCGACCCTCAAGAACTGAGTGCGATGTTGCAGCATCGTTTGAATTCTATAGCGTATCAGCAGAGTTTGCTTGATAGCGAGCTCCTTGCGTATGCGTTTCGCATTTATGAAGGGCGTGTGGCGATCGAACTCTTTGAGGTAGATTCGCTTGAAACTCTTGACCGGCTGATCAAGGCGGACCCGCAGTTTCCTTATTCAATGAATGACGTAACTCCATTGGTCTCCACCCAAGCCATGGTAAAGGAAGCGTCCGATTATCTTGGGGAGAGTATTCTGACGGAGGCTGAACTGGCAGAGTTAACCTTCCCTCGCAAGAGTATAGAACCTGGGTCGATGTATTGGCTTGCGTATAAGGAGGTTAAGCCCTTCAGCCCTCTTCTCTCCCAGGAAATGCAGAATGATGTACATCGGCGCACGGTTGTTTCGCAACGATCGCATCATGCAGCCCTCGAATTTGCAGATGATAATCCCGTCGGAAAATCAGTTGGTATATTGGTCGCCTGTGGAGAGTTACATGAGGTACAGGCGCATGTAAGGAATTGTGAGGTCTATCCTGATACAGAAGTCGAGTTTACCGAGCTGATGCCTCTGAAGCGAGCTTGGGAGAGTACTGTTGGCAGGCTCCAGGAACTACAACGCGAGGTTCCGACGACATCGCCATTCGACATCTCGAAGGTTCAGAAATCAACCGCAAGGAGATAATGCCGACTTATGAAGCTAAAAATTGAAGCCGTCAATCATGTGTGTTTGGTTGTAAAGGATCTTGCTGCTGCTGAGGAGTTTTATGTTGGGATGCTTGGGTTAAGTAGGCATCACAAAATTAAGACATGGTTTGTGCTCAATCAGCAAAGCACGCTACATCTTGTAAACATTCCCGAGGCGGAGGTCGACAATTCGTTGTACCACGAGATTCAGCACTTCGCTCTCCAAGTACCCAACATGCAGGAGGTGCTGGCGCTACTTTTGGATCACGGGAAGAAACCCTTCCAGATGGATTTTGAAGGGAAAACGAAGGATGTGAATGAGGCAAACGATCCCTTGGATTTTGGCATCGGTACATTGTTTGTCTACGATCCGGACGGCAACTTAGTCGAGTTCCTCCAGATAGGTCGCGGTATCTTCACCGAGGACATGCGTCCACAAGTCAGTGAGCCGTGAAGTACTCTTGCTCGCGGAGGTGGGAAAATGCTTGCTTCATCCTCGCCCATTTACGAGGTAGTTAGCGGTCAGGTACGGCTCGGAAAGCGTGAGAAGTTCCTTCAGCTTCATCGAGAGTTGTTTTTTCCGATTATGCGTGATTCTGGCATTGAGCCCTTGGTCATGCTGATTACTGAGTTAGGCCGCCATCTGCGATTCCTTGATATTTACCGATACCCTTCGCTCGAAGAATACGGCAAGCGAACAGACAGTTTCTTGCAAGATCAACGAGTTGAGGAGTACTACTCACAAATCGGAGAATGCATAGAAGGATCCATACAAGTAGAGCTGGCATTGGAGTTCCCGCACTTTCGTGGGGGTCCGGAGCCGAGCTAGTTTGCATTACCGGGGGAACGGGCAGTGAGCCCCGTCAAGTCTCCTACGACTCGTCTCGGTATGGGGAGTCTGTAGAGGTGACGAGGCAGATCTTGAGTAGCCGCGAGGTCGGGCGGGGTCTGCGCGTGGCAGTCTGCTTTCCCTCGGATCCCTGGGCGATCGGAAGTGTGTTCCGTGATGCTGCACTCCACTGTGGTGCCACTGTCCTGCCGCTAGGTTTGAGTGCCGGTCAGCCGTCCTTATGGTCCAAGTTGGTGGAGTTCAGGCCTGATATCATCTGCAGCTCTGCGAGTCTGCTTCTCCATTGGCATCATTCGTCGATCAAAGAAGGGCGAAGCCCTCTGCTGCGAGTATCTTGGGTCTTTCACGCGGGTGAGCTCTTGAGACCGTCGATCAGAGAGGCTTGTGAGAGGGCGTGGAACGCACAGGTTGTCAACGTGTATGGCATGGCCGAATTCGATTCCGTAGGGTGTGAGGGAGTGTTGAATCGGGGTTTGGTTTTGAGTCCGCATCTTGACTACGCAATAGCGAAGGAAGAGACCGATCGAAGGGCGGGTTTGAGGAAAGGGTTAAAGGGTAAGTTGCTAGTCCGGGTCAAGAATGGACGTCGTTGGCATGACACTCAGGATTTGGTTGAAGTGTTGGAGAGAGCCAGCAATCGTGAGGCGCTTTGGCCAAACAGTTGGTGCATCGACGTAATCGGCAGGGTCGATGGTAGTTTGAAGTTACCAGATGGCTCGCTAATTGGGACGCGACATGTAGAGAGTTTGATGCGCGAGTTTCCAGCGATTCAAGATGCTCAGCTACATCTTCGTCATGGGAGGGCCGATGAGGCGGCTACCCTCAAGGTGACGCTTGCAATCGCGAATGATCAGCCTTCTCCATCAGATGAAGATGTACGCAGCACTTTGCTCAAGAACTGTTTGGAACTGGCAGATTCGTTAATGCATGAGACCATCACTCTCGAGATCGAGTTTGCTGAATACTCTGATCTGTCGAGAACTGAACGAGGAAAGATTAGGGTGTTTGTCGAATGAATGAGATGAGTTTACTAAGTCAAGTCAAAGATCATCCCCTGTATGCCTCGAGGGAAAGCGAGTACGTTCGGTGGTATCCGAAATCTGTCACGCCGGTCCTTCAGCCGCCTAATTGGTTAGGCGGTGGGTTGCGCGGAGCGTATATCCATGTCCCTTTCTGTGATCGCATCTGCAAGTTTTGTCCATTCAACAAGGTCCTGTCTGATGAATCGAGCATCGAGGCATTTGTCAAGGCAATTCAGCAAGAGATCGAGATGCTTTCGGCGCAACTACAAGGCGGTCCATTGGCGTTTATCTATTTTGGGGGAGGGACGCCGTCTGTGTTGGATGCGCAGCATATAGGTAGTATTTTGGAGACCCTTGGAAAGTGTTGGGGCTTGAGTGAAGATGTCGAAGTCACCCTCGAAACTCACCCAACGCATGCCCGTCGAGACTATCTCCGCAAAGCGCTGTCTGCCGGAGTCAATAGAGTCAGCATTGGAATTCAGAGCTTCCAGGATCACCTTCTGTCTGCCTTAGGGGCTACGCACGACTCCTCGGATAGTCATACTGCCTTGGAAAGCGCACGCTCCCTTCTGGATAATGTTGCCTTGGATCTCATCTATTCCTATGTGCCTCAAACAACGGCAGAGTGGGCTCGAGATTTGCAGATCGCAGTCGAGCAATATGAAGTACCCCATATTAGTTGCTATGCCCTTGTACCAAACGGATCGGCCGTTGGACAAACACTAAGCCAAGAAGACGTGGGCCTAGCGATAGACGCTTTTGAGTATGGCGGTCTGCACGGACTGCGTCACTATGCGTCTTGTGCGAGTGGAGGCTTTGATATAGCAAAGCCAGGTTACACATGCCGATACGAACTTGAACATTGGAAAGCACCACAATCTGAGTTTGTTGGTCTAGGTCCTGGGGCGTTTGGCTTCGCTGGAGGGTATGCAACTGTGAACCGCCTTGGGGTCCAGACATACTGCAAGTCCCTGGACCGTGGCGTGTTGCCACTAGCATCGGCAGTGCGGATTGATTCGACTGAATTGCGCCATAGATATTTCGTGTTAGGTGTCAAGGCTTTAGAGATTCCTCTTGACAAATATCGAGACTCTTTCCAGAGTGAGCCCTTGGTGGACTTCGCAAGTCAGTTTCGACTCATGGAAGAAAATGGCTTGTCGGACGTAAGGGGTGATTTGATGGTGTTGACCCCTGTCGGAAGGCTCTATGTTGACACATGCCGTAGCATCTTCTTTAGTGAAGACCAACGCGATGTTCAACATCCTGAAGAGCCTGAAATCAGAGCGCTTGAGCGATTGTACAGGTTGGAATAATCATGGCCAAAAAGCAATCGATTGCGTCAACTTTGAAGTCACTGCGGAAGCTGGCAGCGTCAGATGATTGGAGCACGCGCGAAGGAGCTGGATTCGATCTACGTAACTTGATCGAAGAGGAATTCGATGCCGCGATGCGGCTGTCAGAATCGTGGGTTAGTGATCCCTCAGATCGTGTGCGGCGGGCAGCTTGCCTTGGGTGCATGCAGCGAAAGGGGCATACAGATTCAAGACGAGTGAGATCCATACTTCGAAGGCTTGAAAAACTCATGTCTGACGACTCTATATATGTCCGTAAATGTTGCGGTCCTTTCGTTGTGGGCTACCTTGGTTACACCTATCCAACGCTCACGCTTCCATGGTTGGCAAAGCAAGCACGGAAGGCTGACCTAAATGTACGTGCTAATGTGGCGAAGGCGTTTACGCAGGCATTGGGTAGGCGTCATCCTGTTGAAGGCCTTGCCATTCTTAAAGCCTTGGCCGAGGATGAACGGCCGCGTGTGCGTTCTGCTGTTGTGTCTGCCCTGAGAAATATGGTTCGGGTCAAATCAATCTCGACTGCTACGGTAAGGAAACAGTTCCCCGAGATATCGAAGCTGATCCGCTCGCGATGAATGGAGATTGTGAACGTGCGGAGGTAGTCATCGTTGGGGCCGGGTTGGCAGGTCTTGCTACGGCATCGCTCCTTTCGCCGAGCTGTTCCTTGGTGATTCTGGAAGCGTCAGGGCGTTGCGGTGGGCGAATCCAAACGAGGAGTACCAAGTACTCTTCGGCACCGGTTGATCTCGGAGCAGAATATGTTGGGCAGTATCATTCCTCGGTTCGACAGTGGTGCGATCGACTGGGTGTTTCACTAACCAAGCGCCTTCGGGAATCCTCCGCAAGTCTATTACCCAAAACCATAATTCTCGGCAACGTCCGACTTGGAAGTCGAGACATCAAGAAGTTGAATCTCGAGTTGGAAGGGATTGTAGAACGTGTTACATCACTGTCGGAGAAGGTCGACCCGGTGCAACCGTGGAAGTCTCCTCGTCATCTCGCTGATCTCAACTCAGTCACTGTCGATCAGTGGCTTCTGAGCGAAGGGTGTTCAGAACGACTTCGCTCGGTGTTTTCCGATCTGAGGCCCGGAAGTCAGTCGATGCTGGCGCTGCTATCTCTGGTAGCGGGTGCAAATGGACAAGCTTTTTTTACTGATAGTGAGGACTTCAAGCTTTCCGGAGGCGCGGCTCGACTAATCGAGGCAGTTGGTCATTCAATCCGAGGGCTAGTCAGGCTCAATAGCCCTGTTGTGAAGCTCGGAGTGCAGGGCAGAATGGTCGAGGTGACGGTATGTCGACCGGGGGAAAGGCAGAGAAGTTATCGAGCACAGGCGGTAGTTGTGACGACACCCTCCGAGTGTTGGTCTAGGATCTTGGGTTTGGAGAAATTAACTCCAACATGTGCGCCAAAGATGGAGAGGAATCGCCTTCTGTCGCTTATGGTGGACACGAAAGGAAGGACTACTGAGGTCAGAACTGCAAACGTTTTGACTGATGGTGCTTGTAGGCTGATATGGTGTGAATCGGAGCAGGGAGTCGACTCGATTGACTTCTCTCATTTTCGGGTTCTTGCCGGTTCGTTCGCAGGCGTTTCAAAACTCGGAAGAAGGAACATCTGTTACACAGCGCTGGATATTCTGGGAATTCCTTCTGGGGACTTGATGGCTGCCTATGAACGGCGTTGGGATCGTTCTCCATGGTCCCATGGTACATACCCGGTTTTCGGATTGGGTGCACTTTCTTCGGATCATTCGCTTGTCCTTGGGGGTAGTCCACCGATATTTTTCGCCGGCGATTCCATAATTCCTGGCTATGCGGGATATATGGAGGGGGCTCTTCGCTCAGCGGAGAGAATCGCAGGTCAAATTAGAAGCTTTTTGATGAAATCATAAATCTGAATCTCTTGTGTGAGGTTACGCGATGAAACATGCCGGTGGACAAGCCCTTGATAGCTTGCAGGACCTTCTGAGTCGAATTCGCGAGTTCAGTAATCTGAATGAAAAGGGACGAGGCGTCTTCTATCTGAAATCAACCGCGTTTCTGCATTTTCATGAGGATCCATCAGGGCTCTTTGCTGATCTGAAGAGTGGATCAGATTGGGCGCGTCTGCCGGTGAATTCGCGCATAGAGCAGGATGAACTCGTATCAAAGATCGACAAGGTTCTTGCAGGGAGGCCTCAAGGTAGACTCATTACCAAGTGAAGGGGTGACGGTCCACGAGAAGCAATCGGCGCGTAGGTGGGCGGAAGATGGGGTAGGACTTGTTCTGGTTGAAGCTCCACGATTTGAGCTTGAACACCAGGCCGGGAAGATCAAGGCGGCACCGGCAAAATTCATCGAGGGGTTGTAACTCAAACGGAATTCGTTATTTGGTACTTGGGCGAAGGTGGGTTGATGAGTAAATTCGCCGATATCCATGGAAAACCCACTATCGAAATACGTGCTTACACTGGGAATAGCGATTGCGATTCTCAAAGCTGGCGAAGGTTTACTACGGAAAAATCAGAAGGAGTGGATACAGTCACGATCCAAAGACCTTTCAACCTGGCTCGATTCAAAGAGACCATTAGCCTATACAACCACCGACAAAGGACGAAATAGGATTTTGTGGTGGGGGCTCGTGGTTCTTTGGGATGGAAAATTGGTTTCCTACGGAATCAGGAACGATCACCCTGCTTTGACAATTCTCGGAGTTGTCATTTTTTTGGGATGGATAGCGATTTCCAGACAGGTGACTGCCAGATTTGAGTGGGTCAAGGTCGAGACACCAAACTTCCGCCTGAAAATACTGACTGGGCTACGAGAAAGTGTGCATAATTTTTTCCTGCGGCGATACCAGATATTTATCGCATGGATAATGCTGAGCAAGAAGTCGGGAATCTATGTAATCAAATCTTTCGTCTACCAGCTTGTGGCCTTTCCAATCTCTTTGGTTTTGATTCTCACTGTCTATATTTACCTCACAGTTGTCATGATTACGACTTTGGCCGTAATTGACGGCACGCAACTGACAAATCCCTTTTTGATCGTGGGCATGGCTGTCTCATTCTTGGGAGCGGTAATTCTAGTTCTCTTCGGGAAGACGCTGTGGTTCTTACTGCTGGTGGGTCTTGAAGCAAATGTGATTGTCTGGTCAGCAATAATCGTCGTCCTCGTGGCTGTCTTGAGCCTTTTGGTGAGACTGTTCGGACAGCTTGTTGGTGCACTAGCTGACAATGGAATTGGCGCATGGGCCGGATTGTTAGCTATTGTTGGGGCAATCCTTGCTTTTCTGGAAGCCTACTGGAGGGGTTTTAAGTAGGGCTATGTTTACAAGACTGGTTTCTAGTCCGGTGAGCTAAGAGTTGTTACAACTGTTAACCAAAAGGCATGACCCGCTGTTTTGGCAGCTTTGTCATAAGAATGAGTCAACGGAATGTGGCTAAATCCGGATTCTAATAGTGCCTGCATTGCTGGTTTGTCCGTGTGCCATTACCTTGATAGCGCATGTGCCTATGGCGAGATTATTTGGCAATCTGAAGATGACCTGCGTAAATGGCAAGTTCGGTACGGCCCGCACATCCTCTGCTGCGAGTTCGTAAGTTTGATTATTACTGTCGATTAGATTAACGACAACAGAAGAAGAAGTTTCCCCTTGCGCTAGTTGCAGATTCGTCACAAAGATAATAACCCTCGTGTTTCGATCTGCCCCCAGATTAAGGAAGTCTGCTCCGTTCACCACTGGGAATCGGTCTCTGGTGAACAAGACCGAATCGAGCGCGGCCGCCTG
>JANNJZ010000222.1:0-1742 GCA_031396065.1 Pyrinomonadaceae bacterium | reverse complement strand
CGCCCTCGCCCGCTAGATCGTTGAACGCCACTTTATTTGCATTGAACAGTTTTCTTAGCCTTGAATCGAGTCCACGCGTGAGGCGGGCGAGGGCGCCCGCGGTCCCAATGAAGAGCTTAACGTGCTTAGGCATTCAACTTCGCCTTCAATCGCTCATTCACCACTTTCGGATTCGCTTTCCCTTTTGACGCCTTCATAATCTGGCCCACGAAGAAACCTAACAGACTTTCTTTCCCGGCCCGGTAGCTCTCAAGCTGCTGCGGATTAGCGGCCAGGACGTCATCTATGATCGAGTCGATTTCTCCCGAGTCGCTAAGCTGCACCAATCCCTGTTCGTCAATAATCGCCGCGGCAGTCTTACCAGTCTTAAACATTTCAACCAGGACATCCTTGCCCTGCTTGCCACTAATCTTCTCCTCATCGATCAATCGCACCAGAGAGCCCAGGTCTGTTGCCGAGACTGGCGAAGAGCCGGCCGTAATCCCTGCGTTCTCCAGTTCGCGCAAAAGTTCAGTTCGCATCCAGTTTGATGCCGAGCGCGGATTCCCTGACGCTGCGGCGGCCTGCTCATAGTAATCCGCCAGCGACAACTCCGAAGTTAATTGCGAAGCATCACTAAACGAAAGACCGTACTGCTCCATAAATCTGCGCCGGCGGGCTTCGGGCAGTTCAGGCATCGCGGCCTTCACTCGCTCGATCAGTTCATCGGCAACCATCAGCGGCGGTAGATCGGGTTCAGGGAAGTAACGATAGTCGTGCGCTTCTTCCTTGGAGCGCATGACCCGCGTTTCGCCGGCCCGCTCATCCCAAAGTCTGGTCTCCTGTTGTAGGCGCCCGCCTGACTCAAGCACGCCGATTTGGCGGGTGACTTCAAACTCAATTCCGCGCTGCATGAAGCGCACCGAGTTCAGGTTTTTTAGTTCGACTTTGGTTCCATATTTCTCGTCGCCGATCCGGCGCACCGACACGTTCGCTTCACAACGCAGATTCCCCTTCTCCATGTCCGCCTCGGAAGCTCCCACCCATTGCAATGCGCGTCGCACGTGATTGACGTAGTCGTATGCCTCCCACGAGGAACGGAAGTCGGGCTCAGTGACGATCTCGGCCAGAGGGGTCCCGGCACGATTGAGATCGATATAGGAATAACGATCGATGTCTGGTAATCCTTCGTGGACGTTCTTGCCGGCGTCTTCCTCAAGATGCAGCCTGGTAATAGTTATTTGTTTAGGTCGCCACTCAACCGGATGACCGGCTTCATCACGCTCAGCGGTCATTATTTCGAGTTGGCCGTTGGCTGAGAACGGTTGGTCAAACTGGGAAATCTGATAACCCTTCGGAAGATCGGGATAGAAATAGTTTTTGCGGGCGAAGATCGACTTGTTGTTTATCTGGAGGCCGAGTGACAACGCCGCCCGCGCCCCAAGTTCGATTACGCCGCGGTTCAAGACCGGTAGAGCGCCGGGCAAGCCAAGACAGACCGGGCAGGTGTTGGAGTTTGGCTCATCGCCAAAACGCGTCGAACAGCCGCAGAAGATTTTTGATTCGGTGCTCAGTTGCGCATGAATCTCCAAACCAATAATTGTTTCCCAGGCATTAGTCATTTTGGTCTTTGTCGTCCGCTGTGTATCAAAGTTAGCCCGCGATAGCGGGCGATAGCGCGGACGAGCTGGTTCGTGCAAGCGGCGCGGTCGTCGTCGAGCTCGCCCGGCGATGAGTCTCGACACCACCGCGTTCCGGCAGCG
>JANNJZ010000218.1:0-2460 GCA_031396065.1 Pyrinomonadaceae bacterium | reverse complement strand
CAGCGGTGACTGATTCAATTCTTCCCGGTGATTCCGCCAGAGTGGCATAAACTGATCCATCAGGGCAATGAAGCGGCTGTTGTGAGAGTGTTCCAGCAGATGCGCCATCTCATGCACTACGACGTATTCCAAGCATTCCGGGGGCTTCTTTGCCAATTCCGTATTGAGGCGGATGTTCCTTGAACGGTGGTTACAGCTGCCCCATCTCGTTTTCATACGTTGCACAAAGAACTTCTCCACATTCACGCCCATGAGCAGCTTCCATTTTGCGATTAGCGGTGGAACGGCTTCTTTGAGCTTCTCGCGATACCATTCTGCAAGGATGGCCTGCCTCCGTTCATCACTCGAATCTGGGCGGATGTGAAGCACCATCTTGTTATGTCTCAATGACACGTAAGGCGCTGTGTCTTTCTCCTCTACTTTTAGCAGGTAGCGCTTCCCCCAAAGGTAATGGCTTTCCCTGTCAAGATACTCTCTCTGTGTTTCACGTACTTGCTCGCGCATCTTTTGTTGTTGCTTCTTGATCCAGCCGAGCTTGGTGATGGCAAACACGCGAATAGTGTCGAGGTCCATCCGCAGAGGTGCAGAGATACGCACCCTGCCAGCAGGAGGGTAGACACTCAGATGAATGTTCTTGATGTCCTTTCGCACCACTTCAATGGCAATTTCACCAAGTTTAATCTGCGTGGTCATCAGTATTCTCGCTGCTTCTCAATAATGAGGAAGATCCGCTCCACCTCAGCCACGTCCTGCAAAATTCCATACAGTGCCGCCTTGATGACATTTTCCTTGGCCTGGACCCCGCGCCAGCCATCTGGACGGGTGTGCTTGACCGTTTCGTCGATCCTGATGGCCAGTTCAAGCATTTCGCCTTTTGTAGAGTCCGCATACAAAGGAGAAGGGTCGTCCACGCCGCTCGGACTACCAGAAAAAGCAACCTGCCTGAGATTGTTAAAGAGAGCACGGCGTCCCGGCGTATCCAGTTGCTCGGGTGTATCCTCGGCCTGTCCCGCTTCCACTCTCTTTGCCAGTTCGGCGATCTTCTTCAGATATTCCTCGTAGTTTTCCGCCTGCTCTTTGCGGAATTTGATGATCTCATCCAGAATCGCCGACATCTTGTCATAATAAGCCGGGTCATTCAGGTGTTCCTTGATGATCTTGCTTCGGACGTTGTTATCGATGGTTTCAGCCACGGCGTTCTTGTTGCCCTTGAGTCCAGCTGGCAGGCTGTTGATGGCAGCTGCAATGCCGGTTTTCACGATCAGATCCAGCAGCGTCATATTGTCGAATGGTGAAATTGTCCTTGGTTCATCAGCTTCAATATAGGTGTCGATGAGGTGCCGCATATCGGCCTCGTAGGCTTTCAAATCCAGTTTTTCGTCAGCGGCGTTGCGTATAATTTCGCGTAGCTTTAAATAACGATCGAGGGCCTTATTGATCCGCTGGATGTCGGCCTCGCTGTAACCGGCTTTGCCCAGTTCGTCTGCGATATTGGCATAGGCACGCACCAGAGCAACTGTCGCCTTGTAGAGCGCGGCGCGTTGCGTTTCGTGTGCCTTCAAGTCCTCCGGAATCTCACTGTTTCCGCAGAAATAATGGATGTGCTCCAGCTCCCCTTTGGGCGGCGCCACCGGTTCGCAGAGCATCGCGATTGCTTCCAGCGCATTGTCCAGCCGCTCCCGTCCTTTGGTCAAGCGGTCTTGCAGCAGAATCTCGGGATCGACACCGCCGGCGCTGTGATCCAACTCAGAGGTATAAACCGCGATGGCGTTCTCCACTTTCTTGAAGAGATTCATATAGTCCACGATATAGCCGAAGTCCTTGTCCTCGCCGTCGAGACGGTTGACGCGGCAGATGGCCTGGAACAGGCCGTGATCCTGCATGCTCTTGTCAATGTAGAGATAGGTGCAACTGGGCGCATCGAATCCGGTCAACAGTTTATCCACCACCACCAGCAGCTTCATGTTGGCCGGCTGCTCCTTGAACAACTTCTTGGCCTGGTCCTCATAGGTCTCGGTTTTGGACTTGCCCGGCAACGCGTCCACGCTTTGCAGCAATGCAGTGTAGATGTTGTAGATAAACTCCTTGTCAGTCTCCGTGTTCGCGCCGGTGTCCTCCAGGGTGATGTCTTGCGCCTGCGGGTTGTAGGAGGTGACGACCGAACACTTGCCTTTGAAGACCGTCTTCTGGAACAGCTCGAAATACTTGCACGCCTCGTAGATGCTGGAAGCCACCAGGATGGCGTTGCCGCGCCCGTCATTCAAGCGGCGGCGTTTCTTGAAGTCGAAGATGATGTCGCTTACCACCCGTGCCATGCGGGATTTGGAACTGAGCACGTTCTGCATCGTGCCCCACTTCTCGCGCAGGGTGGCCTTTTGCCAGTCGTTAAGATCCGTAGTGGAAGCCTCGAACCATTCATCGACCTTTTCCTCTGAGCCAAGATGCTGGTTGATATCCCGC
>JANNJZ010000183.1:0-6560 GCA_031396065.1 Pyrinomonadaceae bacterium | reverse complement strand
ATAATTAGGAGGTGGGTTGATGCGTTCCCGGACGTTGGTGATTGTGCTGGTTGCCGCGGCGTTGTTCGTCACCGCCACGCTTGCGATGCGTGGAGACGGCCACCGGATGCTGGCGAAGTGGCTGCCCGCGCTGCACGGCGGGCGGTGACGCGGAAGGCAGAAGGCAGAAGGCAGAAGGCAGAAGGCAGAAGGCAGAGGGCAGAGGGCAGAGGGCAGAGGGCAGAAGGCAGAAGGCAGAGGGCAGAGGGCAGAAGGCAGAAGGCAGAAGGCAGAGGTCAGAGGACAGAGGACAGAGGACAGAGGTCTACGTTCGCGCGTTGATTCCAAATACCTCCGTTTAGAGGTCCGCCCACCGGTGCGGCGTGGGTGGAACGAACCGGTTAAATAAAATTACCCGTTAGTCGTTTTGTGAAAGGTCTCATCAACGGCGTACCGGTGGGGCGGTGCCCACCTCTAAACGAACGTATCTATGTAGCGAACGTACAATTCGCACCGAAACGGTCAGAGGTCAGAGGTCAGAAGTCAGATCTCAGAAGTCGCCAGTTGGACAACTTGCCGGCCCTGGATTGTCCGGCAGTGGTTTTATTGGTATTTTCTGACTTCTGACTTCTGACTTCTGACTTCTGACTTCTGACTTTTGCTCTCGGATCCCTTATGACCATCACAGGTTCCGCCACACTTGAAGGCACAACCCGCTACGCCGCGCGTTTTAAAGATAGCGCTGCCCCGGGCCACTTTCGTCAACAACAGGATCTTTGCCTGTCATCCATCGGCATCGGGACTTATCTGGGCAACGCTGACGCCGAGACTGATGCGCGCTACGCCGCTGCGGTTACACGTTCGGTCCAGCTTGGCGCCAATGTGATCGACACGGCCGCAAACTATCGCTTTCAACGAAGTGAAAGATCCATTGGCGAAGCTTTGCGCAGCTTGATGGGAGCAGACGGTTTCTCGCGTGAAGAGATAGTCGTATGCACCAAAGGCGGTTACCTGCCGTTTGACGGCGCGCCTCCGCGTGATGTGCGAAGCTATGTTGAAGAGACATTCATCAAACCAGGCATCGTGAGGTTTGAAGAGATTGTTGGTGGCATGCATTGCATGACGCCCGGGTATTTGCAGAACCAGTTGGAGCAGTCGCTCGGGAATATGAATCTGGATTGTGTGGATGTTTATTATATTCACAACCCGGAGTCGCAGCTGGCGTCGGTGTCAGAAACGGAGTTTTATGCGAGGCTAAGAGCCGCTTTTGAGGGTCTCGAAAAAGGTCGGGCGCGCGGGCAGTTGAAGTTTTACGGTGTTGCCACCTGGAATGGGTTTCGCGTTTCCGCTGAAGCGACCGGTTACCATTCCCTGGCAAAGATGGTGGCGACTGCCGCAGAGATTGCCGGGGGGTCGCATGGTTTTCGTTTCATTCAAGTGCCTTTCAATCTTGGCATGCCGGAGGCCCTCACCTTAAGTAACCAGGAAGTTGACGGGCAAAAGGTCTCTACACTTGAAGCGGCGGCCGCACTCGGGGTCACCGTCATTTCCAGCGCATCGATTTACCAGGGGCGCGTGGCTAAGGATCTGCCGAATGATTTGCGAGAATCGCTCGGTTCGTTACCAACCGATGCGCAGACGGCGATACAATTCGTTCGCTCCGCACCGGGGGTCGGTACAGCGTTGGTAGGCATGAGCAGGATTGAACACGTCGAGGAGAATCTGAAGCTGGGTGCCGTTTCGCCGCTGCCGCCGGAACAATTTATGACGTTGTTTTCAACGTAATTTGGAGTGCGGCGGCTCGACGCCGCTTTGGTCCGCGGCGGCTTGACGCCGATTACGTAAGTAGAGATCAAGTAACGGGCACATAAGGCGCCACGTTTCGATTCAAGTCGTGTGTTTCGCTTCACACGAAGCAGCGTCAAGCCGCAGGAGACCAAAGCGGCATCGAGCCGCCGCACTCAATAAAAATATGTCATCACGTCAATACAATTCATTTACCGAGTTCTGGCCCCATTACGTGGCTGAGCACAGCAAACCGTCCACGCGGCTGCTCCACCTGGTAGGCACGACCATTGCGCTTGGCATCGTCGTCTACTTTATTGCGGTGGGAAAGTGGTGGCTGTTCCCTTTGGCGTTGATACCCGGATATGGCTTTGCCTGGATTGGGCATTTCTTCATTGAGAAGAATAAACCGGCGACGTTTCAGTATCCTCTCTGGTCCTTCTTAGGCGACTACAAAATGATCTGGATGATGCTGACTGGCAGGATGGGTAATGAAGTGGCGATGGCCACCAAAAGAGCGGGGGCAAGCCCACCTTCCTAACCCTGAGCTGGCGGCGGTTGCTTGGTTCTACTCAGACTGAGAACCTTTCACGCTGGACTTCACCGCAAAGGACGAGAATCTCTCAGGTTGGGAAGGTGGGCTTGCCCCCGCTCTTCAGGTCTGACACTTTTCAACTGGAGAGAGAGAAGGCATCCAAGCGAGCTTATGTAGATTCAGAATGTGCGCCACAAATAGTGCCCGCGCATAAAACGCTCGCGAAGTGCTGCCATGCCCCGGCCCTTTCGTTCTCGCCTGCACATACTTTCCCGAGTCTCCAGTCAAAGCCTCAACTCCTTTGGTCCTGATAATGTTCCGAATCGCTTCGTAGTCATCCTCCACCTGTCTGCGGATTGACGGGTTATCCAGATCAAACTCCGCCGCCGAATGAAGAATCGACACCGAGTCTTCGACATTCTCAAAGACTCGTGCCACTACAATCATGCTCCTGAGTTTGTCGTAAAGGTGACTGTGCTCGAATTTGTTTGCCACCACCTCAGCGGGTTCAATCATCGTGATCGCCATTGACTCTTTAACGCGCACCGTGCCATCCGCCGTGCGTCTCAAGGGTACAACCTTCAATTCCCACGAGCCGAAGTCTGGCGCCTGCAGGGAATTCTGTGGCAGCCCCAGATATTGCTCGATTACCTGGCCTGCCCAGCCCTTGTTCTTTTTTCCGTTCTTCCAGACAGTCACACGAAACTGGTCGGCGAGCGGGCGGAGATCCTTGCCCGAAAGCAGTTTGATTCGCCGCAAGGCTTCCGCCCGCGGCAGAGTTTGCCCTTGAATTGTAAACATCGGAGAAATAAAAAACTCAAAAGCGGAGGTGAGCGGTTATTTAGGGTGGCAGGAGTATAGAATAGACAGTTGAAAAAAGTAACTTGATTGAGGGTAGTAAATAGAGATGAAGTTGTTGCCCGCAAAGTACGCGAAGTGGACGCCAAGTCCCGCAAAGGAGATCTTTGCGTGCCTTTGCGATTCTTTGCGCACTTTGCTGTTTAGCTCTTAATGGTTCAACTAAAATGCGCGGAAACATTCCCATACCTGAGATTCCTCCCGGCGAAGACCTTTGGCTGATGGTGGCCATCACTTCAGTGCGCGAGAAACGCACTGCCCAGGGCAAGCGTTTTTGCGACGCGACGGCGCGTAACGCCACCGGTTCGCTCGCGCTGAAGATTTGGGGCGAGACCCTGGAGATATGGAAAGAAATCAAGCCTGGACTCTGGGGTGTCACCGGCCGGCTCGAAACATTCCAGGACCGCGGGCAGTTTGTAGTGGCCGAGTATCGTCCCATCACTATCGAGCAATATCGCGAACATCAAGGCGCCGAGCCGGTGTTGCCAAAGGCTTACACCATGGATATCGAGACACTGACGCTGCCTGATTTCCGCGAACGCATCGGGCCGCAGCTCGAGCGATTAAATAAGTTGGGTAATATGCGACTCGAACAGCAGCAACGTTACCTTGAAGACATCGCGGCGGAAGAAGAACGTTGCTACCAGCTCGGATCATTGAGCGCGGCCTCAGGTCGCATTCTTTCCATTGCCGTTCACGAGGGACCGGTTCCGGGACTCGACTTTGGCGGGGTGGACCAGCGCGAAAGTGAGCATGTCTTTGGGATAGACCCAGATGGAAACGAAGAAGACGAGAAGAAAGCACTACTGCGGTTCCTTGAATACCTGAAAGACTTTGACCCGGAGATGGATGAACTCGTGGGTCACAACCTAATCGGTTTTGACCTGCCGTTTATTTTCCAGCGCTGCCTGGTTCATTGTATTTCCGCAAAGCCCCTGGTTGACCTCGGCGAGTACCGGGTACGGGGAGTATTCGACACCATGCATCACTGGTGGCTCGGGGCGAAGCGATTCGTTAGCCTGGACGATATCGCCTGGGCGTTGGGGATTGAATCAAGCAAGACCGCCACCGTTGAAGGCAGCAAAGTCTTCGACTTGTACCAGGCGGGCAGGCTCGCGGAAATTCGCGAGTACAACCTTAACGATGTGCGGGTCACCCGGAAAGTTTACGAACGGATGGTTGGGTGCTTTGGACGGTAGCCTGATCCGACACACTTTTAGTTTATCGATGCGGCTCTGCCGCCTTCCGTGCGGAAAGGCTCGGCCTTTCCGAAGAGAGCGGCTTCTTTTTTGGAGGCTGCGCCTCTGAAGCAGCGGAGGCATAGCCTCAAAGAATAGAGAGCTTCCGGTGAGGCAGAGCCTCACCGCAAGGAAGGCGGCAAAGCCGCACGACAAAATAAGCAAGTGTGTCGGGTATAGGCTGCCGACGAACTTTAGCCAGAGCCCCGAGGCAAGCCCGCGTTCCCAACCACGAGCTGATTTGGGTTGAGTCTATTATCTCGATGGCCGCCGTCTCGAATTAACAAATGCTTTGGCCCGCTGGCGGGCCGGTGTTTCGTATTTGCAACAGCTTTTGCTAAACTCCGTCTTAACCAATGGACAATCCAATTCTAACTATTTTCGTGTTCCTTCTCGGCGCTGGATTAGGCGCGGCGGTGGGTTGGTTCCTGCTTAAGACCAGGGCGAGTTCTGCAAGTGCGGCCGATCTGGCGACCTTGACGGAACGACTGATGGGCAAGGAGACGGAATTACAACGCCTCCAATCGGCGTTCACTAACGAGGTCGCCGAGCATAAGAATGCGCGTGTTTGCAACGCCCAACTGAGTGCGGAGTTGGCAGGCGAGCGGCGTGCGGCGCAGGAACGCCAGGACTCGTTCAAACAAGCTGCGGACGAGTTGTCAGAAAAATTCAAAGCGCTTTCGCGTGATGCGCTCAAGGACAACAATCAGTCGTTTCTCCAGTTGGCCAATTCTACGCTCGAGAAATTTCAGGAGACGGCAAAGGGAGATTTGGAGTCAAGACAGAAAGCGATTGACCAGTTGGTCAAGCCGTTGAAAGACTCGTTGGAAAAAGTTGATTCCAAAATTGGTGAGCTGGAGAAAACGCGGGCCGGTGCTTACTCAGAACTACGCGAGCAAGTTAAAGGACTGGCGACGGCGCAGCTGCAACTCCAGGCGGAAACCGGAAGCCTGGTCACTGCTTTGCGCGCTCCTCACATTCGCGGGCGCTGGGGTGAAATCCAGTTGCGCCGCGTCGTGGAGTTGGCAGGCATGCTGCAGTATTGCGACTTTGATGAACAGACAACCGTGGTTACCGACGACGGTCGCATCAGACCGGATGTGATTATCCGCCTCCCCGGGAATCGGACGATCGTCATCGACGCCAAGGTGCCCTTCGACGCCTTTTATGAGTCGATCTCCACCAAGGACGATGTAGTGCGCAGCGCCAGGCTGAAGGATCACGCTCGGCTGGTGCGTACTCACATCGGGTCGTTGAGTAAGAAGTCGTATTGGGAGTCGGTGCAGCCGACCCCTGAGTTTGTCCTTCTCTTCCTGCCGGGTGAAACTTTTTACAGTGCCGCGCTCGAAGTTGATCCGAAACTGATTGAAGACGGGGTTGGCAAGGGCGTGATCATCGCCACGCCCACCACCCTGATCGCCTTGCTCAAAGCAGTCTCCTACGGCTGGCGTCAGGAGCAGATGGCCGAAAACGCCAAGGAAGTCAGCGAGCTGGGCAAGACCTTATACGATCGGTTGCGAGTGTTTACTAATCATTTCGCCGACATCGGCAAGGGCCTTGATCGCGCGTTGGATTCTTACAATCGCGGAGTCGGTTCTCTTGAAGGGCGGGTGCTCAGAACTGCCAGAAAGTTTAAAGAACGCGGAGCGCTGGCCGGTGAAGATATTGAGATTCTGGAACCGATTGACAAGGCCACCCGGCCGCTGAGTTTGGATGAGGGTGGACTGTTTCCGGATTTGGTGGCAGCAGAAGCTGAGTTGGTAGACGATGATTCGATGCCTTTGCTGAATGCTAAAGGTGTAGGTGGCGGTGAATCCTAGAAAGGAACTTATCCGCCGATTACGCAGATTACACAGACCAAGAAACAGCAATGCCGAGCCGCGTGGAAGCTGCCATCTGTTCAGCTCTTTCTGAATCTGCGAAATCTGCGTAATCTGTGGATAGTTAATCGAGTTCAGCGAGTGCTGTGGCAAGCAGCAACAACTTCTTAATTCCTTTATACAACGGTTCGATTTCGCAGTTTTCTGTCAAGGCGTGTGCATCATCACAAGGGCCGGCGCCGGTCGAGATGGCAGGAATTCCCTGGAGCAGCACGGGACTCGCATTGTTTGAACCAGTGGGCGTAATCGGCGGATTGAAACCCATCGCGCGATGAACCGCTTCAG
>JANNJZ010000159.1:0-5829 GCA_031396065.1 Pyrinomonadaceae bacterium | reverse complement strand
GGACATGGTGGCGCGCTACGGGAGGGAATTGGCGACGCTGGCAAAAATAGACTTTGCGCGAGCGGAAAACTCGGCCAGCAAGTTTCAACTAGCGGAGCCACGTCTCTTTTCGCAATTGGCTATCGTCCGAAGTGTGCTCGGCGTACCTAAAGCAACCACGATTTACAATGGCTTCGATGGCGGACGTGGGTTCCAGCGCAGAGGGCAGTAAGTCACGTTGGGTCGAGCCGAGCCTTCAACGACGCGTAAACGCTAACCGCCAAGACGCCAAGACGCAAAGAGCGCCAAGAAAGCAATACTTAGGAACGTAGGAGACAGTCCGGCAGTTCTCGTTTCGAGAGTTCGAGGGAGTCTATTCTCCATTTCTTTGAACTCTTACGCGCCCCTGACAATCGCTAATGGCTGGCCGGATTGCTCTGACATATCGCGGAGATGAATCAAGGTGATTAGCGTACGCGCATCGGCTTCCTGCGGATCGGTTGGCCCAGAGCCCGCTTCGCCAGGACTCAGCACAATCATTCTCTTATTCGTCGTTGGCGTCTTATGTGCTCGAACCTTTGTTACCACCGCCAATCCAATTGAGAAGAATGGGCCAACCATACCTAACCCGATTGATCAGCCCGAGCTTCGACTGATTAACGATCTCGATAAAGTCATTCAGCATAGATTCCTGACCTTGCCAGCTTTCGGCATACGGCGGATAGGTCCGAATCCCAACCCGCACCTGGAGCATTTTGAACCTCACACAGCGGACGAGCGGCTCGTCGTCGCTAATCTGGAACGGGGCGACTGGAAGGTCGGCATTTACCTGATGGGTCGAAGGGCATATGAACTGCCGGACATTAAGAATTTGAATGGCCCGAAACAGCTGACGGTCCAATACAAACTCAATGACCCGGTGCCCGTTACCAGCAATGTTAAGAAGTCCGAGTTGTACGGTCCGAAAAGACTGCGAGATGGTGTAGATAAGGCATTCGAAAGATTCCGAGAAGGTGACACTTTCGATTTTTCCATTGGCGAATGGTCATATGTTGCCCGGCCGGTGAGGGCTGGAGAGGCATGCATGAAGTGTCACCAGGATATGTTCGTTACTGCAAAAGTTGGGAACAAGAAGTACCAATACCGAAACCGGCGCGTTGGGGACGCTATCGGTGTTTTGGTGTATGCCTTTCGCAAAAAGAATTAGGAGGACATCCTGACACCATGACCCTGGCGGACAAGAACATCTATTGACAGGAGGTCCCATGAACGACCAAACCGATCGTGAAGTATGGCTCGCCTGGTTGCTGAGGCTGGCGGGCTCATTTGAAATTCTCGCCTTCGTGGCGGTAGTCATGCCTCGTTCATGGATGGAGATCTCACACTCGTGGCTTGGCCTGGGCGTGATGCCGGAAGGATCCGTCCTCATGTTTCTCATCCGCCAGGCGTCGTATTGCTACGGCATGCACGGAATCTCGCTCTGGCTGTTAGCTTCAGACGTGAAGCGCTTTCGTCCGCTAATCATGCTGAATGGCCTCTCGTTTCTATTAGCCGGACCTATTTTCTTCGTCATTGATTACACAGCGGGAATGCCAATGTGGTGGACCTTGGGAGATGGAGGGTCCTGCGGGCTCCTTGGCCTCGCTATTTTATTGCTTGGCCGCGAACGCGGTAACGGAGAATAAAGGAACTCCTCAGACGCGAAGGCGTGATAAATCGTAACTCGGAACACTAATCCAAAAGGATCCCACCAATGACAATACGAGTAAGATCGTTACCCGTCGTGGTTTTCGTGGTCACACTCTGCAGCATTTCATCACTTGCCCAGACGTCTGATCGTCGCCAGTCAAGTTTGCCAACGCAAGCTGAGGAACAATCGCCAGGCCTCCCGGCGAGTGCCACCTCCATTGACGTGGTGGCTAATGAGATTGGGCTGCTACGAAAGTCGGTACAAACCTTAAATCTTAGGTTGCGCGAGATAACGGATAAAGTTCTTACGCCCGGTGCTGGTCCAGGCGGCTCGCCAAACGAGAGGTCAAATCGCCTTTCGCTCAGCCTGGAGATTCTGACTAAAGCCGAACAGCGCGCCGAATCCTTGCGCAAGGAGCTTCTCGAAAGAATCGAAAGAGAGGCGACCTTAAGAAGCCGCCTCGCGCAGAACGATGAAGAAATACGGCCGGAGAACATCGAACGCGCTCTAAATCCAATCGGTACCACTCGCTCTGTTGAACTGCGGGACACCCGCCGCCGAGTTTTGGAAAACGAGCGGAGGGGATACGAAAGCTTGCTGATTCAGATTGCTCAAAGCCGTGTCCGGCTGGAAGAAGACGTTAAGCAAGCGGATGCGCAGGTCCACAGACTGCGGCTGCGCATCCTCCCGCTGATTGACAGGGAGATAGAGAAGATCAATCCGAATTAAGATCTGCCCTGGGACCGCAGGCGGCTCGCCTGCCAAACGTTTAGAGGTGGGCGGGGCTCACCTCTAGACGAACGTACGCAAGAATTGCTGAAACGGATAAACAAACTGATGACGCATCGAACAAATCATTCCTGCCGTCAAGGCTAGCCCACCAGCACCCACGCCGTCCGGGGCTGCTCGCAGCCGACCACACTAAGGCTGAACTCACAAAGCAGCTCGGCAATCGAGTCGATCGCTTTTTGCCTGCGCGATGGAGTTGCCGAAACGCCCTCGTTCGCTGGAGCGGATTCGACGGAGGCGAAAGTTTTGCCTCGTTTATCTTTCACCGGCGCTCGATGATGCCGCGTTTGCACGAGCCACGATCACGAGCTATGATGAATTACTACCTTACCGCCCATAAAGGAGTGACCACCAGTTGCATGCAGCTGGGGTTGTACGTTTTAAGGGAGTAAGGTTTCATGTCAGCAATTCCTTACCCGTGCGGGCCGAAGGTGAGTCGCCTGGATGGCTTCCTGCTGGCAACCCGCCGCCGCGATATTCTCAAATTCCTGGTGAAGGTTGCGGGCGAATACGGTGACATTGCCCACTTCCAAATCGGTCCAAGGCGGATCTTCCTACTCAATCATCCCGACTACATCAAAGATGCTCTGACCAGCCATTACGAGAGCTTCGTCAAGGGGCGGCAGGTACGACGAACACGCCATTTCCTTGGTGATGGACTATTGACCAGCGAAGGTGAGTTTCATCGCCACCAGCGCCGGCTGATTCAACCTGCCTTTCATAGGCAACATTTCGCCGCCCACGAATCGGTGATAATGGACCACGGCGTCCGTCTTCGTAAGCGGTGGCAGCACGGACAGCAGCTGGATATTATGCGCGAGATGAAGGGCCTAATGTTGGCGATTACCAGCAAGATGGTATTCGACACCAGGACCGACGCGGAGGCAGATGAGATCAACGAAGCGGTAGCCTTGGTGATCTCGCAGTTTCAGCTGTTCGGGTCGCCGCTTGGGAATTTACTCGCGAAGTTGCCGATGTCGCGCGCGCGGCGAGTTCGTAAAGCTGAAGACCGGCTCGATGGTATTGTTCGCCGCAGAATCGCCGAGCGCCGCCAAAGCGGTGAGGATCACGGCGACCTGCTCTCGATGCTAATCTCTGCGCTCGACGAGCCGAACTCGGAAAAGCAAATGGATGAGCTGACTGTACGTGACGAAGCGGTGACATTCTTTCTGGCAGGTTATGAAACCATGGGGACGGCTCTGGCGTGGACATGGTTTCTGCTTGCACAGGACCAAGCCGTTCAGGCGGAACTCCACGCGGAACTGGATACTGTACTTGGTACCAGACTGCCGGCGTTGAGTGATATGGCGCAACTGCGCTTCACCAAAATGGTCTTCGCCGAAGCTATGCGCATGTATCCGCCGGCCTGGGTGTTGGCTCGCTATCTAATCAAAGATTTTAAAACTGGTGGCTATGTCATGCCCGCAGGGTCGATCGTCATCCTTAGCCAGTACTTGATGCACCACGATGCGCGCTATTTTCCTGATCCCTCGAAGTTCGATCCGCAACGGTGGACCTTAGAGTTAAAGGCAACCAGACCGCAGTACTCATATTTCCCATTCGGTGGAGGACCCAGAGGATGTTTGGGCGAGGGTCTTGCCTGGATACAAGGAACGCTGCTGATCGCCACAATCGCCCAGCGTTGGCGAATGCAAGCTGTCCCGTCCCGTCAGGTGGAGCTCCATCCCCTTATTACCTTGCAACCAAAGCGCAAAATCATGCTGCAGCTTGCACGGCGAAACTAACATTTCCGCAATCTTATTAGCGGGACAAGGAAGTAGACCACGCCCACGTTTTGAGGTCTGTTGCAGGCAAGGCAAGTGCGATTACGGTTGGAACAGATGATGCCGCTAAAGGGGGGCAGTTCAATGACGGGGTTGAAAGTCCTGATCACCAGCTTTATGTGCGTCCAGCGTACAGGCCTCGAAGTTTACGTCCGAGACCTTGCGCTCGGGTTGCAACAGCGCGGGCATGTGCCGATCATTTACAGCCCTCTCCTGGGTGAGCTGGCGCAGAAACTTCGCTCGAAGACAATTCCGGTGGTTGACGATCTCAATGCGATTGGCGCTTTCCCGGATATAATTCACGGGCATCATCACATGGAAACGATGACGGCCTTGCTGCATTTTCCCGGCGTGCCTGCGATCTACTTTTGTCACGACTCATTTAGCCCGCTTGATAGTCCTCCGCCATCGCCGCGTCTATTGCGGTTTGTCGCAGTAGATCAACCTTGCTATGAAAAGCTGGTATTCGAGCATGGAGTGCCGGCGGAGCGGGCGCGGCGGCTTCTTAACTTCGTTGACGGTGCGAGATTCGAACCCCGAGCGGCGCTGCCGTCGCGACCGCGCCACGCGCTGCTGTACGGCAATTACGCGACGGAAGATGCCAATCTGGGAGCGGTCCGTGAGGCGTGTTCACGCGCCGGATTGCAGCTTGATGTGGTGGGCCTCGGCGTAGGCAATAACATCACGGAGCCCGAAAAACTTCTCGGAAAGTACGACATTGTTTTCGCCAAGTCGCGAGCTGCCGCCGAGGCGCTCACTGTTGGCACCGCGGTGGTGATCTACTGCATGAGAAGCGTCGGCCCGATGGTCACTGTGAGCGAGCTTGAGCGGTTGCTGCCGCTCAACTTCGGCATTCGTGCGATGAGAACCCATTCGACTCCTGAGTCCCTGACGGAAGCACTGTCCCGAGAGATTGCCCGTTATGACCCGCAAGACGCTGCCGAGGTTTCCAGCCGAGTTCGCAGCCTGTTAACGAGTGATAAGGCCATCGATGAAATTCTCTCGCTTTACGGCGAGGTTATCACTGAGCACCGGAACGCGGGCACGTCCGACTCATTGGCCGAGGCGCGCGCCGCAGCTGCATATATTCGCTGGTTGTCGGCGAGGGTCAGCCAGCATTTTAGTATTTTGATTGACTCACCCGTGGTTGTTCCAGAAGAGTCCCAGAAAACTGCCCCGGTCGCGGTCGTACCAGAACTGGCCCTGGAAAATGAGCCAGTCGCGCTTGGTCCAGAACTGGCCCTGGAAAATGAGCCAGTCGCGGTTGGTCCAAAGTGGTCTTTGGAAAGAGTCTTGACTAACTCAACCCTAATTCGGCCAAACGCCCTTTGGTAAACGTCCCGGTCGTCGGCAAGTTAGCTCAGTCTCTTGCGCGGCGTCTGTTGCCTCATCCTTAATCCGCGCACCACCGAAAACACCTTCTGAACTACTGGCGGTCAGAAGAAGTCTTACCATGGTTGCTGAGGCTGGCTAATCTTCGACGCGTCCGAAGCGGATATTGGTGTTCACTCAACCTGTGGAGGTCGCGTCGAGTACGGTAAGGAAAAACATCGCGGCTGACGCCTGGGTACGCAGGCGAGCCGCCTG
>JANNJZ010000149.1:0-2037 GCA_031396065.1 Pyrinomonadaceae bacterium | reverse complement strand
TCATAATGACGGCCAGAAGCAGGTTTCAATCTGCTACTTCAATCGGCTGCTCATTTTCTTCTTTTCAGGGTCGCTGGCGGCCTCGGCTTTGGTCTGCTTGAGCGTCGCCACTGGGTCCGTAGGTGTCAGGGTGATTCCGTCGTCGCTCAACACCAGCTTATGGACGTCACTGGAGTGGTTCGTGCCGCGAGACTTGACGATGTAAAGGCCGCGAATGCGTTTTTTGCCCGCGTCCTCTTCCAATTCCCTGACCACGATCCACGTATCGATCAGGGACGAGACGCCGACTTCACCGCTGGTGTAATTCTGTGCGGTGGAAGAAACAAGGCTTGTAAAGAAGCCGGTGATACTCTTGGATTTCAGGAGGTCAATCATGCGAGTAACCATTGATTGAATCTCCCGCTGGTTCCCTTCTGCAATGAGACTGGTCAGGGGATCTATCACCACAGCCTTTGGATTGAACTCGGCAATGGTCTTGTACAGATCGAGCAAATGCATCTCCAGACCAAAAAACGACGGCCGGGTGGACACAATCTTCAACAGCCCTTTTTTGATCAGCGGCGCCAGATGGAGGCCTATCGAGCTCATGTTCTGAACAAGTTGCCCTGAAGATTCTTCGTAGGACAAAAACAGACACCGCTCGCCACGCTTGCAGCGTTCTACGGCGAAGGCGGCCGCGAGGCTGGTTTTGCCAGTTCCCGCAGTGCCTGAGACGAGAATCGTGCTGCCTCGTGTATAGCCGCCACCCTTGAACATCTTGTCCAGCGCCAGAATTCCTGTCGACACTCTCTTGTGCGTGCCGGGTTGATTGAGCCCTGCAGAGGTAATGGGAATGACGGAAAGGCCGTCTTTATCGATTACAAATGGATATTCATTTGTTCCGTGATTGGAGCCCCGGTATTTGATGACCCGGACTCTGCGGATGGAGATCTGCTCGTTGACCCTGTTATCCAGGAAGATGATGCAATCGGAAATGTATTCCTCCAGGCCATGACGGGTATAGGAGTCCGTTCCTGGCTCGGCAGTAATCATTGCCGTGACACGTTTGCCTTTAAGCCACCGGAAAAGCCTTTTGACTTCCAGGCGAAGAAGTCCCGCATCGCCGATGCCGGCAAAGAGTGATTCGATGGAATCAAGAACCACGCGTTTGGCGCCAATGGCATCGATGGCGCGTTCCAGGCGAACGAGCACGCCTTCCAGGTTGAAGTCGCTCTCCTGAGTGTCCCTGCGCTCCAGAAGCACATGTTCAAGCACGATCTTCTTTCGTGAAACGAGCCCTTCGAGGTCGAGGTTGAGAGAGGCGACGTCCTTGTAGAGCTCATCCTCTGTCTCTTCAAAGGACATCAGGACGCCAGGCTCGCCGTAATGGGCCGCTCCGTTGATCAGAAAATCAATTCCCAAAAGGGTTTTTCCGGAGCCGGCGCTTCCGGAAACCAGGGTGATTCTATTTCTCGGAAGCCCGCCTTCGGTTACCTCGTCAAATCCCTTGATGCCGGTGAGACACTTCTCCAGATTATGGCCAGAGGCCCGAGACGTGTTCTTCGAAGTCTTTGTCATAACTCAAGAGTCCTTTCAGGGAACTAAAGCGCCTTGGAGCATTGCGCGCGGCGGCGCCCGCGACGAAAGCCGGGCGCCTCATCTATGCGCGCGACGTCCCGCGGCATCTGTCTGCCAGCACACGGAGTCGCGCGCGAAGACGCGCTGGATGCGCTACCCCCAGGTCACGTCTGGCAAGCCCTTCGCGGTTCTGCCGGCTTTACTGAATGAAGGCGTCCGCCGGAAGCCGGAAGCGCTTCGCCAGCGCGGAGACCTGGCGAAGGTTCAGTTTGCGTTTGCCGCTCAACACCTCGGAAACGACGCTTTGGGTGCCGATCTCAGGCAGGTCCGACTGTTTCAGGCCGTGCTGCTTGATCAGTTCGCGCAGGAATTTGGTGACGGGCATCTCGCGCTTGGGGAGGTGCGCGGCCACGTAATCCGCGATCAGCGACCCCAGGTGGTCGGCAAGGCTCGCGAGCGGGTTCCGCTCATCGGCGCCGC
>JANNJZ010000134.1:0-8479 GCA_031396065.1 Pyrinomonadaceae bacterium | reverse complement strand
GTCGCCGAATACCAAAGCGCTGACAACATCAGCGCACTCCAAAGGGTCGACTCTAGTGCTGACCGAAGCAACAGCACAGATTGCCAATAGCAAAATATCGATCAAGCCTCCCAACGGCGCTTTCTTATTCACGAGTAAGCACGCCGCCAGCGAGAATCAAAATCACGCCAACAAAATAACTCAGGAAAGTTCGCCCGGGGATCCATTCGGGAGTATAGGGAGTTGTACTGGAACGCAAGAACGAGAAGCAACAGCGGAGGGAAGGATCTTATGTCACAAGATATCATTGATGCGGTACGTTCAAATTATGGCGCCGTGGCCCAGAGTGGTCTATCCAGCGAACAGGATGGGGTGCGGGCTGTGGCCGAGGCATTTGGCTACACCGTTGAGGAGTTAGCTTCCATTCCAGCGGAAGCCAACATGGGACTCTCATGTGGCAACCCGACTGCCATCGCCAACCTGCGTGAGGGTGAAACAGTTGTTGATTTGGGATCGGGCGGAGGGCTTGATGTCTTCCTGGCATCCGCGAAGGTAGGTCCTCAAGGCCGAGCGATCGGCATTGATATGACGTCTGAGATGATCGAGCTCGCAAAGCGTAATGCCGCAAAGCAGCGCGAATCTGGGGCCATCAATAACGTAGAATTTCACCTGGCAACGATTGATAAGTTGCCGCTCGAAGACTCCACAGTTGACTGCGTTATTAGTAACTGCGTCATCAACCTCGCTCCCGATAAGAAGGCCGTATTCCGTGAGATCGCGCGTGTGCTGAAGCCTGGCGGAAGGGTCGCCGCAAGTGATATCGCGCTGAAGCAGCCGCTGCCTGCAGAACTCGGCAGCGACCTCATGGCCTATGTCGGATGCATCGCCGGGGCGATCTCCACCGACGATTATCGCCAAGGTCTAAGCGAGGCCGGCTTTACCGAGGTTCTAATTGTTGATTCGGAGGCTGACCTGAACGCCTACGCGCAGGTTGAGAACCAATCCGCGTGCTGTTCGCCACCGATGTCGCAAGACAACATAAGTAATTCTTCGAGGAGTCTGCCGATGGCGAATGCCGCGACTTGCTGTGGGCCAGCCGAGGTTGCCGATCAAGTTGGTGGTAGTCTGCACGACAGTTTGAAAGATTTAATGGCCCGCTATAACGTTAATGACTATGCTGCCAGCGTAAAAGTTTTCGCAATCAAACCGAAGTCGTGAGCTTCAACACCGATGGAGAGACGCTTTAGTGGCCAAGGGCTCGTTTCCGTGCACCTCGTCCCTCAAGGAAGTACGCGCGGTGATGCATCTCTGTCGAAGTTTGCGAGACGCCTCCTCGCCGGAGGCTGCAGCCCGTAGTTACGTGGTCTTTGACGTTTGCTGAGCGGCAAACTCCCGGAGTCTTTCATGCAACTCTTCGCGTACACGTTGAAAAACGTTCAGTCGTTCTTCCTCGTTTCCCACGGCCGCCGCAGGATCCTCGATGCTCCAATGGATGCGTTTGGTGTTGCCGGGAAACATTGGACACTGCTGATTTGCGTGATCGCAGACCGTGATCACGTAATCGAAATTCTGCCCATTGAATTCATCAACTGATTTCGAGCGCTGGCCACTAATGTCAATTCCAATCTCATTCATGGTCTTAATCGCCAAAGGCCTGACTTGCGTCGGCTCCACGCCGGCGCTTGCGACGTCAAAGCGATCCCCCGCGTCGTGTCGGAGCAGTCCTTCGGCCATCTGGCTACGTGCAGAATTACCGGTACAAAGAATCAAGACGCGCTTTTTTTCCCTCATCATTGTTTACCTTTCAGATTTGGATCTGAACGTCCGCGATTTTGCCCGTGGTGCACCGGAAAAAGCCTGAGCTTTCCAGCCATTGATGGGGCAGCGATTGTGCCCCGGTTTTCATCTTCACCATCTTGTGGAGTCCGTGGCGCGGTTGTACCATGCGCGCCTTGCAACCAGATTTCACCACCACGACCACGCGCGTTTCGCCCCACGCCACCTTTAGGCTTTATCTACAGGCTGAGCTGGCGCGACGTTGCTCCAGCAATCCGCAATATTCGCTGCGTTCCTTCGCCCTGAAACTGAAGATCGATCATTCAACTCTCTCACAGATATTGCGTGGTAAGCGTCTCCTGTCCGACCAGATGATTGGAAAATTGGGCGTGCAGCTGGCACTCGATCGCTCCACCATCGACGCTTTTATCCAGCAGGAGAAGCTTCAATCTGTGCAGCTACTCTCCAACCAGGGCGAAATCAGGCAACTCGCTCACGACACTGTAAGCCTGATTTCCAATGTCTACCACTACACCATCCTGGAGCTCATTCGCTTGCCGGAGTTCAAACCTGATTCGCGTTGGATTGCGCGCGTGTTGAACCTGTCCGTCGATGAGGTGAACCTGGCCCTTGCGCGCTTGCTCAGGCTAGGGCTGTTGGAAATGGTCGCCGCGGATACGTGGATCGACAAATCCTTGCCCCGGGTAACGACGCTGGAAGATTTTTCTCACGCCGCAATTCAGAATCTTGCTCAACAAGTGCGCAACATATCCTCAATCGCTGTCAGTCAATCGACCCACGCTCGGCGGGAGAGGCATACGACAACGATCGCCATTAAGAGAGAACGCCTCGAACAAGCCAGGGAGGTAATTGCGAAGATGGAGCAGGAACTAATCGAATGCCTGGCGACCTCTGACGAACATGACGACGTATATCAATTGGAAATCAGACTCTATCCAGCTACCGATTTGAACAATCAGGAGGACAAGTAAGATGGGCCAACCCGTTATGCAATGGCAAATACTCGCCAAGGATCCCGACCAGCTCTCGGACTTTTATAGTCAGGTGTTCGGGTGGGAGACGAAATCAGATAATGCTCTGGGCTATCGCACCATCGACACGGGCGCAGGCCGGGGGATAAATGGCGGCATGTGGCCCGCGCCGCCTGAAGGCCGGGCCATGGTGACGTTGTACATTGAAGTGGATGACGTCCCGGAATATGTACAGAAAGCCACCGCGCTCGGGGCGTCAGTCATTATGCCGCATCAAAAATTGCCAGATGGTGATGAGATGGCGGTAATTTTGGATCCGGAAGGAATTCCGATCGGATTATTTCGGCCTTCCACGTTGTAGCGATGCTATCGCGGAAAAGATCGCCGCATCCAATCTCGCTGGAAACAATACCGAGCAGGAGTTGATATATGAGAAAGCTCGCCTTAGCCGGCACTGCATACGGTTTGCTGGTGTTAGCGGCTGTCTGTTGGACCACACAGCCTGCAAGTGCGACTCACCTGGAGGGGCCGAGTGAGCGTAGTGGCAAGGTTGGCCCGGCTGCACAAACTCTGTCTCAAACTCCCGGCCCATGCAAAGTACGCACGGAGAACCGACAATTTGAATTCTGGGTCGGCGAATGGGACGTCAAGCGGGCGGCGGCAGAAGCTGGTCCATCAGTGGGTGTGAGCAGGATCGAAAGCTTAGCTGGCGGCTGTGTCGTTCTCGAGAACTGGGAGAGCCAGGGGTTCACCGGCAAGAGTTGGAACTTCTTTGATGTCGGCTCAGGCAAATGGCGGCAGATTTGGTTGGACGTGACCGGTCGCAAGGCTGAGTTCAGCGGTGAGTACAAAGATGGGGCTATGCGACTTGAGGGCGAAACGATAACCGCCAATGGTAAAAAGGCAAAAAGTCGCATGACTTTCTTCAACCTTGGCCCCAACAAAGTGCGCCAGTTCGCAGAGCGGTCAATCGACGACGGAAAAACCTGGACCACGACCGTCGACCTTATCTATCTGCGGAAGCACTAGCCCCAGCCCAGAGTCTTCCGCGGAACCATTCGAAATAACGCCAAAACAAAATGCTCCTGACGGATGGCCAAGTTTGATTTTGTGATAAAAGATTGTGACAACGCCCGCGAGACTTGTCCAATGTGGCCCGGCGAGCCTCTCGTTGCGCATTGGAGCAGTCCTGATCCCGCGCTGGGCTAAGTTCCAACGAACAGAAGTACGAGATATTCGCTGCAAATCAGACGGCGGATTCAACTGCGTTTTGCCCTGCCGATTGAAAAACTTGACCGCTTGAAGTTAGCAGAGCTAACTCAGAACAGTGGGTCAAAGGCACAAGTAAAATGAGGCGGACGTTGCGGCGAGGCATCCGTCGGTGAAGGCGAATGGAATTATTGACGGTGAATTCTCTCGAATGTTGGGGCTTATCACGGCGTTCGATGATGATCAGGGTCCACTAAGTTAATCTTTCGCCGCTGTCGCATAAGCGGTTTTTGACGCCTTAGTCGAAGTTGTGTTATAGGTTACAAGCCCCTTGATTTTATGAACTCACGTTCGAACACCCTTAGGTCAGCAAAGCGACGTCTCTTCCAAGGAGTCGTCTTATTATTTTTGGTCTATACGGGCATTGATATTACCATTCCTCAGTACCACCAAGATGAGTACATCGGTAAGGGTATCAGTCGTTCACTAGACCCCAGCACGAAGCCGACGGAAACTAAGCGCTTCGTGGTGGCGTCCGAAAGGATGCCGAATCCGCCTCAGGAAGATCGCGAAAGCCACAGAGATGAAGATTGTTTCTGCTGCTGTTCGCACGTAGTCCCGAGCCCGGTCTTTATCGACCCAGCGAACGCAGAACTGATATTACCGACCAGTCGACAACGAAAAATCTCCACCCCTACAGCTCCGCTTCATAAGCCCTACCACCCTCCTCGGTTCGCCTAATCACTCGAAATTAGAAGTAGTCCGTTTCCAGCTTTCGTCTGAAAGCCTGTGTTTTCGTGCATGCGCGAGCGCCCGGAACGGAACACGTGTTTGCAGTTTCGATAGCCCTAAATTCTTTCGAAGGGCTCGTATAGGCACCAGTCAGCGTCGACGCTGAGCATGGGTGAGGAAAACAATGAAGTGGTTCTCGAGCAAACGACCGCGCGCGGGTAGCGGTCTTCTTGTCGCATTCTTAATAGCTTATTGTTCGTCGGTCGCAGCACAAAGCCCTCTCGGGCCAGCCGTCTCCGGAAGTAGCAAGGATTCAGATACCGCCAGTCCTGATAGAGCAGTAGCGGTGAGTACAACTCTGTCTCGCTATTACGATCCGCTGCAGGGAACTTCTTCAAGCGATCTCGTTCGCCGCGCTCTTGCCTCGAACGGTGAATTGGCTGCCATCCGAATTGATATAGAACGTGCGCGGGCACGGTTACGACAGGCAGGTCTCAGACCAAATCCAACTCTCGATTTCGAACAGATGACGGGACGCTTCACAGGCGCGGCGGGCGAAAGTGAGATTAGCGTTGGTCTTGCCGTCCCACTTGAGCTAGGCGGCAAGAGGCGCAGAAGAATCGAGCTGGCCCAAGCCGAGTTTGAAGCGGTGGAGGCCGAGGTGGCAGACCGCGAACGACGGCTTACCAACGAAGTGCGCGTGCTGTATGTCGAGGCCTTAGCGACTCTTCGTGAGCTAGGCACGCTGGAAGAACTTAATGATCTCGATCTGCAGACGACGCGCTTCGTGCAGGCGCGTGTTAACGAAGGCGAGACAGCGCCCATCGAACTGAACCAGCTGCGGGTTGAGGTTGAACGTTTGCGTTCACGGCGTGCCCTGCTCGAAGGCCGGCTACAGTCGGCGCTTCTGAGGCTAAAGAGCCTGACCGGAGTTCCGCCCGCGGAACTCTTGCGGTTGCGCGAAGACATCGCAACTCCGTCACTACCAACACCCCCGACCTCAATTGATGCTGCAATAGACGTTGCCCTGCGCACGCGTCCAGATCTGCGATTCGCGCGGTTGAATGAAGAGGTGGCACGGGCGGGTTTACGACTGGCGCGCGCACAAGGCGCACCAGATGTCACGCCTTTTACTAAATACTCTTATGGTCGCTCAGTTTTTGACGACACCCCAGTAGGAGTGCTTCGCGACCGTGACAAGCTGCTCACCTTCGGTGTCTCTGTCGGAATCCCGGTTTTCAATCGTAACCAAGGGGGAAAAGCGGAAGCAGCAGCGGCGATTAATCAAACTGAGCGCAGGCGCGCGTTTCTCGAAGCCGTTGTGCGTTCAGAAGTGCAAAGCGCCTACGCGCGTTACGAGGCAGCACAAGCTGCCGTCACCACGTTTGAGCAAGGCGTAATCCCTCGTTCCACTGAAAACGTCCGGACTATCCGAGCGGCTTACCAAATTGGCGCCTTCAGCATTACCGATCTATTAGTCGAGCAACGTCGTCTGCTCGATGCCCAGCGTGAATTTACCGAAGCGCTCGCCGAACGTTATCGGGCCCTGGCTGATCTGCAAGCAGCCATAGGCGCTCCAATCAATCAACAGTAAGGAAGCAATCAATGCCAAATCGTTTAATCGAAGATCCGCATGACAAATCGTCCGCCGGCGAAACTAATGACAAGAAAGCCAGTCCTACGGTAACCCACGAGTCCGAAGAGACAACTCGCGAAACCAAAGGCGGGAAGGTCACGGAAAGCAGGAAAGCCACTGAAGTGTCAGAGCCGCTCTACGGTGAACGATCCGCTTATGAGGTTGCGACAGAGAAAGAAACACGTTCCGGCTCTCGCAGAAACCGCAATATCGTGATTGTCGCTCTGGTGGCCCTCGTCGGAATCGTGGCGATATACGCGGTATTCCTCAGAGGTGGTAAGGAACCTGCACCGTCAACCGAAGTGAAGGTGAGCACGGAACCGGCGGGGGCTGGTGACGAACACGCCGGCGAGGGTGAAGAAGTAATGCTGACACCCGAAGCCCTTAAGTCGGCCGGAATTGAGATTGAGGGAGTGACGCAGCGACCTGCCGTGGCACTGATTAAGGTGACGGGTACAGTGGAGACCAATCAGCAACAAACGCAGCAGGCGTCGCCCTTGGTTTCCGGACGCGTAGAACGTGTCAACGTGGGCCAGGGTGACGTTGTGCGAGCTGGCGCGGTGCTGGCGATTATCTCGAGCCCCGAAGTGGCAGAAATGCACGGGAAGCTGCGCGAAGCTGAGACACGGCTGCGGCTCGCAGAACGCACACTTCAGCGGGTCCAGCGTCCGGAAAACCGCGTGGGCCTGATTCAAGCGAAGGTAAAACTTGATGAAGCCGAAGCGACTCTGAGACGGACTCGACGGTTGATTGAACTGGGAGCGGGGGCGGGTAAGGACCTGATCGCGGCGGAGGCTGCTCAAAAGTCAGCCAAGGCTGAGTACGATTATCAGAACAACATCTCCGTTAACCGAGAGGTGCTTCAGGCCCAGGCGGAAGTCGAGACCGCACGCGTTGACGTGGGCCACCTGCGCCAGAGTTTGCAGACACTTGGTGATCCGGTAGCAACCGGGTCACGTGACGCCCATACCACCGATATTTCGTTGGTCACCCTGCGAGCTCCTGTTGCTGGCACTGTCGTGGAGCGCCTCGTAAATGCCGGGGCGGGGATTCAAGCGGGTGCCACGCTATTCACCATCGCAAATATCTCCACGGTTTGGATCATCGCAAATGTTCCCGAAGCACAGGTCGGAAAGATACGTGTCGGCACGCCGGCCGAGGTTCGTTCCGCAGCGTTGGGTAGTGGAGCAATGGCGGGCCGGGTGAACTACATCGACCCTCGGCTCAATGAAGAGACGCGAACGGCGCGCGTGCGCATCGAGATGGCGAACCCGGGCGAACGACTAAAATCCGGCATGTTCGTCGAGGTTGGTTTTCAAGCAGGAACGGGCGCCGCCACCGAAGAAGAATTAGTTATTCCTTCTTCGGCAGTGCAACGCATCGAGGATCGTTCGGTTGTCTTCATCCCGAAGGAGGATGAGCAGGGAGCGTTCGAGGTTCGAGAAGTCGAACTCGGAGGCTCGGTGGAGGGATATCACAGGGTGATCTCTGGACTGAAGCTCGGCGATAAAGTGGTTACGAAGGGGAGCTTCGTCCTCAAGACACAGAAGATGAAAGGCGAAATGGGGGAGCACGGACACTGATGATAAACGGTCTGATTCATTTCGCAGTTTCGCAACGGCTGCTGGTCCTCTTGATGGTTCTGATCATGTCCGGGGCCGGGCTTTACAGTCTGATCAACTTGCCCATTGATGCGGTGCCTGATGTAACCAATGTGCAAGTCCAGGTGCTGACCGCCGCGCCATCACTCGCACCTTTAGAGATCGAGCGTCAGATAACCTTTCCGGTAGAGGTGGCGATGTCGGGACTTCCCGACATCGAGGAGATCCGCTCAGTTTCGAAGTTTGGTCTTTCCGCCGTCACTGTAGTCTTCCATGATTCGGTAGATACTTTTTTTGCCCGGCAACTTGTGCTTGAGCGTCTCTCGCAGGCGCGTGAGCAGATACCTGAGAACATCGGCTCCCCTGAGATGGGACCCATCTCTACAGGGTTAGGCGAGATCTATCAGTACGAATTGAAAGCCGAGAAGGGCAGCGGGTATGACCCTACGGCACTAAGGACCATTCAGGACTGGAGCGTGAGACGGCAACTGCTGGGTGTCCCTGGCGTGACCGAAGTTAACAGTTTTGGCGGCTACGAGAAGCAATATCAGATC
>JANNJZ010000038.1:0-13297 GCA_031396065.1 Pyrinomonadaceae bacterium | reverse complement strand
GACCACCGATGTTACGCGTCAGCCCGAACAAGTACGCGCCTTTCGCGACACTTGGAAGCTCGGCATCCACTCCTACCTTGCCTATATGCGGGACCGCCTTGTTGTCGCCCAAGAGCTTCTCGGTGATACGGGCTCCGTGTTTGTCCAAATTGGAGCTGAAAACGTTCATCTAGCGAGATCTGTCCTTGACGAAGTCTTTGGCTCAGAGAATTTTGTCAGTCAGATTACATTCGGCAAAACAAGCGGAGCTACGGACGAAGGGCTACCTTCAGTCTGTGACTACCTGCTTTGGTACGCGAAGAATAACGAGCAGATAAAGTTCCGTCGTCTCTTTCTCGTGAAAGGATTTGAGGGCACGTTGCCCTCCGCCTATCGACGAATACAACTTGCAGACGGAACAAGACGAAGCGCAACAGCAAAGGAGCTTACAGGCGAGTTACCGGCGGGTGCTCTCGTTTACTCTCTAGGCGATCTGACCTCTTCACGTGTACGCGAATCACGGAGCGGTTACTTCCCGATTAGTTTTGGCGGTCGCGAATTTCTTCCTGGGACCCGTGAGTGGAGCACCCATCGCGAGGGCATTGAATTACTTCGGATTGCGGGACGACTCGAATCGACTGAAGATCGGCTCGGATTCGTAAGGCTACTTAATGACTTTCCAGCTATGAGGCTTGGTAACATGTGGACCGATACAGCGTCCAGCTTCATGGCTGATAAGACCTATGTCGTTCAGACGACGACACGTGTTGTCGAACGCTGTCTGTTAATGACCACCGACCCGGGCGACTTGGTCCTCGATCCAACCTGCGGCAGCGGTACATCAGCCTACGTCGCTGAACAGTGGGGACGGCGGTGGATCACCTGCGATACCAGCCGCGTGGCCTTAGCCTTGGCTCGCACGCGACTGATGTCCGCGAAGTATCCCTACTATCTGTTAGCCGACTCACCCGAAGGTATTAAGAAGGAAGCTGAGGTGACCGGCAAGATTCCTCCCGAATACAAAACGGAAAGCGACATCAAGAAGGGGTTCGTTTATAAGCGCGTGCCGCATGTTACGCTCAAATCAATTGCCAACAACCCGGACATCAAGGAAGGCTTGACCCGCGAGCAGATCGACGCTGCCATCTCCCGTCACGCCGACACGGAAACGCTTTACGACCAACCCTACGAAGACAACAAGCGCGTGCGAGTGTGCGGGCCGTTTTCAGTTGAAAGTCTTTCCCCTCATCGCGTGCTGTCCACATCCGATGAGAATCAGGATGGCGCGGTGAGCGAGCAGGAAGCCCACCAGCAGCAGGACTTCGCAACCATGATCCTGGACAACCTCAAGAAAGCGGGCGTGCAGAATACCCGGAAAGCAGAACGGCTCACCTTCGATCATCTCAATCCCTTCGCCGGCGCTTGGTTGCACGCGACGGGCGAATACACCGACGCCGATGGCAAGACCCATCGTGTTGCCGTTTCTATCGGCCCCGAGCACGGCACCGTCGGCCCGCACCAGGTGAAGGAAGCAGCCAAGGAAGCGGTGCAGGGCGTGGGCTTTGACATGCTGATCGTTTGCGGCTTCGCCTTCGACCCGCACGTTGCCGAAGAAGTGAAGCGCTACGGCAAGCTGACCGTACTGCCGGCGAAGATGAATCCCGATCTGGCGATGGGCGATGAACTGCTCAAGAAAACCGGAGCCGGCAATCTGTTTATGGTGTTCGGAGAACCAGACGTGGACATCACGAAGAACAAAGACGGGCAGCTCGTGGCCGAGATCAAGGGGCTCGATGTTTACGATCCAACTACCGGCCAGATTCGCAGCTCCTCGACCGACGACATCGCCTGCTGGTTCATTGATACCGATTACAACGGCGAGAGCTTCTTTGTGCGCCATGCTTATTTCACCGGAGCCGATGAGCCTTACGATAAACTCAAACGGGCGCTGCGCGCAGACATCGACGAAGCCGCCTGGAGCAGTTTGTACAGCACGGTGAGCAAACCGTTCGCCCAGCCCGCATCGGGCAAGGTCGCAGTGAAAGTGATCAATCACTATGGTGACGAGGTGTTACGAGTCTTTGATGTTTCGTGAGGAGACAAATTCCCCTTACGTTAATAGTCACCGAACAAAGGTCAGCCAACCGATACGCACAACAGGGAGCAACCATGCGCCGACAACTACCGACCATACTCCGTTCTCTAAAACTATTGTCCGCGTTACGCGTTCTCCCGCTTTTGATTCTGGGGGTTATCGCTTTCGGTTGTAATCAAAGCGATTCTAATTCGTCGTCCGAAAAGACTGTAGATTCTCCGTCAGCCACTGAGTCGGCACTTACTATTCAACCGGGCAATTCCCCCGCCGGAGTGGACAGCCGCGAACCTGAACTAAGTGCGACTGCTGACGGCCGGATCATTCTAAGCTGGGTGGAGAAGATAAAAGGAAAGCGCTACGCACTACGCTTCGCCTCACGAGATGCAGGGAGCTGGTCCACGGCGCAGACAGTCGCGGAAGGCGAGAATTGGTTCGTTAACTGGGCTGACTTCCCTTCGGTCATAGCCTTGGCGGATGGCTCCCTCGCGGCGCACTGGCTGGTGAAGAGCGGTACGGGTACTTACGCCTACGACGTCAATATCGCTCGATCTAAAGACGGCGGTAAGACCTGGGGAAAACCGATCGTTCCGCACACCGACAGGACCCAGACTGAGCATGGCTTCGTTTCGTTGATACCACTCCCTGACGGGCGGGTTGGGGCGGTCTGGGTAGACGGTCGTAATCTCAAAGACCGCAAAGACGAAGGCGACGAGCACAAACCGCTGCCCGTGAGTATGACGTTGCGATACGCGGCAATCGATGCTGATGGCAAGCTCTCGGATGAGGCTCAGCTTGACGATCGCATCTGCGAGTGCTGCCAAACATCGGCCGTCCTCACCTCCGAGGGCGCGCTGGCAGTTTATCGTGACCGATCGGACAAGGAGATTCGCGACATTCACTTTGTCAGCCAACAACAGGGTAATTGGAGTGCGCCAAGGCCGGTCCATGCGGACAACTGGGAGATTAACGGTTGCCCGGTCAACGGTCCGTCCGTCGCCGCCGACGGTAAGCGCGTGGCGGTCGCCTGGTATACAGGAGCCAACGATTCACCCCGAGTTAAAGCAGCATTCTCGAATGATGCCGGCGCAACCTTTGGCAAAGCTATCGAGGTGGACGACGGCGAAACATCGGGACGCGTTGACGCTCTGATGTTACCAGATGGATCGGCCCTGGTTTGCTGGTTGGCGGGAACTGCGGAAGGCGGGGCTATTAAAGTACGACGTGTTCGTCCCGATGGTTCGTTAGGCCCGGCGGCAGTGATCGCGAAAACGGATATCTCGCGCTCAAGCGGTTTTCCCCGGATGGCGCGCCTCGGTGACGAGGTGCATTTCGCATGGACCGAATTCGGCAAGCCTTCGTACGTGCGGACAGCGACTGCAAATATCAGCGTTTTCAAATGACTCTGCATCGTTCTCGTTAGAAAGTTTCGTGCATCAACGGTCAGAAAACCTGTGAAGACCAGCCGTCCCTCCTACGACCCCTCAACCACCGCCCATCAAGAGAATTGTTGAAGTATACGCTCATCAATCGCTCTGAGTTTGACGCGAAGTAGGTCCCCTCACTCTTCAGCGACCACCGACTATTGACTGTAGTTGCGGGCCTCTCATATACTCCGCAGCTTCCACTTTCGTCAGAGTGAGCGAAGAGGTTTTATGCAACGCCCCGTTCCCAAAATAGCTTTGCGCGGATTCAAACCGGGTGCACGTGGCGCTGGCCACGTGCTCGGGGAACTCGAATCGGCGGTGATGGAAGTTCTCTGGACCGAGTCGGGACAAACCGTCAATGGAGTAGAGGAGCGATTACGCAACAACCGCGAAATCGCCCACACGACTGTACTGACCACACTCGATCGCCTTTACCAGAAAGGCTATTTGACGCGGGAGAAGGAAGCTAAGGCCTTCGTCTATTCGCCCCGTTACACCCGAGAGGAATTTGAACGCACCATGGCCCAGGAAGTATTGGGCGCGCTCATTGGACATTCTGCAGAGACCGCGCTTTCTACCTTTGTAGATTTGATTAGCAGCGATCCAGGCGGGCTGGAACAACTCGAACAGAAAATTCGGGAGAAGCGGCGGCAGCGCGCCAGTAAATAGAGAAGATCGGAAACAGCTTGCTCGGCACCACAGTACTCATTGCGGCTTTTGAAAACTTCGTGCTCTTTAGCACGTTTTTTGCGCTGTTAGTATTTGCGATCGCTCTGATCGTAAGACAAATCACAATCAGGGAAATTTGGCGGCCTCAAGTGGATACTCTCGCACGGCTTTACACAGCCGCCCTCGTGATACCTCCGCTTACGTCTCTCTGGCTAGTCGCAGCTGCATTGCTGCCCCGGCTGTGGTTGACGCCGGAAGCCTTCGCTGCTGAACATTCCGCGCCGCTTCACCAATTGCATTTGTTTGGCGAGCTGACGGTCGCGCTGGAGCCTGCGCTAGCCTATGCGATGGGTCTGTTTGTAGTGGTGATTGCCGCCGTCGCCGCCTCGTCGAGTCTCCGCAGTAGTTGGCGCGTAAGCAAAGTGATCAGACAGTTGGACATGCAAGCGGTGGAGCCACCAGAGGAGCAGATCGCGTTGGTAAACGAAGTGGCGCAAAAAGTGGGCCTTTCGGTAGGTTTGGTGATGAGCGATTATCCGCTCTCTTTTGTCTGGGGATTCCGTCAATCAAAGTTGATTCTCTCTTCCGGCTTGTTGCGAACACTAACAGTGGCTGAATTAAGGGGAGTGCTGGAACACGAAGCAGCGCATCATGCCCGACGAGACAACCTAATCAAACTGCTTCTATCAGTGTTCAGCTACAGTTCGTTGGCTTTTCCGCTCTCCCGCCTAATCGTTTCGTGGCGCGGCACCGAGGTTGAGATGATATGTGATGAAGTCGCGGCTACGCGAACCTCAGAGCCCTTAGAGATTGCGGAGGCGCTGGTGAAATTGCGACGGCAAACTATGCTGAGTGGCGTTGCTTCCAATCTCGCCCCAACCCAAGCCGTCGCCTCAAGCTTCGTTTCCAATAGCGCCCTGACTTTTCATCGTCGCGTGAGTCGTCTGCTCACTCTGGTAGACGGCCCCGTTTCTGCATCGTCCCCTGGCACTCAATCGTACGGGACCTGGACTGGCGCATTTCTTCTTGCGTCCGGCCTCCTCAGCCTTTCAGCAATCCTGGCTTTCGCTCCACTCTCCGTACATCACGCTACTGAAGCACTCATCGAAATCTTCAAATAGGTAGGACTCTCGTTAGAAATGCCCACAACTTTGCTTTCCTTAAAAACTACCGCCTGTGGTCGGAGCATCCTGGTTCTTGGTCTCATGACCGCTCTCGTCATGTTGGCTGGATGTGGTTCATCGCCAAAACCGGAAGCAGAACATGAAGAAGAAGCTATAGCCCGTACGGAATTCACTGACCGCATCGAAAACTTCTTTGAGTATGACGCGCTGAAAGCCGGCCAGCCGAGCCAATTCCTGATTCATTTGACCGACCTGACCGATGGCACTCCTATAGAACAAGCCGAGGTGACTTTGATTACTCGGGCGAAAGGCGGCACGGAAGTGATGCGAACCAAAGCACGTGTCGGCAAGGTAACTGGGATTTACGTCGCCGAGGTGGCCATTCCCAACAAGGGCGATTACGACATCGAGTTTCTTGTGAAGAATGCGAAAGTCGACGAACGTTTGCCCCTGACCGATTTCAAGGTGGAGTAGAGAATTCATTGTGAAATGCCTTCAAGTAATTGCGAGTCTGGTGTTGATCCTGCCGTTCGCTTTCGGTGTCGGTGCGCAAACGCCGGCCTCAGGTGAGCCGCCTGTCGCTGTTTCATTGTCGCCGGAATACGTGTCGCTGGATTCAGCTACAGAACAGTTTCTGCGAAAGAACCTGACCGTCGAGGCCGCGCGGCTAGAGATCACCGTCGCTGAGGCCGAACGAATCGGCGCTCGCCTGCGTCCACGTCCGGGGTTAACGGCGAGCGCGGAGAATCTGCGGCTTTCCGGCGAAACGCCCGCCAGCAGGCTGCAGGAATTTGGCGTTACGGTGGCCCAGCCGATCGAGTTGGGCAACCGCAAAGCTCTGCGTATGGAAGTAGCAGAGCGCACAATTTCGGTTTCCGAAGCCCGCCTAACCGAAGTACTACGACGTCAACTATTCGACCTTAAGAAGACCTACTACGAATCTGTCCTGGGCCGAGCGCTGCTCGGCATAGAGCAGGAGAACCGCGACAACTTCGAGGGGCTGGTGCAGTTCAATAAGGCGCGCTTCGAAGAAGGGTATATCGCGGAAGGAGACCTGCTGAAGGTTCGTTTAGAACGAATCAAGTTTGACTTCGCTGTAGCCAATGCTGAGCTTGCCTTCAGAAAAACAAAGATTAGGCTCCTTGAGCTGATCGGAGAACCGGACTTTGAGCGCGCCGCAAAAGTCGATGTCACCAGCCATCTCCAGATGCCGATCGTTGACCTCAATCTCGTGCAACTCAGGGAAGCAGCATTAGCCAATCGGCCCGAAGTGAAAGTGGCGGAAGCCGAAGTGGCCCTGGCTGAGTCAGCGATCAAACTCGAACGCTCACGTGCGAGTGGTGAGGTGACTCCATACGTCGGCTATAAGCGCGTGGGTGTGGACAACACAGTCCTCGCGGGGGTCACTGTGCCGCTGCCATTTGGCAATCGCAATCAGTCGGGTATTGCCCGGTCTGAGGCTGAACAAAAAGTATTGGAAACAAACCTGCGCTTCGCTCGCAGCCGCGCGCTCGCGGAAGTGGAAGTTGCATTTCGAAGCCACGAGACCGCGCGCGAACAAGTGAGAGCGTATGAAGCAGGACTCTTGAGGCAGGCGGATGAGTCACGTGAAATTCAGCTTGCCGCTTACCAGGAAGGCGTCGCGGAACTAATCACGTTGATGGAAGCGCAGAAAACCAGAACCGAAATAAGGGCCAATTACTACCGGGCGATTCTTGACTACTACACGACCATCTTTCAATTAGAGCTGGCCACAGGCACCGACATTAAATTATGAGCACACCGAACGACATCAACGAAGAGCGCGCCGAAGAAACGAAGGGAGTGCGCGTCAGACGCGAAGAGACCTACAACAGCAGCGAGGCCCATGGCCTGGCCTCCCGACGTAAGCTGATAGTGATTGTGGCTGCAGTAGCCGTCTTCGCGACGATGATCACTCTGTTTGCCTTCCTTTGGTTGCGCCCGACTAAGCCAGTGAAGACTGAAGCACCTGCCGCTCCCGGTAACACCGGAACTGTGAAGTTTCTGATGGAACAACAGTGGCTCATCCATATGAAGCTGGCGCAGGTTGAAGAGCAGACAGTGGCCCGGCAGATCACCGCGACGGGGCGTGTGGTTCCGGCGGCGAATAAGCAGGCCGTAATCGCCCCGCCGGTGGGTGGCATCCTTTCGGCTGGACAGATTCCTCGGATCGGACAACGCGTCGCGCAAGGACAGACCATCGCCGTCCTCCAACAAACTGCGACCTCTGCCGAGCAGGCGCAGGTGCGAGCGGCTGCCGCATCGGTCAGTATGGAGAACGCGCGTTTGGAAGCTGACCAGCGCACTGCGTCCGGCGAGGCGGACACCGCGCGCATTCGTCTCGATCAAGCGACTAAGGAGGCAGCGCGGGCCGACCGCCTTTACGATCGCAAGGCCTTTTCAGAGCGACAGCGGCAGTCGGCAGTGGCCGATCTCGAGGCTGCCAAGGCCGGTTATGACGCTGCGGTCAAACGTGTGGATGTGCTTACCGCCTCACGGTCCCTTGCTGCTGCCCGAGCGAATGTCGGTAGCGCCAATGCGAGTTTTACGGTGCGCGCGCCGCTGAGCGGTTATGTAACGAAAGTCAACAAGTCGCTTGGGGAGCAGGTCGCGCCCGGTGAAGCCATACTTGAAATCAGTAATCTCGACACGGTGTGGGTCGAGGCTCCGATCTTCGAGCGTGACTTAAACCGCCTCGGCGGTGGAGCCGGTGCCACATTCACGACCGCCGCTTATCCGGGCCAGGAGTTTCGCGGCTCGCTCGTGGACATTGGTGCGGTCATTGACGAGCGCACGCGCGCTGCCACAGTAGTCTTTCAAGTGCCGAATGGCGGACGCGCTTTGCGTATCGGGATGCAGGCAAACGTGCGCTTAGACGCCGGCGAGTCACTCACTGCGATGATGATCCCGCGCTCTGCGGTGCTTGATAACGAAGGAAAGAAAATCGTCTACGTGTTGCTTTCCGGGGAAGAGTTTCAACGACGTGAGGTGACGCTTGGCGACGAGTACGGCGACAAGGTGGCCGTGCTTTCGGGTCTCGAAAAGGGCGAGCGAGTCGCGACCCAGGGCGCCTATCAGATTAGGTTGCAGGAGCTCAGACCAGCAGATGCTGGAGTGCATTCGCACGAAACCTAACGAGTACTAAAGCAAAAGAAGATGTTGAATAAAATTATCCAATGGTCGTTGCGCAACCGGCTCATGGTGGTAATAGCCGCCGTTGGGCTGATGATCTACGGCGGCTACGTCGCGATGCGCACGCCCGTTGACGTGTTTCCGGACCTGACTGCGCCGACTGTAACAATACTCACGGAGTCGCACGGCCTCGCACCGGAAGAGGTCGAATCGCTCGTCACACTCCCCATAGAAGCTGCGATGAATGGCACCGCGGGCGTGTATCGTGTGCGCTCTAACTCTGCCATCGGCATTTCTATTGTCTTCGTCGAATTCAACCTGGACACCGACATCTACCGCGCACGTCAACTCGTCAACGAGAAGTTGCAACAGGTCCGCCTTCCCGCCGGAGTGCCGGCGCCGGTTTTGGGGCCCATCTCCTCAACGATGGGCGAAATCATGCTGATCTCGATGACGAGCAAGACGACCTCTCCGATGGAGTTGCGGTCGATTGCCGACTGGACTGTGAGGCCTCGATTGTTGGGGGTTACGGGTGTCTCACAGGTGATGATCATCGGCGGCGACACCAAGCAGTTCCAGGTCCTCGTTGATCCGGCGAAGCTCGCCGATTATGGCGTAACGCTGGAACAGGTAGCGGAAGCCGTTGGCGCATCGAACGCCAACGCGGCGGGGGGATTCCTGGAGCTTACGAACGAAGAGTTTCTGATTCGCGGACGCGCGCGGGTCCACACGCCTGAAGACCTTGCCAACTCCGTCATCACAGTCCGCGATCGGGTGCCTGTTCTAATTCGCAACGTGGCAACGGTGCAAGCCGGAGCCGCATTGAAACGCGGCGACGGCAGTTTCAATATGCAACCGGCAGTCGTTGCCACGATTCAGAAGCAGCCGAATGCCAACACGCTCGAAGTAACCGCACAGATCGAGACGACGCTCGCCAACCTTAAAACGACGCTGCCGCCTGACGTGACGATTGACACGAAGGCGTTCCAACAGTCTGACTTCATCAACCGCGCGGTAGGCAACGTGCGCACGTCGATCATCGAAGGCGGCATAATGGTGACGGTCGTGCTGTTCCTCTTTCTCTGGAACTTCCGCACAACGTTCATCTCCTTGACCGCGATTCCGCTCTCGCTAATCGCCGCAATTCTGGTGATGAACTACTTCAATATTTCGATCAACACGATGACTTTGGGCGGTCTCGCCATCGCCATCGGCGCGCTTGTGGACGATGCGATCATTGACGTGGAAAACGTTTTCCGACGGCTGAAGCAGAATGCCCACTCGCCCACGCCTGCTCCTGTCATCGAGGTGATTTTCCGCGCGTCGAGCGAGATCAGGAATTCTATTCTGTTTGCGACGCTCATCATCATCGTCGTTTTCCTCCCGCTCTTCTCCCTGGGTGGCTTTGAGGGGCGCATGTTTGCTCCACTCGCCTTTGCTTACATCATCTCGATCTCCGCATCACTGGTCGTTGCTCTGACAGTAACGCCCGTCCTCTGCTATTTCCTGCTGGGTCGCTCAAGGCTGCTTCACGACGAGAAAGATTCACGACTCGTTGCGTGGATGAAAAGGCATTACGCCCATATCTTGAACTGGACCCTCCGTAATCCGTACAAAATCATCGCCACATCAGCCGTAATGCTGCTCGCGGCCACCGCGATGTTCACCTTCATGGGGCGTGAATTTCTCCCTCCGTTCAATGAGGGCACGCTCAACATCAACGCCAACATGCCGCCGGGCACTTCCTTGCAAGAGTCCAATCGCATCGGCAACGTCATCGAGACGGTTCTGCACGAAGTCCCGGAAGTCGTCTCGACTACGCGCCGCACGGGACGCGCCGAATTAGACGAACACGCTGCGGGCGTCAACACCAGCGAGATCGAGGTCGTCACCACGGAGGGCGACCGTCCGCACGCTGAGTTCATGGAAGATGTCCGGCAGCGTCTCGCGCGTATTCCGGGCGTCGAGGCGGAAGTCGGGCAGCCAATCTCGCACCGCATCGACCATTTGCTCTCAGGCACACGCGCTCAGATCGCCATCAAACTTTTCGGACCTGACCTCGCGACGCTTCGGACGAAAGCCGCGGAAATTCGCGACCAGATGGCTGGAGTTCCCGGCATCGTCGATCTGATCGTCGAGCCGCAGGTCGGCGTGCCGCAGGTGCAAGTCAACATGAAACGCGAGGCAGCAGCGGCAGTCGGCTTGCGAGCCATCGACTTAGCCGAAACCGTTGATACCGCCTTCAATGGGCATGTCGCTTCACAGGTTCTGGAAGAGCAGAAAACTTATGACGTGCTGGTGCGCCACAGTGATGCTTCGCGCGAGTCGTTCGAAAGCATCGAGCGTACGTTGATTGACACTCCGACAGGAACGCGCATTCCCATTGCCCAGGTTGCTGAAGTTCGTATGGATCAGGGTCCGAATACTATCAATCGTGAGAACGTCCAACGTCGCATCATCATTCAATGCAATGTTGCGGAGCGAGACTTAGGCAGCGTCATCAACGATGTCCGAGCTGCTATCGGCAATAACGTGCAGTTGCCGCAAGGCTACTTCGTTCAGTACGGCGGGCAGTTTGAGGCGCAAGAGAAGGCGTCGCGCCTCATCACGCTGCTTTCCATCGTCGCCATCGGCGGCATCTTCCTGCTGCTGTATATCGCTTTGAAGTCCGCCCGCTCCGCCGTGCTGGTAATGGCTAACCTGCCGCTGGCACTAATCGGGGGCGTGGTCATGGTTTTCCTCTCGGGCGGCACGCTTTCCATCGCTTCTCTTGTTGGCTTCATCACCCTGTTCGGCATTGCCACCAGAAACGGCATCATGCTGATCTCGCATTACACGCACCTGATGCAGGAGGAAGGCGTAGGCTTCCGTGACTCAATTGTGCAAGGTTCGATGGAACGCCTAAGTCCGATCCTGATGACTGCGCTGGTTACGGGTGTGGGGCTAATTCCGCTCGCTCTGGGCGCGGGCGAGCCGGGCAAAGAGATTCAGCAGCCGATGGCGGTGGTCATCCTGGGCGGGATCGTCACTTCAACATTCCTTAATATGATTGTAATCCCAGCACTCTACCTAAAGTTTGGACAGGCTCGCGAGAAGACGGCCGCGCGTGATTACCCTCACGACGGCGAACTGGTGATGAGCCGCGATTGATTGGACTCACTCGCGTTTGAGGGTGCCACGAAGTGTCACGGCCTTCTTCACGCCGGCGTTGGAAGCCCATCCCTAACGAAATCGAAGATTGGTACAAGAGCCTGCGCGACTTATTTAACGCGTACCAAAAAGTACTTCTATCGTGAGTTGGTCCAATCGTTCATAGGGCAAGTGCTTTTGCGATAACCTGGTGCGGTCAAAGTTGGCAGCTTGTAACTTCTGCATCCCCTCCTGAGTAAACTTACTAACCGATGGAACGCTGTCATTTTCTTCTGCGATCTCGGCTAGCAATGCTTGAATCTCAGTGTCTTCGTTCCAGCGTCGGGCCTTATCCTTTAGTATCAGGTAAGTCTTCATGCAGCCGCGTGCGAAGTCTTGTACGCCTTCATAGTTTTCGGTGCGGTAAGCATGAGCATCGAAGTGGCGCGAACCTTCGTAGCCCACGTCTTCTAAAAACTTGACGAGGAAAAAAGCCTGCTTTGGGTTCGCTGAACCAAAACGAAAATCCTGGTCGTAACGACCCGGCAGTTGGTCGTTCAGATCTATGTGAAAGAGTTTGCCGGCCTCCCAGGCTTGGGCAACGGCGTGTGTAAAGTTCAAACCCGACATGTGTTCATGCGCCGTTTCGGGATTGACTCCTACCATCTCTGCGTGATCGAGCGTTTCAATGAACGCCAGGTATGACCCGGTCGTGGGAAAGTAGATATCTCCGCGGGGTTCGTTTGGCTTAGCTTCGAGCGCAAAACGATAGGGATAGTTCTGAGCTTTGGAATATTCACACAGATAGTTCAAGGCCTCGCGGTAACGCTTGAAGGCATCCAGCGGACTACGACAAGCATCGGTCTCAGTGCCTTCGCGTCCACCCCAGAGGACGAATATCTCGGCCCCAAACTCAGCGCCCAGATCCATCGCCGCGCACGTCTTCTGCACGGCATAAGCGCGCACTGCCGGATCATTTGCGGTGAAGGCACCATCACGAAACGCGGCATCATAGAATAGATTTACGGTGGCCATCGGAACGCGCAAACCTGTTTCATCGCAGGCCGCTCGGAACTCACGCACGATGCGATCGCGTTCCTGCGCGGTGGCGTCGATCGGTACGAGATCGTTGTCGTGAAAGTTGACACCGTAAGCGCCGACTTCAGCTAACAACTTAACAAGTTGAGCAGGCGTCAATGACGGCCTCACCGCTTCCCCGAACGGGTCGCGCCCGCGATTGCCTACCGTCCATAAACCAAAAGTGAACTTATCTTCGGGACGGGGCACGTAGTTTTCTGTTGCCATGATTTCACAATCTCCCAAGTGAAGTATTCTCGCCAAAGGAAAAGCTACATCTTCTATTGCCCGCAGCGCAAAGTTCTAACTTCGAAAGCAGGCGTTCAGAGTACCGGCTTTCGCCGGGGCTTTTCCTAGCGTAAGAGGCCGCCTAAAAGCAGTACTCCAAACTTCTATCAAATTAGGGCCATGACGTACGTGACTCACTTAACTTACTTTGCCCCGAAGGGGCTACGACTCAAAGCCCAGGGTTGCCGCTTCGGCTACCCTGGGAGGTCAATGAAGAGAATTTTCAACCGCAAAGCGGTTGCGTCAGTACAGCAACACTTCACGAGGTCGCAACCGCGATGCGGTTGTAACGTTGCGGATTGCCTTCCCAGGGTAGCCGAAGCGGCAACCCTGGGCTTCGAGGCGTAGCCCCTTCGGGG
>JANNJZ010000023.1:0-8843 GCA_031396065.1 Pyrinomonadaceae bacterium | reverse complement strand
TGATGGGGCATGCAAGCATCACAACAAGTCGGCGCTACGTGCGGAATTTGCCAAGCGGCGCAGGCGAGGCGGTGATGCTAAAAAATCAACGCCGTCACAATACCGTCACAAGCGAGGATTCCGGCACTTTGGCGCTTGTGGTAAAGTGTTGACCCATATCGTATGGCGGGGTAGCTCAGCCGGTTAGAGCGTGGGATTCATAACCCCAAGGTCGGGAGTTCGAGTCTCCCCCCCGCTACCAATTTTCTCCTGAGTTTTCAATCACTTACACAACAGCGGCAGATTGCAGGGAGCGCCGCTGTATCCCATTTTGCCGAGATTTTGCCGAGGATTTCGACGATAGCTGAATGTAACTAGCCACCGCTTCCATCGCTCGTTCCATTTCCTCGGGTGAAGCATGAGTGTAATCGCCCGTTATGCTCGATGAGCTATGCCCGAGAATGTCACGTCGTACATGCTCGGGAACTCCCATCTCAGCAGCTCGCGAAGACCACGTATGGCGAAGGTCGTGGAAAGTTAGATTAACGATCCCGGCATCACGGCAAGCACTTACAAATCCCTTTTTCATGTCAGTGATTTTCGATTCTGTTTTTAGACTGGTGAAGACGTACTCACTTGTCGTAGCGTCTTCACAGAGCATTTTCAGAATCGTCTGCACTCTCTGACTCATGGGAATTGTGCGCGGCGTACCTCTTTTCGTCTTCTCGATGAGAAGCCAACCTGGATCTATTTCCCAAACCTCTCCCTTTATCACACGCGTCACACTCACGCAGCCAAAATTAAGGTCATCACCATTCAGCCGTAGCAGTTCGCCTTTCCGCATTCCGGTGCAAAGAGCCACTTCTGCGATCGGGCGGATATATTCACGTCTCCCTACGAAGCCGACTTTGAAAAGCGCTGACTCCTCAGCTTGAGAAAGCCGACGATTTCGTCGACGCCGGGCTGGTATTTTCGCTCGGACCGACTTCGGCAATTCATCACAGGGATTTGCGGTTGCTACTTTTTCTCTCATTGCCATTCGGAATATCGATGACAACAACGTGACTTCCTTGTTTACGGTGGTAGGACTTCGTTTCTTGCTCACTACCGTGCCATCTTCTCGAACCTCCGTCCTTACTGTATCGCTCGTTAGACGTTGGTTGATAAATTTCACCACCATCATCATTGTGATTTCCTGAAAGCGTTTGCCTTGGAATTGTTCTTTCAAAGCCTTGCAACGGAACTCGTCATGCGTGACCGACGAATGATTCTCGCGAGCAAATGGCAAATAAACCTTGTCCACAAACGTCTCAAAGTCTTTCAACTCCTCCCGCTCCATTTCGTCGCGGTAAGAACCATCTAAAACTTTGCGCCGTTCCTGGTAGGCTAACTCGCGAGCTTGCTTCTTGTCTTTCGCGATCTGCGTGCCGTTCTTTCCATTGAAAGCCCCAGCGTAGCGCTTCCCGTTTACAAAGAACTCAAAGTGGTAAAACTGTCCTCTTTTTCTGATGTACATCAAGCTCCTTTCTTCGGGTCGCGGTCGGAAAGAAGCGGACGGAGTGTATCGCTTCCAAAAGATCGTGACAACGCTTCGCGCACAATTAGTAAATTACGATTGGCTCGGCTCAAGCAGCTGGGCGAAGTCGAGTCCTTCTTTGCACTCGAGAAGCACGTTTGTTTCTGATGGCTTGTCGTAGCTCGGTTCCCGCCACATTTGTTAGTTGGGGGTGCAGACATCTTTGAGAAGCTATGGCCATGGGTGGCTTTTGGTCAGGATTCGCTTGCTCGCGGTTGAGACTTAGGTGCGTCGGTCCGGCTCGAGGCAGAAGGTTCCTAGTGTAGTGCGTCTAACAGACTGAAACTTATGAATCGCGCTGTTTGGGCCATTTTCCCGATCTGCCGTGTCCTTTCGATGTGACGTAATAGCCGACGCAGTACACTAGCTTGCGGCGCGTAACTTTTGCTTTGGTTGTTCTGCCCACTCTAAGAGCTTGACCCGTTGAAACACCGTGACACCGTCCAAATCGAGAAAAGGGATGGGATGTGAAGTCTTCTTCTTCCGGGCTTTATCAACCAGGTTGCGAATATGACCGTCCGAGCAGCAGAGCAATAGATGAGCCTCCCTTATGGAAATGAACTCCTTGACCATTATTCGCTGCAACGCCTTTTGAATGTTTGCTGCTTCGATGTCCTCTATCAAAGGATCTGAAGATTGACTCGGCTGGCCGACTAACTCGGCAGCGACCTCCTTCGAAATTCTTCTGATTCGTTCATCAAGAAGGACGAGAAAATCATCTTTGCTTTCTATGCTCATAGGTGTTTCTTTTTGCGAGTACGGGTGTTAGCGTTCGCTAACACCCCTGATGGTAGAAGGGCCCGTTTTGACCGCGAGGATGACCACTGCATCCGGGTAAGAAGAAAAAACATTTCTATTTTCCGTTCCCTCACAGATTCTTTCTGAAAAATCTTCATGCCTCGATTACTCCGGATTGCGATTACAAGCGGCTCAGAAGAGCTTTTATTTCAGCTCGTCTATTAAGGCGCCGGCTTCATCCATTTAGCGACGTCTTTATTAGCCCAGCTCCAGACGCCGCTATCAATCGACCAACTCCTCTACAAAGAACATGCCATACAAAGGCGAGAAGAGCGGAAGTGATCAGCCGACTGTTACGTAACGCAAGAAGTGCTTGTGTTTAAGAATTTTCGAAGGAAGACGTTAGATCGGTCAGACAGGAATTTTGTCAGCCATATCTGTAAAGGAAACTTTCCGCTGTAAAGGAAACCTGCCGCTGTAAAGAAAACCTGCGCTGTAAAGAAAACCTTCCACTTCCTATTGCTATTTCAGGAACTCTTAATGAAAGGCCCACAGCGAGGGTCGGATCACTGAGTGTGTTGTGAATCAACCTCAGCTCTCAAGACCGCTCGCCTTAATCGTTAACCGCGAATGCGAACAGCAGTTCAACGTTAGTGTTCTTGTTCTCCAACACTAATCGAGAGCTTGACCTCCAACTCCCAATTCGTGATGACGATCAGGTGTTTTGTCGAACTTGCGGACACAAAGAAGATCCCAACTAGAGGTGGCGACTTGGGTTTATTACAAAACGCGTCTGCTGAGCCGGAACCATATTGCTTCCTAGAGGTATGTTCCTGAACAATATTGGCTCTCAATTCTCACGGGCCTGTCCGCGCACAAGAACACAAAAGCCTCTGAAGTGTGCGCGTTCGCCGACAGCGTCCTTCCCTTTGCCCGGCAAGTGACATTTTAGATGTAGGGGTGTTAGAGATCGTAAACACCCCCTTCTGACCCAATGAATTCGGGGCTTTCAAGCGACATTGTTGCTGTTTAGGGCTGTAAAGTTTCAAAAAGGGTGCGCGGTTCGCTAGCACACCCTCGGCCGTTCACACACTTCCGACTGTGGCCAGAGGCATCATCCAAAAAGAATTTCGTTTGCGAAGAGGAACCATTGAACTTCGACTTCAACATGATTGCAAAAGATTTCATAGATCAGCGTTCCTCGAAACGTCAACCATTCGTTGGAAGCCCCGATGACTGCTCGAGCCACAAATTGACAAGAGGGGTGTTAGAGATCTCTAACAGTGATCCAACCGCTGGGCTATTCCAACCGAAAAATTCTACTCGTCAGTTGACGCAAAATAAAAAAAAGAACTCACGGAGTACGAAGTTTTGCAGTCGCAACTACAGTCACATCCCACAATGAGATTGTGAGATCACTTTCTGCGCGAGAGTGCTGGATGTGGTGGACTCTTGTAATTGAATGAAAGCAATGAACTGCGAATTAAGCGCCGAGTGGTATTGCGATTGCTCTGCGGTGAATCGTGGCGAGAGGAAACTTAAAAGCTCCTAGTGGCAAGAGTCGTCTGGATAAATTGCGGAGCAAAGCCTCCGGCAATTTTTCGGCAACGGCTTTTAGAATCAAAAGGATGACACTCAAAGAGAGGCCATCAAACCACAAGCGCCACCTGACAAAACCAAGCGAAGGTTAATTTCAACAAACCAAAAGAAAAGGAACAGCTTCAAGAAAAGGAACAGCTTCTATGACACAGTCAAACAACTCAGATCGCGAACATGACGAAATCTTGCGGCTAATCCCATGGGCGGAACGCATTGCGGATCACAATAACAAGATCGACGAATATCTACGGAACTGCATCTTCCGTGGCTATAGTGAAGACACTAGCATCAAGAAGATCAAATCAGCTCTAAATCGAATCTTCAAGCGGGTTGAGATCGACGACCCTACTCATGAAAAAGGGCGCAGACAACTTCTCTATTGGGAGATCATGCATCCAGAGCTCGGTTCATCCCGCCGTGGCTTAATCATTACCTCGCTGCTTCAGGACAACTTGGCCCCTGACACCCTGCGCCAATACATGATCCACCTCCGAAATTTTTGCGACTACGTGGTTGCCAGGCCGAACCTGGCTGACAACTCTCAGGTAACCATCGATGAGAAATATGGTCCAATTAGATCCACCTTCACTAAGTATGACCTCCCCATCCATTGCCAGGACAAGCCACGCAAACCACGGTACGCGTTATCGATGCCTCTGCGAGACGAGTTTTATGAGTCCTTACGAACAATATATCTGCCTGGCCATGGTGTGCCTTATGTAGCGGCGCGGAATTACACAATCGTAATACTTAAGGCAGAAACGGGCGCACGCATAAGTGAAGTACTTGGCATACGTGAGAGCTGCGACATCGACTGGGTGAAAGGTCGGATAAGAGTATTCGGCAAGGGTAAGCCGGGGAGTGGCAAGCGTATTCGCTGGATTAATCTGAGTCCACTGTCAATCGAAGTGCTAAGGGTCTTTGAAAAGGTCTTTCGACCCATGTTTCAAGCGGCATCCGGCTCAGACTATCTCTTCATCAACGAAGCTGGAACGCAGTTCAAGAGCAATGCGTTCTGGAAGTCCTTCAAGGCGATGGTTCGGAAGGCGAGGGAAGCCGGCGTAGATGTGCCCTTAGACCTTAAGCCCCACGACCTTCGGCGCACGTACGCGACTATTGAAGTCGAGAAAAACCCGCTTGGTTATCGCAAGCTTCTAAAACAACTTGGTCATACATATCCAAGTTCGGTTGCTCCTTACCTCTTGGCGACAGATGACGATGTGGAAGAGGCACAATCAGATATCCTCGATATCTTTCTAGATCCGAACATTAACAAACAAGGAGCGAGTGCATGCCAATAAAATGGAAGCTACGAGAATGGTTAAGAAGGGAGCGTGATCAAACGCGGCCGACTGACATCAGTAGAATGATCTACAGGCGCACTGGATACAAAATCTCGGTTCAGGCTATTGCCGAACTTTTGAACAATCCCAAAATGCTTCGTTTGGAAACTATGGAAGCAATTTGCAGCAGTTTTGATTGCAAGATCAGTGACTTACTGGAAGTAATACCCAGCCCGTATGCCGGGTTGGCTCGAGAGACTGAAAGTCGCCAGTTGGATACTTCAGCCCTCGCAGATGGCATCGCGCGTGCCGGCGAGAGTTCGTCGTCTGTCGGACGTACGAGCTGGGCCGAATTTTACCCAGACGCGCGATCATTTTCGTCAAACCAAACGTCAACGAAGTGAGAAGAGCCAACGTTTAACCCCCTCACATCAAGGAATTCCGCGACACAGAGTCAAAGACTGCCAATACCCTGCAAGTCGGATCCTTTGGGAGGAAAACTGGGATCAACGGAATCTCGGATCTGGACATGCTCTACATCATGCCCAAGTCGAAGTGGCAGACTTACGAAGATAATAAACAACTAAAACTTCTACAGGATGTGAAAAAAGCCATCTTGACCCGCTATCCAACGACGGACGTTCAGGTCGACCGCCTCGTTGTTACTGTTACATATACGAATTTCCACGTGGAGGTTCAGCCCGTGTTTGAACAAGATGATGCGACCTATAAGTATCCAGACACAAAGAATGGAGGCGCTTGGAAGATTACAAAGCCCCGCGAGGAAATGAATGCTATCGCGCAGTTAGACCAAGAGAAGAATTCCAACCTCCGGCGTCTCTGCAAGATGGCTCGTGCATGGCGCAATAAACATGGCGTTGGAATGGGTGGCCTCCTTATAGACACTCTCGCTTACAACTTCCTGAATTCGACAAGTGAGTATGATACAAAAAGCTTCCTTTATTACGATTGGATGAGCCGGGACTTCTTTAAGTATCTCTCTGAACTCCCAAAGCAAGACCGCTACAATGCACCTGGAAGTAATCAGCACGTCAAGGTGAAGAAGGCTTTTCAGAAGAAAGCAAAAAAAGCCTATAACTTGTGCCTTAAGGCTATAGAGGCGGAAAATACCGATGGCGTTAACAACAAATGGAAGAAAGTATATGGTCGCCCATTTCCTGCACGCGGAGAGGCCGTCGCAGAAACTATTGCCGCAAGCAAAGCAAGAACTTGGCAGGATACCGAACAGTTCATCGAAGATCGTTATCCCGTTGATATTCGTTACACACTCAGGATTGACTGCGATGTTAAGCAAAACGGATTTCGGGAGAATCGCTTAAGAGAGATGCTCGAAAGAAAATTCCCTTTGCTGGCGACGAAAACGCTTGAGTTCGAGATTGTCGAGATAGATGTGCCCGGTGAATATTCGATCGAATGGAAGGTTCTTAATAGGGGAGACGAAGCCCGCCGGCGTAACCAGATACGAGGGCAGATCGTTGCTGACCAGGGAAAACACAGAAAGACAGAATCAACTCGATTTATAGGCGACCATATCGTCGAGTGCTATGGAATAAAGCAAGGCGTGGTGGTCGCTAAGGATCGAATTCATGTCCCGATTAGCACGAACGGTTAATCTGATAATCGCGCGCCCCAGGCCAACACGCATGGGTAGGAAGGAAGGGCCGAGAAACATTGGAACCTCATTCCAAAACTGAAGACACGCCAAACTCAAGAGCTATCCTCGAAGGCCAGTTGCGCGAGTGTTTTGGGCGAGTTGTGTACACGCATAAAACGCACGAAAAGGCCGCCGACATTCTTCTAACGCGACTTTCAAGAGTTAAGCTCTGGCAGATCGTTCTCTCTGCAATAACAACGGGTGGCTTTATTGCCGCCATCTTGGGCGCAGGTAATGTCGGAGCAATTTTCGGAGTGATCGTGTCGACAGTTTTGCTCGTTTTAAATGCCTACACAAAGGACTACGACTTGGGCGAGCTTTCGCAGAAGCACAGGCAAGCAGGAGCCGATCTGTGGATTATCCGGGAGAAGTACCTTTCGCTTATTACTGATCTACGTATGGGGGAAAAACCTATTGAAGGGCTGCAAAAGGAACGGGATGACCTGCTTGAAGATCTCCATTCTGTTTACTCAGGAGCTCCAAGCACTACGTTTCACGCCTACAAGAAGGCGCAGAAAGCCCTCAAGCAATATGAAGATCTGACTTTCTCAGATGAGGAGATCGATGCATTTCTTCCGCAGGCACTTAAGAAAGTCTAACAACACCGTAAGGAGATCACCACCTCGCGGTGACGAGGTACGACAGCAAGCCGTAAATCCGTTTGCCGTAATGATCAATAGTTTTCGCGCAATTGACTTCACGCCCCTCCCGAAAGTCGCAGCACTAATCCGCGCTGGTTCTTTGTCAATCGAGTTCGCCAACAGCACAATGGCTCCGCAGAAAAGCAGGGTGTCGAAGAAAAAGTTCAGCGCAACCACGTCTGTGGGCGCGGCGAGGAGCATCGGCAGGTAGATCCATAACACCGTCAGCAGAATGCTTTTGGCGTGCGGTAACCTGTTACCGCTTTGGTATTCGGCGACCTGTCGCCGCAGTCCCACTGCATCCCGTGAGAAGCAGGTTATCTGCGTGACGGCGGCGACAGGTCGCCGAATACCAAAGCGCTGACAAGATCAGCGCACTCCAAAGGGTCGACTCTAGTGCTGACCGCAGCAACCGCACAGATTGCCAACAGCAAAGTATCGTTCAATCCTCCAAACGGCCCTTTCTTATTCACGAGTAAGCACGCCGCCGGCGAGAATCAAAATCACGCCCACAAAATACTGACATGAAAAAGAACTTGCATGGATGGGCTGGCCGGTCGCGCCGGTAGGCCTTCCATTCGTTTCGTTTCGGCTGTTACTCTCCGCGTTATGCCTACCAGAAAGAGCCCGAAGAAGAGCAGCGTCTCCGTCTCCGTCCAGATTGTCGAACGGAGAATCTATTTGATTCGCGGTCAAAAGGTCATGATTTACGCTGATTTGGCCGAGTTGTATGAAGTCACTACGAAACGATTTAACCAGCAAGTCCGGCGCAACCTAAAACGGTTTCCTGAAGACTTCAGGTTTCAGCTAACGACCGAGGAGGCAGAATCTTTGAGGTCACAAGTTGCAACCTCAAAGCTGACCCCAGAATCTTTGAGGTCGCAAATTGCGACCTCAAAGAGAGCACGCGGCGGGCGGCGCTATTTGCCCTACGCATTTACCGAACAGGGTGTCGCGATGTTGTCGAGTGTTCTTAACGGCGAGCGAGCAATCGAGGTCAACATTGCGATCATGCGTGCCTTCGTAAAGCTCAGACAGTTATTAGAATCGAACGAAGAACTCAATCGGAGGTTCGCGGCTGTTCTTCGCAAGCTTGCAACTCACGATAAATACTTCACGATTGTTTTTGATGAGCTCAAGAAACTGAACGAGCCGCCAACTCGCCCGCGTAAACAAATCGGCTTCAAGACTGCTACAGAGGCCTAGCCAAATAATGAGCGAAAGGACGTCTGTGAGTGCGGCCAGGAGTATCGCCATCGGCGGAGAGATCCATAGCACCGTCAGCCGAATGCTTTTGGAGTGCGGTAACCTCATAGCCACCCCAGCCGGGCTGCCCGGCTGGGGACCCCGGG